>MNVK01000133.1 GCA_001871685.1 Nitrospirae bacterium CG1_02_44_142
AGAAGGCCATAGGGCGGAGATTTTGTCTTCGCTTGAGATAGTGGATTATGTAACCCTGTTTGATGAAGAAACGCCCTATGAACTGATTAAACTGCTCAAACCCGATGTCCTGGTCAAGGGCGGAGACTGGAAAAAAGAAGATATTGTAGGCTCTGACATTGCAAAGGAGACCCGCAGCCTTCCCTATGTCAAGGGCATATCTACTACAAAGTTAATTGAGAAAATAAAAAAGCTGTAAGAGAATATTTATTATCGGAACCTTCTTTGATTTTTTATAGAAATCTGGTAGACTATAATAAAGACTCAATTAGGGTCATAAGGAGGGAAAGATGAAACTAAGCACAGCCGTTAAGCCCATAAGCCATATCAAATCTCATGCGTCAGAAATAATCAGCGAAATATCCGAAACCGGCAATCCTGTTGTTGTTACCGTAAACGGAGAGGCTCGGGCAATAATTCAGGACATAAAAGAATATGAGAAAGACCGCGAAAGCACGGCAATGCTGAAGCTGCTGGCAATGGGACGAAAGGATATGCTTGAAGGCAGGCATAAACCAATTCATCTGGTGTTTGCGGAATTAAAAAAGAAAGTGCGCACTGCTGAGAAGCTGTGAAATACGAAGTCCGTATCACAGGTGTTGCTCAAGATGACCTCTTCTCAATCTACAGGTACGTTGCAATCAATGATTCGCAGGGGAAAGCAGAGCATCTGCTTGACAACATTCAAAAGGCAATGACTTCTCTGGAAACAATGCCTATGCGCGGCAATCACCCGACGGAAATGCAGCGGTGGGGGATATTTGATTTCAGAGAAATATTTTTTAAACCATACCGCATTATATATGAAATCAGAGATAAAACTGTTTTCATTCATGCTGTTCTTGACGGGCGCCGTAATTGCGAAGACCTTTTACATCAACGGCTTCTGGGAGCTTAGTGAACAAACCATTGCCTATAACCCCATCATAGTTTATTCATAAAATTCTGAATGTCTATGCTTAACAACTTTACATCATTTTCTGATAAAATAAAAAGTATTCCTCCTTCCTCCCGTATCTATAATCTCACAGGCTCTTCCATGGCGCTTTTTTTTGCAATGCAGGAGAAGCCGTTTATTATGGTTGAGGCAACAGAGGAAACCGCAGAGGCTTTGTACAAGGACATATTGTTTTTCAGGTCTGTTCTTCACCTGAATGAGACGAACGGCCTTTTCTTTCTCCCTGAGCCGGACGGCCCTGACGCCTGCGGAAAAAGGGCGGATGTGGTTTACAGGTTCAGATACGGCGCTTCTGTTGTAACGTCAAATGCTGCAGCGAAGGCTCCGCTTTGGGGAGTGAGCGAGTTAGAAAACAGCGCGCTGATACTGAAGCAGCCTCTTGAAATCAGCAGAGACGTGTTAGAGCAGAAGTTAGTTTATCTCGGATATAAACAGGTCCCGATAGTTGTTGAACACGGAGAGTTCAGCCGCAGGGGGTGGCTTTTTGACATATTCCCTTCAACAGGAGAAAATCCGCTGAGAGCAGAGTTTTTCGGAGATGTAATTGAGACCATAAAGATGTTTGATGTAAGCACACAGAAATCAATAAGAAAGATTGAAGAATTCACTGTCCTGCCTTCAGTGGAACATTTAGAGGCCGGGAACATCTTCTCAGTATTTAAAGATGCAAATTGTTTTTACTCTGATTCCATTCACCATCCATGTGATTTTTCTGAAGGCGCCGTTATGCTTTCAAAATTTTCTTTTTCAACGATACCACATTCAGTAATCCCCCCTCACCCCCCTTTAGAAAAGGGGGGAAGGGGGGATTTGAAGGAAGGCAAAGTTATTGATGCAGGTCTTTTATCGCTGGGAGGCTGCGGCATATACCACAATGAGAGAAAATCCATTTATGAGCTTCCTGATGCAGTTAAGGCATTAACAAAGGATAACAGGGTGGTTATGGTTGCGGCGTCAAAAGGGCAGGCTGAGAGACTGAGAGATATTTTTATGAATAACGATGTTATTGCTCCTCTTGTTGCGAAAGAAAACATCGCTGAATATGAAGGGAATATATCAATAACTGTCGGAGAGCTGTCATCAGGATTTTTTCTTTCAGGATTTCTAATCCTTACCGAAAAAGAAATCTTTGGCGAAAGGCCTGCATTCAGGCCGATAAAAAAATCAAAAGTGTCGGGGCTTCTTATGTCGCTGGAGGACCTGTCTCCCGGAGATTTTATCGTGCACAGGGACCATGGAATCGGAAGGTTCACGGGTCTTGTAAGACAGACAATAGAAGGCTATGAGGGCGACCTCATGGTTCTGGAGTATTCTAGCGGCGACAGGCTTTATCTTCCGCTTTATGGGATAGAGAAGATAAGCAAGTATCATGCTGGAGAGGGCCTTGTTCCGAAGATAGACAGGCTCGGGGGAAAGACGTGGCAGAAGACTAAGGAGAAGGCAAGCAAGAGGATAAAAGAGCTGGCTGAGAAACTCCTTAAACTCTATGCGGAAAGACAGGTTGCAAGAGGGTTTTCATTCAGCGCAGATTCAGAACTGCACAGTGAATTTGATAATTTTTTCCTTTATGATGAAACGCCCGACCAGATAAAGGCCATTGAAGAGATTAAGGCTGCCATGGAGTCGGAAGAGCCGATGGACAGGCTTCTGTGCGGAGATGTAGGTTACGGAAAGACAGAGGTTGCCATGAGAGCGGCATTCAAGGCAGTTTATGATAACAGGCAGGTTGCAGTTCTCGTTCCCACGACACTCTTATGCGACCAGCATTACAGGACCTTCAGTCAGAGGTTTTCTGCGTTTCCTGTTGCAGTGGATTATCTGAGCAGATTCAAGTCAAAAAAAGAGCAGACAGAGACTATCCGCAGAGCCGCAAAAGGAGAGATTGACATCCTGATAGGAACCCACACTCTGCTAAGGAAAGATATCGGTTTTCATAACCTCGGACTGCTTATAATTGATGAAGAGCACCGTTTTGGCGTTGCACAGAAGGAGAAAATCAAAGAGCTTAAAAAGGGGGTTGATGTGCTGACTCTTAGCGCAACTCCGATACCGAGGACGCTTAATATGGCGCTGTCAGGCATAAGAGGAATGAGCCTTATTGAGACGCCGCCGGAGGAAAGGCTTGCGGTAAAGGGCGTAGTCTCAGCATTCAATGACGGGCTTATACGGAGTGCGATAGAAAGAGAGATTGATAGGGGAGGGCAGGTATATTTTGTACATAACAGGATTAATGACATGGAAAAGGTTTTTGCTCACGTCAGGCAGCTTGTGCCGGATGCAAAGGTTTCTGTTGCGCACGGGCAGATGCATGAGAAAGAGCTTGAAAGGATAATGCAGAGATTTATAAATAAAGAGATAGACGTCCTTGTCTCAACAACCATCATAGGCTCCGGGCTTGATATACCTGATGCAAACACGATAATCATAGACAGGGCAGACATGATTGGACTCGCAGACCTTTATCAACTGAAGGGCCGGGTCGGCAGAAGCAATGTCAGGGCCTACGCATATTTTCTTATCTCCGGTGAAGATATCCTGACGGATGAGGCAAAGAAAAGGCTTCAGGCTATTCAGGATATGAATTATCTCGGCGCAGGCTTCAGGCTTGCGGTGAAAGACCTTGAGATACGGGGGACAGGGAATCTGCTGGGCCATGAGCAGTCCGGCCATATACATGCAGTGGGATTTGATATGTATATAGAAATGCTTGAAAGCGCAGTTTCCGAACTAAGAGGGATAAAGATTGAAGAAGAGATAGAGCCTCGCATAAGCCTTAAAGTCTCGGCATTTATTCCCGAGGAGTTTATTGAAGACGTTACGCTGAGGTTGGGCATTTACAGAAAGATAGCATCGGCAAAGAGCCGTGAAGGCCTTGATGCCCTGATTGAAGAATTTAATGACCGTTTCGGGCGCATGCCTTCAGAGGTTCAAAATCTTTTTGATGTAATGAGGCTCAAAATAATGGCGAAGAAACTGCTGATTACAGATATTGCGGAGATAAACGGAAGGGTCCGTGTAATTTTTTCAAAAGATACAAAGGCTGCGGGAGAAAAGATACTCGGGCTGTATAATATTATCGGCAAGAGGGTGAGGTTTCTTCAGGACGGGTTTGAGATTGACGTTAAAAATCTTATGTGGGATGAAACATATAAGCTTACAAAAGAAGCCTTGGAAAAATTATGTTGAGTTTTATGGTAAAATAGCGGCGATGAAAAAACTGATGATTTTAATTATGGCTGTTTTTATCGGTTCCTGTGCAACGGCAAGCATAGAGAACACACAGAAGGCGGCTGCACATTATAAACTCGGAGTTTCATATCTTAATGAAAATAATGTTAATCCGGCATTTATTGAGTTTCAGAAAGCCTATGAGCTTAATCCCGAGAACAAGGAAGTGCTTAATGCAATCGGGATAATATACCTGCTGAAATTTGAGGATTTTCCAAAGGCGATAGATTTCTTTCAGAAGGCTGTAAGCGTTGACCCTGATTTTGCAGAGGCTCATAATAATCTCGGTGTTGCATACGAAAGGTCTAAAATGTTTAATGACGCAATTATTTCATATAATAAGGCGCTTTCTAATGTCCTATATCGGACGCCTGAGATGGCATACAATAATCTTGGGAGGATATATTACAGGCTTGGAAAATATGATGAGGCAATAAATGCGTATAAGGAAGCGCTGAAGAGGATGACGGATTTCTATCCTTCATATTACGGGCTTGCGCTCTGTTATAATGCGAAAGGCAGATACGGGGACGCCTCATTAGCCATAACAAAGGCGATAGAAATGGACCCCTTGTATAAAGGCAGCAAAAGCAAGGCGGTTAATGACTTGAGACAGAAAAAGCTGAATGCAAAAGGCGAAGACGAGAAAGATATCGCTGATTATCTGGAAATTCTGAAGTATTAGAGTTTAAAGTGAAAAGTTAAAAATTATAGAAATTAAAAACTTTTAATTCCTAACTTCTAACTTTTTTTATTTTTCGGGGCGTAGCGCAGCCTGGTAGCGCGCCTGCTTTGGGAGCAGGATGCCGGAGGTTCGAATCCTCTCGCCCCGACCATATGTGCGCCTGTAGCTCAGTCGGATAGAGCAACTGCCTTCTAAGCAGTGGGTCAGGGGTTCGAATCCCTTCAGGCGCGCCAAGCAAATTTTGCGTTGCAAAATTTGCAGTGAGAAGTGTAAGTTATCAGTGCAGTTGAATTTGACTGAAAATGTTTTTTTTGTTTTACTATTAACTGACACTTTCACTTGCACTGTTGTAAATCGGTGAGTGTAGCTCAATGGTAGAGCATTGGACTGTGGCTCCAAGGGTTGGGGGTTCGATACCCCTCACTCACCCCAATTTAGCTCATGGCTAATAGCTCATAGCTGATTGCTGACAATGAGCCATGAACGATGAACTATTAGCTATAAAGTGCGCCTGTAGCTCAGATGGATAGAGCATCAGCCTCCGGAGCTGAGGGTCGGAGGTTCGAATCCTCTCAGGCGCGCCAAGCAAATTTTGCTATGGCAAAATTTGCAGTTGTTAGGTTTTAGTTGTTGGGGATTAGAAAAAATAGTTTTTGTAGTTAACTAACCCCTAATCCCTGATCCCTAAAAACTGTCGTTAATGGGCCGTTAGCTCAGTTGGTAGAGCAGCTGACTCTTAATCAGCGGGTCGCAGGTTCGAATCCTGCACGGCTCACTCTTTAAAATCAAGGGGTTACAGTCACTTAGAGGACTGAAACCCCTTTTTTATTATTCCTCAAAATGCCTCAAAATGCCTCAAAATAGCCTATTTTTGTTATCAAAATGCACTCAGGGAGATGCTTGCATGAATGTATCAACATTTTGCGATAGGAGGAATTAAAACTATATGGCACTCTGGGACACGATAAAAGAGATAAGAATTAAGGCGGGTAAGACTCAAAAGCAGTTTGGGGATATGCTTGGCGGCATTACAAAAACTCATATCTCCACTATTGAGCGGCCCTATGAGCAAACTAGAACCACAGCCTCAGACTCTCTCCTTAAAAAGATTGCCAAAACTTTCACCGAGACAAAAGAAGATCAGACTACCTTAGAGAAAAAGCTTATTATGGAGCGAGCCGAATTATTATTGCAGAGGATGAAGATACCATTTGAGTTTAACGAATGCTTCATTAAAATCCGGCCAGTTATTGATTTAAACGAAAACATCTTTAACGAATATGCCGGGATGTTTGATCTGGTTTTTGACAACATCAGGAAACCGCTAAATATAGGCGGGATAATACGATTGGCCTGCGCTACAGGGAGCAAATTATATTTTACAAGTAATAGTGTGAGCTACAAGAACAGAAAGGCGCTTCTATCTGCAGTAGGCTATGAGAATTCCGTTGACATATCCTATGAGAGAGATTTTAGGAAACTAATTGAAGCGTTAAAAATAGAAGGCAAGACAATTGTAGGGACATCCCCGGCAAGTAAAAAACTTTATACAGAAGTGGATTATACTCAGCCCACAGTTTTTGTATTCGGGACCGAGGCCTGCGGTCTATCCAAAGAAAAGAGACAGTTAATGGATGAAATGGTTTATATCCCCATGGCAGCGGAGGTTGAATCACTGAATATAGTAACTACAGCTGCGATTTTGACATACGAGGGATTAAGGCAAAAAAATTTTAAATTTGTAAAAAAATAAAAAAAATCGTTTTTAAATGCATTTATATGAGAAGGAGGTGAGAAAATGGAAAAAGATAACTTGATCAAAGTTGCAGAGGTAGCTGAAAGACTCGGGATCACAAAGATGGGCGTATACGGAATGGTCTTCAAAAACAAAATTCCGGCAGTGAAAATCTCAAGAAGATGCCTGAGGTTTCGTTATAGTGATATTGAAGAGTGGCTTGAGAAAAAAAGTCAAAAAGGTAATGGGCGAAAAAATAACAAATAAAGGAGGTGTCGAATGTCTAACCTTTTCAAGATATTACTCTTCACGAGTCCGGTGTTAGGTCTAATCTTCTTTTATGTGGTTTCCCAGCAGAGCAAGCTCGACATTGAAATGAAAAAAGAAGATGTTACGTTTGAACGCTCATGGAATGAGAACGAAGCAGAATTTGCAAAAACCAAGGAGCAGAAACAAAAACATATAGACAGGGTGGCAACGGCCGAGGAAAAGCTAAAAGAGATTGAGAAAAAAGAAAAAGAGAAAGAAAAAAAGGCAGAAGAATTCCAGAAAGAATTTGAAAAAGCTATTGAGGATTATGGGAAAGAGAAAGGGGAGAAGGGAAAATGACCACAAAAAAATGGGTGTATGGCTCATTATCTATTATCGGAGTTTTGGTCTGGATAGGTTTTTTGGAGTTCCACCCGGCGTATGTTGATGTCCCGCTGCGTGAACGGATCACAATCTACTCTATACATCTGGTTGGCTTATTTTACGGTCTGAGAGGGATTAAAACCCAAGAGGACTGGAAGCCTTGTCAAGGTATATCTCTATCTCATGTTTTCCCTGATAATAAAACGCTTTTAGCCTCTTTAAAGAGATTTTTTAAAAGGATAAACAAATGGTAAGTATTTCCGGCGTATCGGCAGGACAGGCAGAAGTATACTATCAAAAGGATAATTATTACTCCAAACAGGAAGGCGAATGGCAAGGAAAGGGCGCTGAAAAATTAGGGCTGCAGGGCCCGGTTGAAAAAGAAGATTTTAAAAAACTTCTAAACGGCCAGGGTACTAAAGGCGAATTCCAGATTTTAAATGGCGGAGAAAATCAAAATCACAGGGCCGCTCTTGATCTGACTTTTTCCGCTCCAAAAAGTTTTTCAGTGTTTTCAGAGGTATTGGGGGATGACAGAGTCCGCGCGGCGCACGAAAAAGCCGTAACAGAGACGCTCAGCTACGTTGAACAGCATTTCTCGCAGGCACGGCAGACCATTAAAAGTAACACTGAAAAAATAGATACCGGCAATCTTACAATTGCTAAGTTTGAGCATAATACCAGCCGGGAATTGGATCCTCAGCTGCATACCCATACAGTTGTCATGAACATGACCCAGCGACCCGACGGATCATGGCGGGCATTGAGCAACGAAAAGCTCTTTGAGAATAAGATGCTGATCGGACAGATTTACCGAAATGAGTTAGCAGCGAATCTGAAGGACTTAGGCTACCCAATCCAGTCAGACGAGAAAGGTTTATTCAAAATCCAGGGTATCGACAAGAAACTACTTGATCATTTTTCACAGAGGAAGGAACAAATAAATGCCAAGATCAAAGAGCTCAAAAAAAGTGGATTATATCAGAATGCCGATGAGCAGAAGTTAAGAGAGATTGCAACTCTCGGATCCCGGGTTGCTAAACGGGACGTAGATATGCAGACCGTAAAGGAAAGCTGGAGTGACCGACTGCATGAGCAGGGCTACACGAAAGAAGGCATCCGAGAATCTATCCAGAAGGCCGCAGAGCAAATGAAAAAAGCTGAGATTAACCGCAAAGATCCAAAAATGAATGAATACGACTATATCCGGCTTGCCGGAAAAATTGTAACAGAACAGGAAGCCACATTCTCAAAGGAAGATATCCTGAAAACAGCTGGGAAGTTATCTGTAGGAGAATACCGTATCAGCGACCTTGACAAAGCCTTTAATGAGCTCAATAAAAAAAAAGAAATAAAAACCCTGGACAAAGGTATTTATACCACAGCTGAGATGCAGAAGATAGAGCGGGATATCTTAAAAAAAGTTCAAGCAGGGCACGGCATGAAAATCTCAATCATGCCCAAAGAGCAAGCCGAGGCGGGACTTAAGGCTTTTGAGGCACAGAAACGCATCACATTAACGCTGGGACAGAAAGACGCAGTAAACCACATCCTGACCACTCAAGACCGCTATATCGGCATACAGGGCGACGCTGGCACGGGAAAAACCACCATGTTAGCGGCAGCGAAAGGACAACTCGAAGGACAGGGCTATACAGTGAAGGGTTTAGGCTTCACCGGGAAGGCAGCTGCTGAAGTGGAGCAGCAGGCAGGGATTCAATCTCAGACAATTGATTCATTCCTTGCACAGCAAGACATAAATTCCAAAAGTGGAAAAAATGCATGGATCGTAGACGAAGCCTCAATGCTGGGATCTAAAAAGATGCATAAGCTTATGCAAAAAGCGGAAAAAGCAGACGCAAGAATTGTATTCATAGGAGATACCAAACAACTCCAGGCAATAGAGGCTGGGAAAATGTTCTCTAAACTTCAGGAGACCGGAGACCTTAAAACAGTCCGCTTAAGTGAGGTGCAGCGGCAGAAAGGCGCAGATTTCAAAGATTATAAAGAAGTCGTTCAAGATATTTCAGCAAAGCGGATTGACCGAGCATTTGACCGGCTTGAAGACAAAGGCAAGATACAGGGAATATCAGGCAGACAAGAGAGGCTTGACGCTATTGTTAAAGACTACACCAGCAAAGATTATAAAAATACCATTATTGTTACAGCCAGAAATGCAGACAGGAACGAACTCAATCAATCCATCCGCGCCGAACTAAAACAGCAGGGGAAATTATCAGGACAGGAACATACTTTTACAATTAGGGAATCGAAAAGCCTTAGCCCTGTGGATAAGCATTTTGCTCAGAGCTACAAAGAAGGCGACCGTATTATTACGAACAAGGCAGGTATCTTCGGAAGAGCTGGAAGAGAGGGAAAGGTTAAGTCTGTAGACCAGCAAAACCACAAAATCACAGTCCAGACTAAAGACGGAAAGGAACATCTAATTGACCTCAAAACCAAAGGACAGCTTTTGTCGGTTTACTCGGAAAAAGAGCAGTTATTCTCAAGAGGCGAAAAGGTAGTTTTTTTGAAAAATGATAAGTCTTTGAAGCTCAAGAATGGGCAGATAGGCGAGATCAAAGCAATTGAGGGAAGCGGTAAGGCGACCATCAGGATGGAGACAGGACAGGAGAAAAACATCAATCTTAAAACTCAATACAACTACATAGACCATGGTTATGCTGTTACCGTTTATAAATCTGAGGGCCAGACCTCAAGGGAAGTCCTTTACCATGCTGACACTTCAAAAAAGGTTAACTACAATCAAGCCTATGTTGCTATTACTCGAGGCAAGCACGACCTGAAGATATACACCGACAGCAGAGACAACCTCAAAGAGCAGATGAAACACGAACAGGTCAAAACCTCGACTCTTGATTATTCCGAAATTGAAAAATCCAAAGCCGGCAGAGAAGCAATCACCAAAATGGAAAAGGAATGTTTCAAAAGCGCTGGAACAGCAGAAAAAATAGCGAAGGCAGGGGAAAGGCTGATGGACAAAATACCTTTAGTAAAAAGTTTCATGCGGGACATTGATAAAAACAATTTCAATCAGGGGAAGGCTGCGGAATTAATGAAGCAGAGGGAGAAGGAACTTGCAAAACATGCAAAGACAGGCAGCCCGTTTGCAAAGTGGCAGGCGAAGAGAATTGAAAAAAAGCTGGAGAAAGAATTTGCAAAAATGAGTCCGGAAGAGCTAAAGAATTTTCAGGCAGCTAAGACAATGGAAATGTCAAAATCCGAAGGCGGATATTCTAAATCCAGCAAGCCGCAGGGGAAAGAAATTGAGATGTCAAAATAGAATAGAATTGCATTTTCAATCCGATTGCTTTTTCATTTTTGTGGATACTGATAATTTAAGGGAGGTTTCCCGCTTTTTATTCACACCCAACGCAACTATCCGTTGCTGGGGAAAACTGCCTAATGCCTTGATATTGTTATGTTTTATAGTGATTTTAGCTTATTTAAAAGTGTATTATTTCGGTATTTTTATCCCTCAAAAATCAAGTGTTTTCGGGCGGTTAAGCGTAATACGATATAAAAAAGTATTTTGGTAATATAAATAATACGAAAAAAATCTCTTTCTTAATGCATTTAGATAGTTAAGGGAAGTTTAAAAAAGAAAGGAGAATTTTTCAAGAATGGCAAAGACAAGGCACATCAATTTTAAAGTTTCAGAGACTGACTTTAAGAGAATTCAGGCTTTGAAAAATGGTCTAACAACCACTCAGTTTTTCACCGAGTTTGTCAGAAAAGCTGTTGAAGGGGAACGGGAAGAAGGAGAAACCTTTCTCAGCTTGATGCGGAAATTGGACAGTTCAGACCTTTCAAAAATTGCAGAAAAGACAGATGTAATTTTGCAAAAGCTTGTACAGCAAAACGGAGATAGCGTTAGCGAAATATTCAAAAAGCTGGAACAGGAAATTGGAGTTTTAAGGACAGCCGTAGCGGTTATAGCATTGGGTTTGCCCGCTGCGAATAAAGAGCTTGAAAAGTATTTACCAGCGATTCACAAAAAGCTAAGAAATGTATTAGGGAGGGAATAATTTTGAAGAAAAGGAAAGAAGAAAATTACAAAATTGCCCTCGGGCTAAGTTTAGACACCTATTTTTCAAGCAGGTGTCAAGGTGGTAACCACCCTTGTCACTTTTAAGGCTGAAAAATCTTAAGCAGGTGCTAAGGGTGGACACTTATCTGTATACAACTCGGTCATTTTTTATGGACAGGTGTTAAATTTGACACTTATTTGCATATTTTTTAAAAAAATTTTAAAAAAATTCGTTTCTGGATGCATTTACGTATTAGAAGGAGGAAATGAAAATGAGATGTCCGCAACCAAATAGAAAAAGGAGGGAGGTGGAGCGATGAAGAGGGATTCCCAAAAGTTAAGGGAGCAGGCCAAAAAACTTTTAGCTCAAGCAGACAAGATTGAAAATGAAAGAGCAGTCAGAATCGGCAAGTTGGTTCTGAAATATGCAGAGAATAATTTTGCAGATTTTGAAATTGAAAAATTCAAAAAGGAGGTGATGAACTAATGACAAAATCAATAGGGGTTGACATCGGATATGGCTACACAAAGATCGTGACAGAAGATAATGGTACTGGGTTGAGGAAGCCAATTCTATTTCGTTCAATCATAGGGACATATGAAAAAGGAATCCAAGTAGAAGGACTGAAGAGCCCCACTAAAGAGATAGTTTCCGTGGCGAGTCAGAGGTTTCTGGTTGGCTGCAGCGCTGTCAAACACTCCACTAGAATCCTTAATAGCAGAGAAAAGGGCTGGATAGGCTCTGTAGCTTACAAGGCGCTCTGGGGGTATGCCTTGAGGTTAGCGGATTGTAATTCTGAAAACCTTTTAATTGTATCAGGGCTGCCCATCAACTTCTATAAAACTGACAAGGAAAAACTGTCCAGCCTAATTAAAGAGATAGCAAAAGAATATTGCCTTAACCTGACAGTAAGGGTTATTCCTCAGCCGCTGGGGAGCTTTTTTAGCTTGTTTTTTGATTGGTCTGGAAAAGTTGTAAGAGAAGATATGGCACATGAAAAAGTTGGAGTGCTGGATATCGGGTACTACACTTCAGACCTCATCACAATCCATGAGCTTGAGGTCGTAGAAAAGCAGACAGATTCTTATGAGACTGGAATATCAACGGCATTAGAAACGATTTCGCGAGATATAGAAGCCGCATATGGCATGAGGCCAAGCTTAGATCATACTGCTCAGGCATTGGAGAAAGGCTCTATAAAAGTTTTTGGAAGTGAAAAAGACATAAAACCTATAGTCCAGAAAAGGCTTACAGAGCTTGCACAGGAAATAACAGCAAGGGCGAAAACTGTATGGAAGAATGCGGCTGATATAGACCGGGTGCTCCTTACTGGCGGAGGCGCCGAAGCGCTAAAGCCGTATCTAAATCTTTTTCAGCATTCATTTCTCATTCCAGAACCACAGTTTTCTAATGCTATCGGGTATTACAATTTGGCGCGGCGCTTAGATGGAGGCAAGGCGTGAAAAGAACAGCCATAAAAATCACACTTAATTCTAAAGATGTTTTTGATGTTGTAATTCTGGATTTTTTGCAAGACAAAAAAAATAAGGCTGGGCAGCTAAAAAAAATCGTCTATGACAGCATTATGCTTATGCAGGGAAAGGGGATAGTTAAGCCGGGAAGCGTGCCTGAAGATCTAACGCCGGGAGCGGGAGCGGGAGAAAAAGAAGTAACCGAAAAACTATCTAAAATGCTTAATTTTTGAGAAGGAGGAAAAGTGTCAGAGGTTCTTAAGAAGGATCAAGGCTTTAAAGGATTTGAGACGTGGCTAACATCTGTGAAGATGCGGTTTAAAATGCATCTTTATATGGGCATTGCTTTTTTGCTTGTTCAGATAATTATCACTTTTGCCGCCAGCTACATTTTCCATGGGAGAGCATGGAGCCTGATTTTAAATTATGGCTGGACAGGCCTGAAAAGTTTTGATTTTGCTGCTGCTGAGGAAATATCTAAACATGCAGGTCTGCTTGCTTTAAAAAGCATCTGGATATTTATTCTTAGCGGCGGCATCTGGTTTTTCTATCCTGGCGTAGTTTTGAAGTTTAGCCAGAGAGCAAAAGAACAAGCAAATGACCGCTACATCAGAGGATCAAGACTTACAAACGCAGAGGATATTTCAGAGAGCATCAAAAAAGATGGAGAGAAAGCAGACTTGCCTATCGGCAATATTAGCATGCCTATATCAGCAGAGCCAAAGCATTGTTTTTTAATTGGGCGGCCCGGTGTTGGAAAGACAGTAGCAATGTCTCAAATAATAGATAGGCTTAAAGAAAGACATGCAAAAGGCATTATTTATGATTTTAAAGGTGACTACCTTTCAAGGTTTTATGATCCCGAGACTGATATTATTTTTAATCCACTTGATCAGCGCTGCTTAGGCTGGACTCTTTTTAACGAAATTCACACCTTCATGGACGTTGACGCTTGCGCCCACAGTTTGATCCCGCCTGCTTTGCAAAATGATCCATTCTGGAACGATGGCGCAAGGGATGTATTTTCCGGCATTTTACATTATCTCTACCAGAATGGCGCAAAGTCTAACAAAGATATCTGGGCAGCAGTGACAGCGCCGGGGACGGAGATAGCCGAATGGCTAAAGCACACAAAAGGCGGGGAGAGAGGTTTGAGATATATAGAAGACGCAAGCAGCAAAATGGCTATGTCAATCTTCGCTGTGATGATGACGTACGTGAAGGCTTTTGAGTATATGTCAACTGCAGACAGCGATTTTTCAGTTAAAGAGTGGCTTGAAAATGAGAAACCCGGGTTTATTTTTATCACAAACTACAGTGATATAAAAGATACCTTGAAGCCTATCCTATCTTTATTTGTAGATCTGATGGGCAGAAAACTTTTAAGTATGAAGGATGACTATAATCGCCGCATCTTTTTTATACTGGATGAACTCGGGACATTGCAGCGGCTATCAACTATAGTGCAGTTACTGACCCTCTCACGCTCAAAAGGCGGCTCCTGTTGGCTTGGAATTCAGGACATAGGACAACTTGATAAGATTTACACACAGAATATCAGGCAGGCGATTGTCAATGCATGCGGTAGTAATTTGATTTTTGCTGTCGCGGACCCGATTACCGCAAAATTCCTTTCGGATAAGATTGGAGATACCGAGTATGTAGAAACCGAGGAAACATACAGCATGGGAACGGAGGATAACAGAGACGGCATCAGTCTTATCCGCCGTAAAAAGACCGAAAAGCTTGTGCTGCCATCGGATATCCAGAATCTAAAGGACCTTAACGCCTATCTTAAGCTGCCAAATTTCGACATTTCAAAAGTTGAGTTTAGGTATAAGAGTTATCCAGACAAGCACGAACCTTTTTTAATGAAACCTGAACTCAATCTTGAAAACATCATGTTAGAGCAGGCAAAAATACTTGAGGAAGTAAAGGAGTTAATAGATCCAAGGGACAGGGCTACAGATAAACCGGTGGAAACAAAAGATAAGCAGCAGGACAAAGATGACAGGGATTACGCAGAGGAAATTGAAAATGAAATTATCTGAGAGTGAAAAAAATCGGCTGGAAAAAGCATTAAGGATATAGAAGGAGGTGAAAAAATGGAAATATATTTGTATTGCTTTGTATTTGGAATAGTGGCAGCAGCGCTTTTCAATCCTTCAGGGTTTTGGGCGACTGTTAAATTGATATTTTCAATTCTTTTTTAGGAGTGAGAGGAGGGAAAAATAAAAATGAAAGTGGAGGAAATAACGGTAGAAGAGTTTATGGAAATAATAAAAGCGAAATTAGCGGCGCGGATAAAAAAAGAAAAAGCCGAGAGGATTCGGATAAAAAGGTTGCTGGAAAAAACGAGAAGGAATTAGAGCTTTTAAGGAGATGGAAATGGCAGGAGCCATTACAACTAAATGCAGCTGTGGTGAAATCGTTAAGGAAGAGAAGAATGGTAAGCCTATCAAAAGCGGCTGGGGCTACTGTCCTAATTGCGGATACATCAAGCTTTCAGATGGAGTGCAGTATATTCCGATCAACTTGGAAGGAGGTGATCAGAATGTTTGATTTCATTTTTGTTTTTTTTTTGTTTATTTCGGTCCCTGCTGCTGCTGAGGTAATCGTAGCAGATTTGAATGCAGCAGGGGAAAACAGGGGGACGATGGTGTTTGAACGAACTGAGAATGGCGAAAAATATATCTCAAAAGAGGAAATTATTATGGGAGAGTGCAGGTCAAAAGTGTTAAATGATTTTGGAGCCGTTAGGTATGTCTCAAATACAACCGGGGATATTATCTATCTTTCACCCCGTGAAAAATGTCTGGACCGCAAGGTGGTTGATTATCGCAGTATAAAACCTTTACATCTTACGAATAGTAAGAG
>MNVK01000005.1 GCA_001871685.1 Nitrospirae bacterium CG1_02_44_142
GCTTACTGTATTCTTTATTGCAGCCTCAAGTATCTGGCCGGATGCGTATGCTGTTGCCGTATGGTAGGAAGGCGTTTCATTATAGGCATGAATATATGCGTGATAGAATTCCTTACATCCGGGAATTATTGACCCTCCAATATATTCCCACTGGGATGAAGAGAAGACATAGTTGGCGTCGGATTTAAGATTAGTTTGGAATGCAGGCATTGCAGGCCCGACACTCGCAAAGTATGCCTTTGGCTGCCAGTTAATCTTTTTAAGGGACCTCCTCATGCTTACCGACTCGTTAAAATGGCCGCAGACAATGAGCGCCTGAGCCTTTGACGCCTTTGCCTTTAGAGCGATAAAATCCAGATTCTCCGTTCCTTTTTTAAAGCCTTCAAACAATACTACCTTAAGCCCGAACCTTTCCGCCCATTTCTTTGTGCCGTTTGCAATGTCCACTGAAAACGCATCATCAGCGTAAACGATTGCGATATTCTGCAAGTCATTTCTAACCAGCAGTTCAAGAAAACCAACTGAGTATTTGCTTGCGGGTGAATAAACGCCGAAAATATATTTGTATCCCTTCTGCCAGAGCCTGTCTGCAGACGCTCCTGAGGCAAGCAAAGGATAGCCGTGCTTTTCAGTTATCGGAAGCGCCGCCTCTGTTATCTCGCTTGAGTACGGGCCGAAAACCAGGTCCACCTTATCATTTAATATAAGATGTTCGTAAAGGGATTTTGCCGTCCGGGGGTCGCTTTTGTCATCGTAAATAATAACCCGAACCTTTTTACCGAGGAGTCCGCCCCTCTTGTTTACATCGCTTTCCCAGAGCCTGAAGCCTTTCATCTGCATATCCGACATCTCGGAATATTTTCCTGTGAGCCCGAGTGAAACGCCGATTTTTATGAGGGATTCTTGAGCAGAGGCCGACAGTGCGATGAAGAATAAAAGCAGAATGCCCGCTGCGGAAATCCTGCACTTTTGCAAGAGTATCTTCATAGTTCAAGTATAGCAGAAATCATCAATAATTGAGACCCTTGAAAAAGTGTCATTGCGAGCGAAGCGAAGCAATCTCGCTTTTATATAAATCAAATCAATATGTTAGAGATTGCCACGTCGCTAACGCTCCTCGCAATGACATTAAAATGTGTAGTTTTTCAGCAGTCTCCAATTATTCTTATTTACACAAAATGCTTGACACTACCTTATTTTTGTGATGATTGACAATATTCTGCGGGTTATGCTTTAATATCTATGCCTTTAAGGATAACCCTGCGAGGTTAAAAAGGCAAAGGAGGCAGCGTGAGCTGCGGAGACTACAAAAATGTAAACCTTCCTCAAACGAGTTGGGGAGGGTTTTTTTATGCCTAAAAATGCCTATGCCTAAAGAACTGCTTGATAAAAAAGACATAGACAGGATGCTTGCGCGGATGGCGCATGAAATCCTTGAGAAGAACAAAGGGACCAAAGACCTCTGTCTTGTCGGGATACAACGAGGAGGGGTGCATCTTGCAAAGAGGCTTGCAGGCAAGATTAAGGGAATAGAGGGCGCGGAAATTCCTGTCGGCTCTCTTGATATAGCCTTTTACAGGGATGACCTTAACATACGAAAAGAACAGCCGCAGATAAGAAGGACAGAGGTGCCCTGCGAGATAACGGATATGAAGGTGGTCCTGGTTGACGACGTCCTTTTTACAGGCAGGTCTATAAGGGCTGCCATGGATGCGCTTATGGATATGGGAAGGCCCTCGTGCATACAGCTTGCGGTCTTGATAGACAGGGGGCACAGGGAGCTTCCGGTAAAGGCTGATTTTGCGGGCAAAAATATACCAACGGCAATAGATGAGAATGTAGAGGTCAGCCTTGAAGAAGACGGACTTGAGGATAAGGTGACGATAGAATGACTGCTAAGGAGTTTTTAGGGTGAAACTTTCTTCAAAGGATTTGCTCGGAATTAAGGAACTTACAAAAGACGAGATAATCCTTATCCTTGATACGGCGTCCGGATTTAAGGGTGTGCTTAAGCGGAATATTAAAAAAGTCCCGGCCTTGCGGGGGAAGACCGCTGTTAATCTCTTCTTTGAGCCTTCAACCAGGACCAGAACCTCGTTTGAACTTGCAGAGAAAAGACTGAGCCTGGACGTCTTAAACCTGTCGGTTACAACAAGCAGTGTTGTTAAAGGAGAAAGCCTTATAGATACAGCCCTCAATGTTCAGGCGCTCGGCGCGGATTTCATGGTGATAAGACATTCCTCGTCAGGAGCGGCGCACCTTCTTTCAAAAAATGTAAATGCCTCTGTGATAAATGCAGGTGATGGGATAAACGAACATCCGACACAGGCTTTGCTTGACGCATTCACAATCAAAGAAAAGATAGGGAAGATTGAGGGGCTTAAGATTGCGATAGTCGGGGATATACTTCACAGCAGGGTTGCAAAGTCAAATATATATCTGCTGACTAAATTTGGCGCAGAGGTCCGGCTTATAGGCCCCCCGACATTGGTTCCGCAGGAACTTGAAAAACTCGGCGTGAAGGTCTTCCATGATATGGATTCAGGGCTGGACGGCGTTAATGTGGTTATGGCGCTGAGGATTCAGATGGAAAGACAGGGGAAGGGATTTTTCCCGTCCACTCTTGAATATTCAAAGAACTGGGGGCTTACTTCAGAGAGGCTTTTCAAGGCTGATAAGGATGCGATTGTGATGCATCCGGGGCCGATAAACCGAGGGGTGGAGGTGGCGTCCGATGTTGCTGACGGGCCGAGGTCTGTGATACTTGAGCAGGTTACCAACGGCCTGGCCGTAAGGATGGCTGTGATGTATCTGCTGGCAGGGGTGAGGGAGTGATACTCATATACAGAATGGTTATAAAACATTGTCATTGCGAGGAGTCCCGAGCAGCTCGGGACGACGAAGCAATCTCCAAGGATGAGATTGCCACGCCTTCGGCTCGCAATGACCAATTTGGGTAGATTGGAATGAAAATATTAATCAAGAATGCTCACATAATAGACCCATTGCAGGGAATTGATGGGATTGGGGATATATTAGTTGAAGAGGGGAAAATTAAAGGGATAGAGCAGAAGAGCAGAAGAGCAGAAGAGCAGAAGAAAACACCCCCCCAGCCCCCCCTTGATAAGGGGGGGATTAAAAGGGGGGTAGACTCCGAACTCCGAACCATTGACGCAACCGGACTTTATGTTCTGCCCGGTCTTATTGACATGCACACACATCTCAGGGAACCGGGATATGAATATAAGGAAACGATAAAGACAGGGACTGCTGCTGCTGTTAAGGGCGGGTTTACAACAGTCTGCGCCATGCCTAACACAAACCCTGTAAATGATAATTCAAGCGTGACGGATTTTATTATCAGGAAGGCAATTCAGGAAGGCGCATGCGCTGTTTATCCGATTGGCGCAATAACAAAAGGGCAGAAAGGCGAGGAACTTGCAGAGATGGGCATAATGTACGCCGAAGGCTGTGTTGCCTTTTCTGACGATGGAAATCCTGTGATGAACAGCCTTATTATGCGGAGGGCGCTTGAATATTCAAGGGCCTTCAAGGTCCCGATAATTTCTCACTGCGAGGATACAAACCTTTCCGAAGGCGGCGTGATGAACGAAGGGCTGTTGTCATTGACCCTCGGATTAAAAGGGATACCTTCCGAGGCTGAAGAAATAATGATTTGCAGGGACCTTGCTCTTGCAGAACTTACCGGCGGAAAACTTCATATTGCCCATGTCTCAACAGAAGGTTCTGTGAGGATAATCAGAGAGGCTAAGAAAAGAGGAATAAATATAACGGCAGAGACATGCCCGCATTATTTCAGCATTACAGAGAATACGGTAGAAGGATATAACACAAATGCAAAGGTGAATCCGCCGTTAAGGACGCAAAAGGATGTTGATGCAATTAAACAGGGCTTGAAAGACGGCACGATTGATGTTATTGCGACAGACCATGCGCCGCATCACAGAGATGAAAAATTAAGGGAATTTGACCATGCTCCGTCCGGCATATCAGGGCTTGAGACTGCGCTGGGCTTGAGTTTAAATCTTGTGCATGAGGATGTTTTAACCATGCGGCAGCTTGTTGAAAAAATGGCAGTGAATCCCGCAAATATTTTAGGGTTAAATAAAGAAACGCTGAAAGTCGGCTCTGATGCTGATGTGGTTATAGTTGACGTGAATAAGGAATATAAAGTTGAGGCTGAGGGATTTATTTCTAAAGGCAAAAATACGCCCTTTGAAGGATTGGTTTTGAAAGGCATGCCAGTGATAACCATATGCAAGGGGAAAATATATGAGTAAGGCATTATTAGTCCTTTCTGACGGGGTTGTGTTTGAAGGCGAGAGTTTCGGCGCCGAAGGCGAGACCCTTGGCGAGGTTGTCTTTAATACCTCTATGACTGGCTATCAGGAAATACTCACCGACTCATCCTACAAAGGACAGATAGTAACAATGACCTATCCCCAGATTGGAAATTACGGCGTAAATGAGGAGGATATTGAATCTCAGGGCGGCGTTAAGGCAGAGGGATTCATAGTAAAAGAGGCTTGTGATTTTCCTTCTAACTGGCGCTCAAAGACAAGTCTCAATGAGTATCTTAAAAAATCCAATGTAGTCGGGATTCAGGGCCTTGACACCAGGGCGCTGACAAGGCATTTGAGAAACCACGGCGCGCAGATGGGGGTAATTTCTACGGTTGACGCAAAAGCTGAGAGCCTTCTTGAAAAAGTGAGAAAGCATCCCGGTATTTCCGCATTTGATTTTGTGAAGGAAGTTACAACAAAAAAGCAGTATAAATGGGAAGAAGGATGCTGGAAGTGGCAGCCTGCTGCTGCAGAAATTCAAAACTCAAAATTCAAAACTCAAAATTCAAAAAACTCCAAACTCCAAACTCAGAACTCAAATCCCCCCTTACCCCCCTTTTCTAAAGGGGGGCGTGGGGGGATTATGGTAGTCGTATACGATTTCGGAATCAAATTTAATATCCTCAGAAACCTTGTTGACACCGGTTTTGATGTTACTGTTGTCCCTGCGCAGACCCCTGCCGAAAAAGTTCTTGAGATGAATCCTGACGGGATAATCTTAAGCAATGGGCCCGGCGACCCGCAGACAGTTACTTATGCGATAGAGAGCGCAAAGAAGCTGATGGACAAAAAACCCATCTTCGGAATCTGCCTCGGGCATCAGATACTCGGGCTTGCAATGGGCGGAAAGACATATAAATTAAAATTCGGGCATCACGGGGGCAATCATCCCGTAAAGGATTTATCAACAGGGAGAGTTGAGATAACATCGCAGAACCATAATTATTGCGTTGACATAAACAGCCTTAAAGGAAAGGTGAGGCTTACGCATAAGAACCTTTTTGACGGTTCTGAAGAGGGCCTGCAGCATGTTGAACTGCCGATATTTTCTGTCCAGCACCATCCCGAGGCAGGTCCCGGGCCGAATGATTCTGCGCATTTGTTTAAGAGATTCAGAGAGATGATAGAGGGGTATTAATGGGTTACAAAATAATATATGGCGATTGTACAAAAGAGTTAGAACATAAAAAGCTCTCAAGAATTGATTTTTTTAAAACCATAGATTTGACATTTCTTGATCCGCCATTCAATCAGGGCAAAGAATATGCAGAACATGATGACAATTTGCCTGATAAAGTCTATTGGGATTGGATGAGAAATATTTGTAGAAAGGTATATGAATTAACATCTCAAGGCGGAGCAATTTATTTTATGCAGAGAGAAAAAAATGCAGAACAAGTTTTATGGTGCTTGAGAGAATCGGGATGGAATTTGCAAAATTTAATAATCTGGAAGAAGAAGACATCAGCAGTGCCTTGCAGTAATAAGTTTGGCAAACATTATCAAATAATAGCTTTTGCGATAAAAGGTAAGAAACCAAGGGTTTTTAATAGGTTGAGGATTAATCCACCTTTACCGGCAGAGTATAAATATGAACGTGAGGATGGGATGTATGTGACTGATGTGTGGGAAGATATACGTGAACTGACGGCAGGTTATTTTGCAGGGGATGAAGCTATTCGTAAATCTACCGGCGAGCGGTTTCATAAACAGCAGTCACCAATACAGTTACTTCTAAGAATAATCTTATCATCATCCAATCCTAATGATACTATTTTGGATCCTTTTGCAGGGACGGGTACTACTCTGGTTGCAGTCGAACAATTAAATAGGAATTCTATTGGCATAGAGAAAGACACAAAAAATGTTAAACTGATTGAAAAACGATTAAAATTTATAAGAGAAAGCGATAGAATAGAGAAGTTTTATAAAGATTACATTTATACCGAAAATTTAGATTTAGTTTGGTATGGAAAAAATATTGAGAAAGAACTGATGCAACAATATAAATATAAAAATAAACAGTTATCTTTAATGATAGCTGAAAAGAGAAGGGCATATAAATGATTGATGTTATAGGGTTTTTCATCAAAATAATAGAAAATATTAGGAGAGATAGAGATTTTACTAAAAAACCTCTCGAATATATTTCTTCTTCGTCTGGTCAATTTGCTTACCTTGACGATAGAAAAAGATACTATAAGACTATAGCATTGTCACTAAAGAAAGCTTTTGAGAGTTCTTATCGTTGTAATTTACTCGAAACCCTTATTCTTTCTGACAACCCCTCAAAATTGAAGACTATTGCCAGTCTTTTCCCTAAAAAACTTCATCAAAATACTTGGAAAAAATTTCGTGAAAATTTTAATTCGTTCTCTGCAACTGAAAAACAAAGAGTATTTAATATTGCTAATGATAATATTGTAGAGATACTTAAAAAGTTTTCAAAGGGCGCTGATAGTTCTGGTGATAATAATGTTTTAGGATCTTTATTGGGTTTTAATTTTAAGTCTAGTGCTAATGTATTTCCTGATTTTCTCTTTACCTCGGATATCATTAGAGGAGAATTGCAAAATGGAAGCATATTGGAACTTAAAGATTCTAAAGGTTCAAATGTGTCTTCTTTTAATTCAACTATTCCAACCAAATATAAAACTCTCGATGAAATCAATGCGATTAATGGAACGCAAATCGTTTCTAAGTTAGCTAATATAATTGATTACCCTCATTCAAAGTCGGCTCACTATGGTAGCCATGGAAGGACTTGTTTCTATTTTGTGAGGACAAATAATACCAAAGCTGAAAAAATGCGGATTTCTATAGTCGAGGGCTCTTTTTTTGAGACAATACCAAAGGAAAAACTTATAGCCGAAACCATGAAAGCAATAGCACGAGAACATTTAGGAAATAATTTTACTCCTGAATTGGAAGCTATTTTTGAAAAGATTAATGACCAGAGCATTATTGCACGATCACGGTCTGATATTGCTACGAAAATCAATGGCATGTCGAAAAAAGCATCTGTCTCACCTCGATTTAGAATTATGTCAGAGGTTGCAACTGATGGCAATCCTCATCTGTATCCAGAAATTCCTGAGAAGACATTTAATCTTATTCTACAGGTAAACCCTTCAAGGGATAAAGATAAGATATATATAGAAGTGAGAGAAAAAATTATTTCTAGTGTAGTGAGCGAGTTGAATAGTTTAATGGCGCCTAAATTTATTTATAACAAAGAGAACAACAAAATTTCTAATGGAGAAATTATTCTTGAAATTAAAGAGATTGCACATAAACGGAATGGACTACATTTAGTTTTCCAATATCATTTTTGAGCTAACCATATGCTGAGACAAATCAAATCCGACATATACCATTTTCTTCATCGGAAGATTCTCAGATTCCGCTTCATCTCGGTGGAGCAAGGGTGGTGTATTTTAGATAGTGATACCATGACTGTCATCCCGAGCGAAGCGAAGGAATCTCCTGAGATTGCTTCGGGACTTTGTCCCTCGCAATGACAACATAGAAAATGGAATACGATGCCAAAAAGAACTGACATTAAAAAAATCTTATTAATCGGCTCGGGGCCTATTGTCATAGGACAGGCGTGCGAGTTTGACTATTCCGGAACTCAGGCGTGCAAGGCGTTGCGCGAAGAAGGCTATAAAGTAGTTCTTGTCAATTCCAATCCGGCAACAATTATGACAGACCCGGAGATTGCCGACGCAACCTACATTGAGCCGCTGACGGCAGACATCATTGAGCTGATAATAAAGAAAGAAAGGCCTGATGCGCTTCTTCCGACAATGGGCGGGCAGACTGCGCTTAATCTCGCTGTTGAGCTTGCTGAAAGCGGGGCGCTTGAAAAGCATAAGGTTGAACTCATCGGCGCAAAACTTCATGCGATAAAAAAGGCTGAAGACAGAGAGCTTTTCAAAGAGGCGATGGAAAAAATCGGGCTTGAGGTGCCGAAAAGCTCTAATATCAGCGCTATGAAAGAAGGGCTTGACGCAGTTGAACATATAGGCTTCCCTGTGATACTGCGCCCCTCATTCACTCTCGGAGGAACAGGAGGCGGCATTGCATATAACATGGAAGAATACGCAGAGCTTCTTGACAAAGGGCTGAAACTGAGTCCTGTTCATCAGGTTCTTGTGGAAGAATCAGTTATCGGCTGGAAGGAATATGAGCTTGAGGTGATGCGGGATATGAAGGACAATGTCGTTATCATCTGCTCCATAGAAAATTTTGACCCGATGGGGGTCCATACGGGAGATTCCATAACAGTTGCGCCTGCGCAGACCCTGACAGACAAGGAATATCAGCGGATGCGCGATGCAGCGATAGCAATCATCAGGGAAATAGGAGTTGACACCGGAGGTTCAAATATCCAATTTGCGCTGAATCATCAAAACGGCAGGATGGTTGTTATAGAGATGAATCCTCGTGTTTCAAGGTCCTCCGCGCTTGCAAGCAAGGCAACAGGGTTCCCTATCGCAAAGATTGCCGCAAAGCTCGCAGTCGGGCTTACGCTTGAAGAAATACCAAATGACATAACCAGGGAAACGCCTGCGTCTTTTGAACCTGCGATTGATTATGTTGTAACAAAGGTTCCGAGGTTTGCATTTGAAAAATTTCCTACTGCGGATTCCACGCTCACAACGCAGATGAAATCTGTCGGAGAGGTAATGGCCATAGGCAGAAGTTTTAAGGAGTCCCTGCAGAAGGCAATAAGAAGTCTTGAGATTGGCAGCTACGGCTTTGAAGAAATAGACGTAAGCGGCGCAGAGCTTACAGCAAGGCTCAAGATACCGAATCCTGAAAGGCTCTGGTATATAGCTCAGGCATTAAGGGATGGGATGTCTGTTGATGAAGTTCATGAACTTACATGGATTGACCTGTGGTTTCTGAATAATATAAGGCAGATTGTGGATTTTGAGAAAAAGATTCAAGATTCAAGATTCAAGATTCAAGAAAAAAATAACTTCCGAACTTCCGAACTTCCGAGCTTCCGCTCTGTTTTAAGGGAGGCAAAGGAATACGGCTTCTCTGACAGGCATATTGCCAATCTTGCAGGAAAGACAGAGGCGGAGATAAGAAAACTGAGGAATGAATCCGGCATAAAACCTGTCTATAAAATGGTGGATACATGCGCAGCGGAATTTGCGGCATATACTCCGTATATGTATTCAACGTATGAAAAACCGTTTTATTCGATTGCGGAATGCGGATTGCAGATTGCGGAATTAAATCCGAAATCCGAAATCCGAAATCCTAAATCAACAGAATCCGAAATCAATCCCACAGGGCGCAAAAAGGTCGTTATCCTCGGCTCCGGCCCTAACAGGATAGGGCAGGGGATTGAATTTGATTACTGCTGCGTCCATGCGGTTTTTGCTTTGAAGGAGCTTGGTTACGAGACTATAATGGTCAACTGCAATCCTGAGACTGTAAGCACCGACTATGACACCGCTGACAGGTTATATTTTGAACCGCTGACTATAGAGGATGTGCTGAATATCCTTGACGCTGAAAAACCGGAAGGCATTATAGTGCAGTTCGGAGGGCAGACGCCGTTAAAGCTGGCAGTGCCTCTTGAAAAAGAGGGCGTAAAGATTCTCGGCACTTCTCCTGACTCAATAGACCGCGCAGAAGACAGGCGGAGATTCAAAAAACTTCTCCATAAACTCAATCTCAAGCAGGCGGAGAGCGACACTGCCATGTCTCCTGAAGACGCCGCAGTGATTGCGAAAAAGATAGGGTATCCTGTTATGGTAAGGCCTTCTTATGTGCTTGGAGGAAGGGCTATGGAGATTGTCTATGATGAGAGTTCACTTCTTGATTACATGGAGAGGGCTGTAAAGGCGTCGCCTGAGCGTCCTGTTCTCATTGATAAATATCTGTCCGGCGCTGTTGAGGTGGATGTTGAT
Organism: Nitrospirae bacterium CG1_02_44_142; assembly: GCA_001871685.1. Lineage (GTDB taxonomy): Bacteria > Nitrospirota > Thermodesulfovibrionia > Thermodesulfovibrionales > UBA1546 > UBA1546. The sequence continues at coordinate 10,298 of MNVK01000005.1, forward strand.
GCTATCTCAGACGGGGTTGATGTAATTGTCGGCGGTGTTATGGAGCATATTGAAGAGGCAGGAATACATTCAGGCGATTCTGCATGCTCCCTGCCGCCTTATTCTCTGGATAAGGCTATTGTTGATGAGATTAAAAAGCAGACAAAGGCCTTAGCGCATGAACTTAATGTTATAGGTCTTATGAACGTACAGTTTGCTGTAAAAGGCAGTGAGATATACATTCTTGAGGTAAATCCAAGGGCGGCAAGGACGATACCTTATGTGAGCAAGGCAACGGGCGTTCCGCTGGCAAAACTTGCCGCAAAGACAATGCTCGGGAAAACACTGAAGGAACTCGGGCTGACAACTGAAAAGGAGATAAGGCACGTTGCTGTTAAAGAGGCTGTATTCCCGTTTGACAGGTTCAGCGGCGTAGATATAATACTTGGCCCTGAGATGAAGTCAACCGGAGAGGTGATGGGAATAGACGAGGATTTCGGGATTGCATATGCAAAGGCTCAGTTGTCATCCAACAACAGAATACCTGTGTCGGGTAAGATTGTGATAAGCGTCAGGGATGAAGACAAGGACGGAGTCTGTGATATTGTGAAGAAACTCATTGCCATGGGTTTTGAGGTGATAGCAACGCGCGGCACTGCAGCGCATCTCAGCGGCAAAGGGATAGAAGTTGCAGTCATAAATAAGGTAAAAGAAGGCAGGCCTCATATCGTGGATTTAATCAAAAATAAGGAAGTGAATTTCATCATCAACACGGTGAGCGATGCGCAGGCGCAGAGAGATTCTTTTTCAATAAGGCACAGCGCGCTCCAGTATGGTGTGCCTTATACTACGACTGTTTCAGGGGCGAAGGCGGTTGTCAATGCGATAGACATGCTCCGCAGGAAAAATATGAGCATAAAATCCATTCAGGAATATCACAGGGCATAAAGCACGAGGCGGTGCCTGTCTTTCGGCAATATTAAACTACCTTAACATTAGAGCTGTAGCGCAGTAGCTCAGCAGAGCAGTAGTTTTTAGTGAAATTTGTTTTTGACTACTGGACTCTTGCTCTACTGCTCTGCTGCTCTAAAGTTTAGACCCGTGAATCTTGCCTCAATCCAGTCTCCGCCTCATTAGACAAAGTTTTTGGCGCATATAATATATGCCAATTTAGCATATGATTTATGGTAAACTATAACGTTTTTCTTAAGCGCTGAAGGCATTTATTTTTTAAAAAAAGAGGGGGAAAATGGCAAAGGTTCCTGTAAACATTGAAGAAGAAATGAAGGTGTCCTACCTGGATTACGCCATGAGCGTAATAATCGGCAGGGCTCTTCCTGAGGTAAGAGACGGGCTTAAACCCGTGCAGAGAAGAATACTTTATGCGATGTTCAGGGAAGGCATTCTTCCGGGCAAGAAGTATTCAAAGTGCGCCGGTGTTGTCGGAGAGGTTTTAAAGAAATATCATCCCCATGGCGATACCGCTGTCTATGACGCCCTTGTAAGGCTTGCTCAGGATTTTAACATGAGATACCCCCTGATAGACGGACAGGGCAACTTCGGCTCAATTGACGGCGACCCTGCTGCCGCATACCGTTACACAGAGGCAAGGCTTGCAAAACTCTCGGAAGAAATCCTTGCGGACATAGATAAGGAGACGGTTGACTTTACACCCAATTTTGATGAGACCACAGAAGAGCCTCTGGTGCTTCCATCAAGAGTGCCTAATCTTATAGTAAACGGCTCCTCAGGCATTGCCGTCGGGATGGCAACCAATATACCGCCGCATAATCTCGGCGAGGTAATAGACGGGCTTATTATGCTCCTTGATAATCCCGAAGCAACTGTTAATGACCTGATGAATGCAGTAAAGGGCCCTGATTTTCCTACAGGCGGTTTAATTCATGGAATGCAGGGAATCGTTGATGCATACACCACAGGCAGGGGGATTATTAAGGTCAGGGCCAAGGCTAAGATTGAGAAGGAATACAGAGGCGGAGAAAATATCATAATCACGGAACTCCCGTATCAGGTGAATAAGGCCAGGCTCATAGAAAAGATTGCCGAGCTTGTAAGAGAGAAAAAAATAGAAGGCATATCCGAGATAAGAGATGAATCCGACAGGGAAGGCATAAGGGTGGTCCTGGACCTTAAAAGGGGCGAGATGGCGGAAGTCGTCCTGAATAACCTTTACAAGCACACGCAGATGGAATCCACATTCGGAATTATAATGCTGGCCATTGTAAGCGGCCAGCCTCAGGTGATGCCTTTAAAGAGGATACTCAGCCATTTTATACAGCACCGGAGGGATGTTGTCATAAGGCGGACCAGATTTGAACTCAGAAAGGCAGAAGAAAGGGCGCATATACTGGAAGGGCTTAAGGTTGCGCTTGATAATCTTGATGCAATCATTGCATTGATAAAGGCGTCAAAGACGCCTGAAGAGGCAAGGCGCGGACTCATGAATAATTATCCTTTGTCTGAAATCCAGGCGCAGGCAATACTTGACATGAAACTCCAGAGACTCACGGGCCTGGAGCGTGAAAAGATTATAAATGAATACACAGAGACGTTGAAACAGATTGAGAGGCTGAAGGCAATACTCGGAAGCGACGCCCTTGTCTCAAAGATAATTAAAGACGAACTGGGAGAGATTAAAAAACAGTATGCTGATGAAAGGAGGACGGAGATTGCCGCGAGCTTAAAGGAGATTACCATGGAAGACCTCATATCAGAGGAAGATATGGTTATTACGCTCTCTCATCAGGGTTATATCAAGAGAAATCCATTGTCTGCTTACAGAAGCCAGCGCAGGGGCGGGAAGGGGCTTATCGGAATGGAAACAAAGGAGGAAGATTTTGTTGAGCAGCTTTTTATAGGTTCAACGCATGACTACATGCTTTTCTTCTCCAACCTCGGAAGGCTCTACTGGCTCAAGATATATCAGATTCCCGAGGCAGGACGCGCTGCAAAAGGCAAGGCGCTTATAAATCTCCTCCAATTATCAGAGGGCGAAAGAATTGCAACGGCGCTTCCGGTGAGGGATTTTAAAGAAGGGTTTCTTGTTATGTTCACAAAGGCCGGGACAGTCAAAAAAACCGCTCTTGAAGAATACAACAATCCAAGAGGCAGGGGCATAATAGCAGTTACGATTGAAGAAGGAGATGAGCTTATAGCCGTTAAAAAGACAGATGGCAAGAGTGACCTCATTATTGGCACCAAGAACGGCATTGCAATCCGTTTTAACGAAGAGGACGTCCGTGATATGGGACGGACTGCAAGGGGAGTTAGAGGAATACGTCTTGCAAAAGGAGACGGGGTTGTTTCAGCAGAGGTTGCCGAGGAAAGAACAACATTACTCACAGTTACAGAAAGAGGACTTGGCAAGCGGACCAAGATAGAAGATTATCGTGTTCAGGGCAGAGGCGGTAAGGGAGTAATATCTATAAAGGTTATAGAGAGAGGCGGTAAGGCGGTGGGCCTTATACAGGTGCGCGACGAGGATGAGATAATCATGATTACGAATTCCGGCAAGATTATAAGGACTACTGCAAACAGTATATTACTGCATGGGAGAAATACTCAGGGGGTCAAGATTATGGATGTTGATGCGGAAGATAAAATCGTCAGTATAAGCAAAGTGGTTGAAAAGGATTGACTGATTTGCAAAAAGCCACAGGCAAAATAGCAAAGTTTTTGCTTTATTCTTTAGCCTTTGTTCTTATAGTTCTGCTTTTTGCATACCTTACCTTTAAATTACTAAGTTTTAGCCGGACCGTGGACGTCCCCGACCTTTCAGGCAAAAGCCTTGTTGAGGCTAATGAACTTCTGAGCCAGAAGGGGCTTAATCTGAAGATAGACGCCGAAGAGTATGATTTGGATGCGCCTGCAGGTTATATAATCCGGCAGGATGCGCCTTCAGGAAGCAGAGTTAAAGAACAGCGCAGTATAAGGGTGATTGTAAGTAAAGGGCCGAGAGTCCAATCCGTTCCCTCTGTAGTTGGAGAATTTCTGGCTCAGGCGGAATCGGAGTTTTTAAAGGACGGGCTGAAAATAGCTAAGGTTATTCGTGTGCATTCAAATTCCACTGAGAAAGACAAGGTTATCGCGCAGAAACCGGCTCCCGGCGAAAAGATTACGGAAAAGGTTACGCTTGTTGTCAGTTCCGGGCCTTATGAGGTAATTTATTCTTGTCCTGATTTTCAGGGCAAGACAAAGCAGGAGGCTGCGCAGCTTGCGGAAAAACTTAACATTAAACTTAACGTTACGGGTGAAGGAGAAGTAGTAAAATCACAAAAGCCCAGGCCCGGAAGCCAGATAAAGACAGGAGATACGATGTATCTGCAGATGGAAGGGGAATAAAAGTTTTGATTCCAATTATTAGTTTTAAATAGGTGTTGATTTAGCTTGAGATAAAACTCCGAAGATTATTAAAATAGTTCTCAGAGATGTATGATGAAAGGGCTTAAACAAAGAGGAAAGATATGAGGAAAATTGATAAAGTTAAAAAAATATTAGCCGAGCATCGCGATGAGCTGAGACGTGAATACAAAATCATCGAAATGGGAATCTTCGGCTCTTATATCAGGGGACAGCAGAAAAAGAAAAGCGACATAGACATTCTGGTTGAATTCGATGAGCCGGTGAGTTTGCTTGACTGGGTTGGGGCTGAAAACTATCTTACCGATATTCTCGGAATCAAGGTTGACCTTGTGCCAAGAGAAGATGTGAGACCGGAACTTAAAAAAAGAATATTTAAGGAAGTAGTCTACGTATGAAACGTGATATTGCTCTATATATTAAAGACATTCTCAAAAATATGGATAAAGCGGGAAAGTTCATTAAAGATATAACCTATGAAGATTTTGCATCGGATGAAAAGACAAATTATGCTGTTGTCAGATGCGTTGAGATTATTGGCGAAGCCGCTAAAAATATTCCCGAAAATATCAGGAGAAAATATCCTGATATTCCGTGGAAAAAGATGGCCGGCATGAGAGACAAGATAAGTCATTTCTATTTTGGAATAGATATGAAAAAGGTCTGGCTTGCTGTAAAGCGCGACGTCCCAAAGATAAAACCTCAAATCAGGGAGATGCTTAAAGATATTTCAAAGGAAAATAAGAGTGGTCCAAAAAAATAAAAAGAAAAACGAAGACGTTGAAGCCTACCGGCATGAAACAGACAAACGCAAAAATGCTGTGCCAGTCGGGCTTGCATCGTATGACACCTCAAAGCTGAAACCCAAGAAATATGAATATGACCCGCATCTTGACCCTCAGCTTATATGGACAGGAAAGGCGGCGTAGGAATTAGGAATGGTGTTTTTCTTATTCCGTGAATGTGGCTTAT
>MNVK01000077.1 GCA_001871685.1 Nitrospirae bacterium CG1_02_44_142
CACTCAGAATCTATCACAGCCGATATAAGCATAAGCCCAACATCCTGTGACAATTCCTCTACCGCATCCGGAATGCCAGCCAGGACATCTGCTACCGGCAGAGGAAGTTCCAGTATTATCTGATTGTCCCTGATTTCCCTAATCTTTCCATTTGCCTTTTTTGCCATGTTACGGTATCTTTTACTCATAGAAGCGGCCTCCTTTAAATAAGTTTTTGGTTAAATTAGTTTAATCGAGGTCGCTTCTTACTTCAACAACTTTAGGGACATTGTCTCGGTAACTACTTCTACGGGTGATTATTGTTCTAGCAGTACTTGCGATTTTTATGTTCCTGCAAATACTATTGTTACTCTAACTCTTAATCCCCATTCTGTTTGTGGTGTTTACGGTTGCGGCCTTTGTTATGCTTCTTGGCGTTATGAAGGTTTCTATGGTACTGGCCCTTGTTCGGTTCTTATGTCTTCGGATACATCGGTGGATGTTTATTTTGACTGTAACTGTGTCTATGACCCATGTTAACAGTAAAACAAGAGACGTTGTTGGAAGTGCAGGACATCAGAAGGCGTTTTTATGCAGGATGAAGCAATCTAAAACCGTAAAAAAAGGAACAGTATGTACAAGAGGTGGACCCCGAAAATCGGACAGTCGTATAAGGTGTAAAATATATACTTAACGAAGGAGGGCATCTAAAGATGAACAAGGCAAAGAGAACGAAGCATTCATCGGATTTTAAAGCAAAGGTAGCACTAATAGCGAAAAGGGGGTCAGGTCTTTACTCTTGACATTTTCTATTTTTTTATTCAAGAGAGAGAAATAAGAGATTGCACTATGCGGCAGAAATCTTTTCTTTGAGCCAAAGATTAATAAGCGTTTCCGTTGAGATATGCCTTTTCTTTGAAATCACAAAAACCTTTTTGGCAATAGTATTTTCAATGGCAACGTATTTCGGCTCCTTCGTCAACGTTGATTTGAATTTTGCCTCTTTGGTTTTATCCCAGTAATCAGATGCATCATGAGAGTCCCAAAACTCCGACGCCTCCATTAAAGTTTTAAACTCTTCAGGAATGGGGTCAATCTTCTTTTTACTTTTTTTCATATCTCTTCCTTTCTTTTCCGGTCATATCCCTTGCAGTTATTATAAGCGCTTTTTTATTTTTTTTATAGATGAAGAACACAGAAAGATACCTGCCGGAATTTGTCTTTCCGAGAGCAAGATACAGATGTTCGCCATTGAACCTGCCTTTTTCAATGAATCTGTATTTTGGAGCATTAAGAAGCACCTCCCTGACTTCTGTTTCTTTAACATTGTGTTTCCAGTTAAGTTTGTCAAGTATTTCTGCTGTTATTATTAAGTCGGCAATTTCCAAAAGTATTTTCCTGTCATATTTTTCATCATTTATATGGATTAGTATATCATAAATGGAAAGTAGAAAACTCGCAGATAAATAGGGACAGATGTTCTATCTCACTAATTCAGTCCATGACTCGCCGGGGAGAGTAACTTTCTGTCTACGACTCATAGAGGAGTTTGTCAAAAGGTTGTCTCAAGGCTTTGGGTTACGGATTCAAAACCCCTCATTGCTGACAAAAAACAATAATTTTCTGATATAATTCTTATAAAGAATAGGAAATGATATAGACATGGCCACAGATATAAAAGAAATTCTCAATACTTTTGACCTCTTGCCTGATGATGACAAGAAGGATTTGGCTTCCGAAATTTTGCGGCGCACCGTCCATTTTGACTTTCCTCCTTTAACTGATGAGGAACTTATCCGATCTGCCGAAAAGCTTTTTTTAGGCCTCGACCGCAGAGAAGCAAAAAATGCCTAATCCACAGAGAGGCGAGGTCTGGCTCGTTGATTTAGGACTCGCTGCCAAAGTCAGGCCATGTCTTGTCCTCAGTGTTTCAACGATAAATGACGAACGGGTTCTGGTTACTGTTATGGCGCATACAACCAGCCCCCGGAAAACAAGGTTTGAGGTTGAGGTAATATCAAAATTTTTACGCCCCGGAGTTTTTGACGCGCAGAATCTTATAACAGTTCCAACTGCAACACTGATTAGAAAACTCGGCGTTTTAAGCCCTTCTCAGATTTCTTCTGTTGAGAGTGCGGTTCGTTTGTGGCTGGGATTAAGTCATTAGGCAAGGTTTTTTCTACCGCCTCGCCCTATTCTCCCAGATACGCCTTTTTTACCTCTTCACTGTTCAACAAATCCTTCCCCTGTCCGTGCATCTTTATCCTGCCGTTTTCAAGGACATATCCCCTGCCTGAGAGATTCAAGGCTGCATGTGCATTCTGCTCAACAAGCAGGATTGTAACTCCTTCCTTATTTATCTCTCTTATCGCCTTAAATATCCTGCTCACAATTATCGGCGCAAGCCCCAACGACGGCTCATCCAGCAGAAGGAGTTTCGGCTCTGACATCAGAGCCCTTGATATTGCAAGCATCTGCTGCTCTCCGCCGCTCAGGGTGCCGCCCATCTGTTTCTCCCGCTCCTTCAGAACAGGAAACATCTCATAGACCTTATCAAATTGAGATTTCACCCCCCCTACACCCCCCCTTGCTAAGGGGGGGATTGGGGGGGTGGTCTTTAGTCTCCTTGATACTGAGTACGCTCCCATCTCAAGATTTTCCTTTACGGTGAGCCTCGGGAATATCCTTCTTCCTTCAGGCACATGGCTTATCCCCATTTCAACAATGCTGTGAGGCGGCATATCAGAAATGTCACTTCCGATAAAGGATATTGTTCCTGCCTTCGGCTTTAATATTCCGGATATAGTCATGAGCGTGGTGGATTTCCCTGCGCCGTTGTTTCCTATAAGGCATACTATCTCACCCTGATTTACCTTCAGCGTAATGCCCTTCAGCGCCTCTATCGGGCCGTAGAATGTGTGTATGTCATTCAGTTCAAGCATGTTTTATCAGATTTATGCCCTTCCTAATCATCCTAATGTTCCTTTCCAAGATACGCCTCTATAACCATCGGATTGCACTTTATCTCCGAAGGAGTTCCTTCCGCAATCTTCATGCCGTGGTCCAGGACCACAATATTCTCCGAAATTCCCATCACAACCTTCATATCATGCTCTATAAGAATTATCGTCTTGCCGAGTCCCTGAAGTTTTTTAATAAGCCCCATCATCGCTCCTGTCTCCTGCGGGTTCATGCCTGCCGTCGGCTCATCAAGAAGAATGAGCCTCGGCTCTGTTGCAAGCGCCTTCGCTATTTCAAGCCTCTTCTGACTCCCATAAGGAAGACTGCTTGCAATAGTGTCCGGATATGCCTCCAGCCCGACGAGTTCAAGATATTCCAGCGCCTTTTCCCTTATTGCCTTCTCCTCATCCCTGAAGCTGCTGCTCCTGATTATTGCTGACAGGAGTCCTGACCGGGTCCTGCAGTGCTGCGATACCATAACATTCTCAATGACAGTCATCTCCCTGAACAGCCTTATATTCTGAAAGGTCCTGGCCACACCGAGCTTCACAATACTGTCCCGCCCGAGGCGGGTTATCTCCCTGTCAAAAAAACTTATCACGCCCTTTGTCGGCCGGGTTATTCCGGTGAGGCAGTTAAAGAGTGTTGTCTTCCCTGCGCCGTTAGGCCCGATGATGCTCATGATAGAGCCTTCCTTAGCCCTGAACCAGACTTCATCTATCGCTCTTATCCCGCCAAAATGTTTTGTGAGGTCCCTAACCTCTAAAAGATACACCCTTCCCTCCCATTAACCCCTGCGGCCTGAATATCATAAGCAGGACAAGCCCGCTGCCAAGCGCAAGCATACGGTATAACTGCACTTCTCTGAGCATCTCGGGGAGCATAACGAGTATTATTGAGCCTAATATCACGCCCGGAATGCTTCCCAGCCCTCCGAGTATCACCATGCAGAGCACCAGAACAGACTCCATGAATGTGAAACTCTCCGGAGATACAAACTGCATCTTAGCGGCAAAGAGAACTCCTGCAAGCCCGGCCCAGAATGCGCCGAAGGCAAAGGAATAAAGTTTGTATGCCGTTGTATTTATCCCGATGGAAGACGACGCAATCTCATCCTCTCTTATCGCTATCCACGCCCTTCCAATCCTTGATGCGGCCACCCTTCTTATTACGAATACGGCCAGCAGCGCAAATATAAGGACGAAATAATAGAACTGCCCTATCCCGCTTATCCGCATTCCGAAAATATGCGGCGGCCCAATCCCGCCGATTCCGTTCGGCCCCTTAGTAAAAGAATCCCAGTTATTCAGCACAAGCCTCACAATTTCTCCAAAGCCGAGAGTTACTATGGCAAGATAATCTCCCCTCAGCCTCAATGCAGGAATAGCGAGTATAAATCCCGATAAAGTTACAAGCATGAGTGAAAGAGGCAGAGACGCCCAGAAACCGAGCCCCAGCTTTGTGTTGAGCAGCGCATAGGAATATGCGCCTATCGCATAGAAAGCTGCAAAGCCGAGATTTAATAAACCGGTAAAACCCACAACTATATTCAGACCCTGAGCGAGTATTATATAAATGCCTGAAAGCACTGCAATGTCAATCAGATAATCATGCCCGTAAAAAGGCAGGGTTAAGACAATGACTGACATGAGAAGAATAAAAACAGTTGAACGCGCTTTTGATTCCGGCAGTTTTTCTAAATAGGGACAGCGACCATATATTTCTACAGCAATACGCAATATATTTATAAAATAATGGTCGCTGTCCCCATTTAGACCGCCTTTTATTTTTCCGGCATAGTTTTTAAAGGCCTTCAACAGGGAAACCGCGGCAAACAATATAATAAAAAGAATTACCGCTGCCTTTAATCCCCTAAAGGGAAGAAAAAGCAGCGCCAGCCATAAGGCGATAAAAAGCGGTCTTAAAAAAAGATTAAGACTTCCACCCCCTCCCTCACCCTCCCCCCTCGAGGGGGAGGGAATATCAAAAGAGTCCCCCTCCCCTTGTGGGAGGGGGTGAGGGGGAGGGGGCGATGTGTTCTGTATTTTGTGTTCTACCGTATTCATACTTTTTCTTCCTGAGATTTTCCAAAAAGGCCTGAGGGTTTAATAAACAAAATGATAATCAATATGATAAATGCGTATGCATCTTTGTATTCGCTTGATATATAAGCTGCGCTGAAGCTCTCTACAAGGCCGAGCAGGACGCCGCCGAACATTGCGCCGGGAATGCTTCCGATGCCGCCGAGCACTGCTGCCGTGAAGGCCTTAATCCCTGCTATATAGCCGATGGAATAATTCACCAGGCCGTAATATATTGCAACCATGAGGCCCGCAACCGCCGCAAGAGCTGAACCTATGATAAAGGTCGCTGATATGACAGTGTCTATGTTTATTCCCACGAGCGACGCCATCACCTTATCCTGCGCAACCGCCCGCATGGCCTTGCCCATTCGTGTCTTTGTGATAAACAGATTCAAAGAGAGCATCAGGACTGCCGAGGCCGCTATTATGAAAATTTGCGTATATGTAACTCTTGCCCCGATAAATTCAATTCCTGCCTTTTCAAAAAGATTCGGGAAAATCTTGTCGGTGGCCCCCTGCGTGAGCATCACATAATTCTGGAGGAATATTGACACGCCTATAGCGCTTATCAAGGGGCTGAGCCGCGGCGCATTCCTCAGAGGCTTATACGCAATTTTTTCTATTGTAAAGCCATAGGCTGAACAAAAGATTACGGAAAGAACAAACGTCAGAATCATCGCCAGCGGAAGGCTGTATGCTGTAAGCCCTACGGTTGTGAAAAAAGCAAGGAATATGATTCCGAGATATGCGCCGAGCATATAAATCTCGCCGTGCGCAAAGTTTATAAGCTCAAGGATGCCGTAAACCATTGTATAGCCGAGAGCTATGAGCGCATACACTCCGCCGAGCGTAAGGCCGTTGATTAACTGCTGGATAAACACAGAAGATTTTAGCAGAAAAAAGGGTTGTTTTTAAATACCCCTTCCATTTTCATACAAAAGTTTATAAAATATAAGATTCAAATTACGCTTAAGGAGGCTGCACATGCCAAGAAAGAACTATTTTTTTACTTCTGAATCTGTAACAGAAGGCCATCCCGATAAGATAGCCGACCAGATATCAGATGCAATTCTTGATGCGATAATTGCGCAGGACCCGATTGCAAGAGTAGCTTGCGAGACTCTTGTGACAACAGGACTGGCGTTTGTCGCAGGCGAGATTTCAACATCATGCTATGTCCATATACCGGACATCGTCAGAGAAACCATTAAGAACATAGGTTATACCAGAGCAAAGTACGGTTTTGATTATGAAACCTGTTCGGTAATAACCTCCATAGACCAGCAGTCCGGCGATATAGCCATGGGCGTTGACACAGGCGGCGCCGGGGACCAGGGTCTGATGTTCGGCTTTGCATGCAATGAGACCAAAGAACTCATGCCTCTGCCAATCATGCTTGCGCATAAACTCACAATGCGCCTATCGGATGCAAGAAAGCAGGATGTGCTTCCATATCTCAGGCCTGACGGCAAATCTCAGGTTACAATTGAATACAAGGACGGGAAGCCCTTCAGGATAGACACCATTGTTATTTCATCCCAGCACAGCCCAGATGTCCACATGAATGATATGAGGGAAGACATCATAGAGAAGGTAATCAAACCTGTTGTCCCAAAGGAACTCCTGGATGAGGAAAACGTGAAATACTACATCAATCCTACGGGCCGTTTTGTTGTGGGGGGGCCTATGGGTGATACCGGACTGACAGGAAGAAAAATAATAGTTGACAGTTACGGCGGCGTAGGGAGTCACGGAGGCGGATGCTTCTCAGGAAAAGACCCCACAAAAGTAGACCGCTCAGGAGCATATATGGCGCGGCATATCGCTAAAAACATCGCTGCGGCAGGCATAGCAGACAGAGTTGAAATCCAGCTTGCATACGCCATCGGCGTCCCTGAACCCGTCTCCATACTTGTTGATACTTTTGGGACAGGCAAGATTGCCGCTGAAAAAATCGTAAAACTGGTAAGGAAAAATTTTAACCTGACTCCAAAAGGGATAATTGAATACCTGAATCTGAGGAGGCCCATATTTAAAAAGACCGCCGCATACGGACATTTCGGCCGGAATGACCCTGACTTCACCTGGGAAAAAACAGACAAGGCGGATACTTTGAAAAAAGAGGCAGGAATATAAAAAATAATTCAAAATTCAAAATTCAAGGAAGAGGAGAGCAATGATAAAACACGACGTAAAGGATATTAAACTCGCACAAAAAGGCAAGTTGAGAATTGAATGGGCTGCTAAAGAGATGCCTGTTCTTAAGAGCATCACAGAGCGGTTCAGAAAGGAAAAACCTCTCAAGGGGGTAAGGCTTGCCGCATGTCTGCATGTAACCACTGAGACTGCAAATCTTGCTGAAACTCTGAAGGCAGGCGGAGCGCAGCTATATCTGTGCGCATCCAATCCTTTAAGCACACAGGATGATGTTGCCGCATCGCTCGTTAAGAACTCCGGCATTTCTGTTTTTGCAATAAAAGGAGAGGACAATAAAACTTATTACAGGCATATAATGGACGCACTGTCCCTTAAGCCAAATATAACAATGGATGACGGAGCCGACATTGTTTCAACGCTCCATACAAAGAAGAAGGAACTTCTGAAAAACCTGTTAGGCGGAACAGAAGAGACAACCACAGGGGTCATAAGGCTGAGGGCCATGGCAGAAAAAGGGGTTTTGAAATACCCTATCATCGCAGTGAACGACGCATATACAAAATATTTGTTTGACAACCGTTACGGCACAGGACAGTCCTCCATGGACGGAATAATGCGTGCGACAAACAGGCTGATAGCCGGCTCGGTATTCGTTGTAGCGGGCTACGGCTGGTGCGGCAAAGGCATAGCAATGAGGGCCAAGGGCATGGGAGCCAGGGTAATTATCACAGAGATAAATCCGCTCCGCGGGCTTGAAGCTACAATGGACGGCTTTGAGGTTATGCCTATGAGAGATGCGGCGCGAATCGGCGACATATTCGTTACGGCTACCGGAGACATTAATGTCATATACAGAGAATGCTTTAATATTATGAAAGACGGAGCCATCTTCTGCAATTCAGGGCATTTCAATGTTGAGATATCAATAGACGCCCTCAGAAAAATGTCAAAGTCAAGAAGGATAATAAGGGACTTCGTGGAAGAATACACTCTCAGCGGCGGCAAAAGGGTCTATCTGCTCGGAGAGGGACGGCTTATTAACCTGGCAGCGGCAGAGGGACATCCATCTGCCGTTATGGACATGAGCTTTGCAAATCAGGCGTTGTGCGCAGAATACATGGTGAAAAACTACAGAAAGCTCGAAAGCAAAGTTTACAGTGTCCCTGAAAAAATAGACGCTGAAATATCAAAGCTAAAACTCAGGGCCCTCGGAATTAAGATAGACACGCTTACTTCCGAGCAGAAAAAATATCTTGAGAGCTGGGAGATGGGGACGTAAGCAATAGAGCAGAAGAGCAAAAGAGCAGAAGAGCAAAAGTCACCACCGGGCTGCTGCACTGCTGCGCTACTGTTCGAGGAGTTCTTGTTATGCGTAAGGTTGAGATATATGACACAACGCTGAGGGACGGCTCTCAGGCAGAGGGTATTGCCTTCTCTGTTGAGGACAAACTCAGGATTACCGAGAAACTTGATGAACTCGGCGTGCATTACGTTGAGGGAGGCTGGCCGGGTTCAAACCCGAAAGACGCAGAGTACTTTAAAAAGTCAAAAAAACTGAAGCTGAAAAACTCCGCAGTCGCCGCATTCGGGAGCACACACAGGCCCAAACACAAAGTCAAAGATGACGCAAACATAAAGGCTCTGGCTGCATCGGAAGCCCCTGTAATAACCATATTCGGAAAGACCTGGGACTTTCACGTAAAAGAATCCCTGAAGATAACGCCTTCTGAAAACCTGGAGATAATCCATAATTCAGTGGCTTATCTCAAAAAATACGCGGAGAAAGTATTTTTTGACGCAGAACACTTTTTTGACGGATATAAAGAGAATCCTGTCTTTGCATTGAAATGCCTCATCGCTGCACAGGATGCAGGCGCAGACTGTCTCGTGCTGTGCGACACAAATGGCGGGACCTTACCGCATGAAGTAGAAAGAATTTTCAAGGAACTCGCCGCTCGCAACTCGTCACTTGTCGCTCCTCTCGGAATACACGCGCATAACGACTCCGAATGCGCGGTGGCAAATTCAATAATAGCCGTTGAGCTTGGCGCGTCCCAGGCGCAGGGGACCATAAACGGCATTGGAGAAAGATGCGGAAACGCCAATCTCTGCTCTATAATCCCGAGCCTTAATCTTAAACTCGGATTAAAATGTATAACCGACGCACATCTGAAAAGGCTCAGGGAAGTTTCAAGATTCGTAAACGAGATATCAAATCTGAGACATTTTAAGCGCCAGCCATTTGTCGGCGACAGCGCCTTTGCGCATAAGGGCGGAGTGCATGTAAGCGCTGTTATGAAAAGGCCTGAGACATATGAGCATATAAAACCTGAACTTGTGGGAAACTCACAGAGAGTCTTAATCTCAGACCTGGCAGGGAAAAGCAACATCATCAGAAAGGCAAAGGAATTTAATATTCACATAGAGCCGGATTCTCCGCAACTTCAGGACATATTAAACAGATTGAAGGAGCTTGAACATCAGGGCTTTCAGTTTGAAGGGGCCGAGGCGTCATTTGAGCTTCTTCTTAAAAAGGCGCTCGGACTGCACAGAAAATTCTTTGAGCTTATCGGGTTCAGGGTAATCGTTGAAAAAAGAAAAGAAGGCGAAGTCCTATTGAGCGAGGCTACGATAATGGTCAGGGTCGGAGGAAAAACCGAACACACGGCCGCCACAGGCAAGGGGCCTGTGAACGCCCTTGATAATGCCTTGAAAAAAGCCCTTGATAAGTTTTATCCGGAATTAAAGGATATAAAACTTCACGATTACAAAGTAAGGGTGCTTACGGCAGGCAAAGGCACCTCTGCAAGGGTCAGAGTGCTTGCCGAATCAGGCAATGAAAAAAGCACATGGGGCACTGTCGGCGTGTCAGAGAATATTATAGAGGCGTCATGGCAGGCGCTTGTTGACAGCATTGAATACAAACTGCTGAAGGAAGAAGAGTAAAATATTGTATTCTAAAGACAATGACTGCAGATGAACTTTTTGAAAAAGGAATAGCCCTTTTAAACGATAATACGCCGCTTGCCGCGCTCGCATTTTTTGAAAAAGCTTATAACATAAAAAAAACGCCTTCCATACAGTCTTACCTTGGAATGTGCATAGCCCTTGAAAGGGGAAAGATTACATACGGGTGTATGCTCTGCAATGAGGCAATCCTGCAGGAACCCGTGAATCCGGTTCACTACCTGAATCTCGGCAAGATTTATCAGAAGGCAGGAAAAAGAGTGGATGCGATAGAAACGTTCAGAAAAGGCCTGTCATTCGGCGATAATCAGGAGATAAAACGCATTCTTGACAAATTAGGAACCAGAAAAAAACCTCTCCTTCCTTTCCTTCCCAGAAACAATTTTCTGAATAAATATACAGGGCTTATGATGCACCGTCTTAAGCTTAGATAACTGCAGTTTCGCCCATTCACCTATCCATTTTTTTTATCCAGCGCCTCCCTCACTTTTTTCAGGAGGGCTGTAGGCGAGAGAGGCTTCGCAATGAAATCTAATTCTTTCTCCATGATTTCTTCTTTATGTATAAAGTCGGCAGGATACCCGCTTGTAAGAAGGATTTTTATACCGGGTCTTATCTTCTTTATCATCTCATACACCTCTTTGCCGCTCATCTTGGGCATTACAACATCTGCAAAGAAAAGGTCTATGCTGTCCTTGTTTTCCATAAACTTGGCTGCCGCATCTTCGCCGTCTACAGCCTCTATCACTTTATATCCAAATTCCTCAAGCACGGTCTTTGCAAGTTTTCTCACCGCCTCCTCATCCTCTGCAAGAAGAATCGTCTCTGTACCCTTCAGCAGTGCAGCCGGTTCCACGGGTTTCATTTCTGCGACCTCTGCTTCTGTCAGCGGGAGATATATCTTGAATGTAGTGCCTTTGCCGGGCTCGCTGTAACAGTTTATATAGCCGTTATGCTGTTTTATTATTCCGTATACAATTGAAAGGCCAAGCCCTGTTCCTCTCCCTGACTCTTTGGTCGTAAAAAACGGCTCAAATATCTTCTGCCTTGTGCCTTCGTCCATTCCTGCGCCTGAATCAGACACGGATGCCACCGCATACATGCCGGGTTTGCCGTACCCGTGCACCTTTATATATTTTTCATCAATCTCAACCTTATCTGTTTCTATAATCAATCGCCCTCCATCGGGCATTGCATCTCTTGCATTTGTCGCAAGGTTCATAAACACCTGTTCAAGCTGTCCCGAATCAGCCAGCACAACTAATGCCTCTTCCGAAAACGCTGTTTTAAGCTCTATGTCTTCTCCAATAATCCTTGAAAGCAATTTCCCTTCCTTGTTTATTAAGTCATTGAGGTTTACAGGCAATGGATTGGTTACCTGCTTCCTGCTGAATGCAAGAAGTCCATGAGTAAGGGTTGCAGCCCGCTCTGCAGAGGCAATAACCTGCTCTATGTTATGCCTCAACGGGTCGTCCTCTTTCATCTTCATCTGCGTTACGCCCGCATAGCCGATAATTGCGGTAAGGATATTATTGAAATCATGGGCAATACCGCCGGCAAGCACTCCGATTGCCTCCATCTTCTGCGACTGGAAAAGCTGAGCCTCAAGCCCTTTGCGCTCTGTGATGTCCCTGATAATTCCTACGGAATAGCACCTGTCTTTAACACGCACACCGGAAATAGACAGTTCCACTGGTATCTCCAAACCGTCTTTTTTAAGCGCAGAGGCTTCGTATGTTTTCCTTAACTTTAGCAAGCGGCCTGTTTCAACAAACCTGCTGAATGCTTTGCTATGCATCTCTCTGTACCGATGGGGAATAATAAGAAGAGGCATATCCTTTCCGACCGCCTCGTCAGCGGTAAAACCCAATATTTTTTCGGCAGCAGGATTCCAGTATGTAATTTTTCCATTCTCATCAATCATTACGATGGCATCAGCCGCAACAGTGGTGATGGTGCTTAATTTGCTCTCGTTTTCATGCAAAAAATCAGCAAGCGTTTTCTGTTCAGCATATTGTCGTTTGATTATTCTATCTGCATGCCTGACAACTAAAAATAGAAATACAAACATCACACCCATTATTAACATAACTGTTATACCGTGAGTTATTTGTCTATTCTTAATCTTATCGATGAGCGACGTAACATTATCGTAAATCTCAAAGACCCCACGCATTTTCCCGTTAAAACGAATCGGTATGTAGCTTGCAAATATATCAACATCCTCTATTGTTCCTTCAAAGGCATTGAAGGTATCACGGCGGGTTAATTGGTTTGCTATCTCTCCTTGTTTTGCTGAGATAACACCGGGGTTTTGGCTTTTATCTTCGCCGATCTGGCTTGCCTCTGTTGAAAATACGGCTATACCATCCATGTTGTATAACTTTACTTTTACTATTGATAAACCGCCAAGCTGCTTTAAGACATCCTTATGAAACTCCGCTATTTCAGAGGAAGCCCTCAATTCATCACCGCTTTTAGCCGGCATCTTTAAAATGCGAAGGACTTGCGGCTCAAGGGAGTTCAGCAAGGATTGGGCAATGGCGTCGCTTTTATTCTTCTCATGCTTCATCAGGTCGTCAATAGCCATATGGCGGTAGAGTATTCCAAAAACTATATACACCACTATAAAGGACAACAGACTAATGATTGTGAAATACCTAATGAGTTTAAATATAAAATCTCAACCTTTTGCCGACTTTCTGCCTGTTATGCGAATCAGCAACAGGACATATATTGCTGCTGCAAACTGCTTCCCCGTAGATAACGGAAACAAGACAATTAGGAATCATGGCGTGCCCCGGTCCAGCTTTTTTTTAAGCCTTTCAAGCTCTTCGTACGCCTTTTTTTCACAATCAGGGCAAAGACCGTGGCTGAATTCGGCATCCGAGTGTTCGCTTACATATACTTCTACCTGATTCCAGTAACCTTTATCATCGCGTATTTTTTTGCAAGAGGCGCAGATAGGCAGCATTCCGCTCAATGTCTTAACTTTAGCAAGGGCATCTTGAAGTTCTATAACGACTTTCTCCCGTTCCATCTCTATCTTTTTGTGCTGCAATAAAAGTATCGCCGTAACCCATATCGCATAAATGGCAAGAAAACGATTGGCAAACACCTTCCATAATTCGCCGCCGGGGGGCGAGAGGAAAAAACCGAGAACGGTAAGCGCTGAACTTATAGCCGCAAAGATGATTATATATCTGCGCTGAGAGAGATTCCTGGCAAGCAGCACAACTGCAACATACAACACGCCGTCTGCTACGCCTAATTCCGTCATTAAATCAATCTTAAAAAAAAACAATGCCAAAAAAGAAATAACTACCAGCAATTTAATGTCGCTTTTCTTATCCGTCGGCTTATTAGTTTTCATAACACTTTATCTGCCATCCCATCTTTTAATGTAATAGAAATCACCGAACCTCTGTAAAAACTATCTCATACATCAGGCAGGTTGTCAAGAAAAACTAATTGTTCCTCATGGCTGACATTGTCAAGAAGATGCAGATTTAGTAATATATAACCATGAAAAACAATATCCTGAAAAAAGTTTATTTTCAAAATGCGAATGACAGAAATCTTGAAGACTTCACAAATAGATTTCTTTCAAGCGGACTGCTGTGGATTTATATTGCCTTAAACCCTAAGAGAAAATGGGATTCAGTATTTGAAAAGCTTAATAAAAAAAATAAACCCCTGTTTATAAGCCAATACAATACTGCCTTTTTATTTACCAAAACATACCGCGAGCTTTCAAAGCTTTTTCTGGGCAGGGAGATTATTCTGAAAAATATTTTTCTCCCTCACTCCGCAGAAAATTTTCCTGAAAATTTTGTTAAACACCATAGGGCGGATGAACTAAGATGGAAAGAAGCATTGGAACTGACAAGTTAAAGCCTGTTATTCAAGCCATTGACAGGGCTGCTCATAAAGCCGGTGTTAAAAATCTGCGGATTATACTCTGCGGCGGCCTTGCTGCTATCGCATATGGTCTTGAAGAAAGGTCCACGCTTGATATTGATGCAGAAGTAGATGCTGACTTCAAAATAATAGAAAAACTCAAAAAAAATATCAGATTTCCCTCTGAATTAACTGCGGATATTTCAAGATGGAGCATGGTAGATATTCCTGAAGGTTACAGGGGTCGTGCAGTGCCCTTCAACCTCGTGCAGACAAAGAGCATTAAAATATTTTTGCTGTCGCCGGTAGACCTGATAATTTCAAAACTCAGGGTATTTAGAGATAAGGACATCGCTGATGCTGTTTTCCTTATAAAGAAATTCAACATTAAAAAGAGCGCTCTCCTGAAGGCGTCCAAGCAGTCCATTGCACAGTCTCCTCCATCAACGGAACTGCTGAGATTTAAAAAAAGTCTGGAGCATTTTATTAAGCTTGCCTATAAATAAACCCCGTTAGAATGGATACGGCTTTCTAACAGGGTAAAATTTTGCGCGTGTTCCGAGACTTTTCAAAATCCCTTATGTTAAAATGCTACTGTTATGGATGAAATCGGGATAGTAAAAAGCACAGCGGGGGCTTTCGCAAAGGTCTCTGTTCCGAAAAAGAGCGGGTGTGAAGGATGCACCGCTGGCGCCTGCAAGCCTGAAGAGCAGTCCATGGAGATTGACGCCTTGAACAAGGCGGGCGCAAAGGCAGGGCAGAGGGTCAGGGTTGTCATAAAGTCATACACATATCTCAAGGGTTCCATGCTCGTTTACGGCATTCCTGCAATAGCTTTGATTACAGGCGCGGTCCTCGGAAAAGAAATTTTCAGCAGTCAGTTTAAAGATACAAACCCCGACATACTGTCAGCAATATTCGGTTTCGGTTTATTCCTGATTTCTTTTTTAGGCGTCAAGCTCTGGAGCCTGACAGCGGATAAAAAAACAGAGACAAAGCCTGTTATAGAAGAAATACTTGAGTAAAATTCAACATTCAATATTTAAAATTTAATATACCTGATTTTTGAATCTTGAATCTTGAATCTTGAATTTTGATTTTAATATAGGAGGGGTTTTATGGCTAATCTTGACGTTAACAAAATCAGGAACGTAGCTGTAATTGCGCATGGAGGCGCGGGAAAAACGTCTCTGACCGAGGCAATGCTTTTTAATTCAGGCTCTATTGACAGACTCGGCAGAATTGAAGAAGGCAATACAACAACTGACTTCGAGCCTGAAGAAATATCAAGAAAGATAACCATCACATCCTCGTTCGGCTTTTGCAGCTGGAACGGCTGCCGCATAAACCTGATTGACACGCCGGGCTTCATAAATTTTGTAGAAGACACCAGAGGAAGCCTCAAGGCTGTTGACGGAGCAGTCGTTATAGTCAGCGCCGTATCAGGCGTTAAGGCAGAAACAGAGAAGGTCTGGAAATACGCCTGTGAATATGAAATCCCGAGAATAGTTTTTATAAATAAGATGGATAAAGAATCAGCCAACTTCCATGGCGCCCTGGATGAACTGGTCCAATCCTTTGGCACAGAAGGCGTTCCGCTTCAGATACCGATAGGTTCAGGAGAAAGTTTCAGCGGAGTAATCAATC
>MNVK01000002.1 GCA_001871685.1 Nitrospirae bacterium CG1_02_44_142
AGAAGAGCAGAAGCGCAGAAGAGCAGCAGTTAATTCCGCTCTCAGTTCTTACTCTTCACACATGATAAATATCTCTGCGGCAAAAGGAGATGGGATAGAGGAACTGAAAGACACTATCCTCCAATCTTCTGTTAAAAACTGGAAAGAACAGAGAGAAGGTATTATCATTACAAACATCAGGCATAAGATTGCAATTCAGGCTGCTTATGATTCTCTAAAGGAGGGGATTAACTCAATTGAAACCGGCAAGCCGCTTGAGATAATTGCAATTGAATTCAGGGATGCGCTTGACAGGCTCGGAGAGATTGTGGGCGCTGTAACAACGGATGATATTCTCAACAGGATATTCAGCGATTTCTGCATCGGGAAATAAAACATTATAAACTATCAGGGTGCTGCGGCTGGATTGAGGCAAGATTCACGGGTCTGTCCCGAGCTGCTCGGGAAGACGACACAAAGTGGAGCGGATAGCCACCGCATGGGATAGATAACAGCTTGCTATATAGCACAATGCCTGCACTTAAAAAAAGATAGTTTAATATTGCCGAAAGACAGATGCGGTGCCCTGCAAAAATTCCCGGCTTAGTGCGCTGCCGACATCTCAGCTTTTTTGATGGAACTTTGAAGGTATTCTTTAAACTTGGAAGATATCAGCCATTTAATCCCTAATTTCTCAGCCCATTTTATTATCCCCTGGTCCGCTGTTACAAGCAGCGCATCAAGCTCCCGTGCAAGCAGAATAAGGTCCACATCCTCCTTGCTGTCAATAATCCCCTCTCTCAAAGCCTCCCTGTATTTTCTCCTCATGTCCTTAATAATATCTTCTTCGCCTGCTTTTGAAACACCTCTCACAGCCTTCTCTGCCACCCGGAGCCCCTTATTAATCCTCTCTCTCATGTCTTCTATCAATTCGTACAGCAGAAATGCAGGGCATGTAAGCTCATGTTTCTTGGGAGGTTTTTGCTGAAGAACCACGAGCAGGTCTCCTGATATTTTTTCAGGTTCTATGAAATTAAGGAGTTCCTCAAATATAGACGGCGGCATATAGAACTCCAGATGGGGAATCTGAGACGCTAAAAGCAGGAAGTTATCAAGCGCCTCTGTTGGCGTCCTGCCGAAGCTCTCGCGAACATCAGGATTTACAAAAAGGCTTGTATCTAAAACTACAGCGCTCTTCTTAAATTTTGCTTGTTCCATGAAGTTTGAACGCATATGTATTCCAGTTATTGCAGCTCGGACACCTGCCGGACCACTCCTGTGATGAATAGCCGCAGGCTGAACACCAGTACGGGAGCCGGAACGCTATTTTCATATCCACAGCTTTTTTAAATTCTTCTGCAGCCTTGTCGCATTGATTGCGCCTGAGATACAGGTCGCCCATTATCTGGTAAAGTTCAGGAGACGCCATACCGCTTGCGTCAACATAAGAAAATGTTTCAAATGCATCGTCTATCATCTCAAGCCTGTAATAGAGTTTACCGAGGAGAAATCTCAGCGCATGATTCTGAGGATTCTTTGACAGGCTGTTTTCATAAAGCCTTATGAGCCTTGAAGGCTCCCCCATGCTTATGAGCAAATCTTCAAGCCTGGCCAGGATTATCAGGGATGACGTCTGCTCATAGCTTTTCTCAAGAAAGTCTCCGGCGTCTTCTGCCTCGCCTTCCCTGAGCATTGCCTCTGCAAGTCCGATATATGCAGGCACAAAATTAGCATCCATTCTGAGCAGTGTCTTGAAGAGCTTTTTTGCCCGTTCAATATCCCCGCGCTCAAGGCTGTAGCGGCCGTATTCATATTTATACCCAAGCAGGTTCATCTGCTCTCTCTGCCGGTCTTTTTCTGTATGTTCATGCTTCAATATTGTCTTCTGCACGTCAACAAGTTCATCCCATTTTTCATCCCTTTCAAGGATAGCCCTCTTTTTATAAAGGGCGCTGAGATTGTCAGCGTCTATATCCAGGATTTTCTCTATATAGTTCAGCGCCTCAGCCCACCTGCCTGTTTTTTCCATCAGGCTTTCAAGCGAGAACAGCACCTCAGGGTTCTGTTGGCTGGAAGCAAATGCCTTATTATAAAAGTTTACCGCTTTTTGATAGTCCTCTTCGCCGGATGCAATGTCGCCAAGCCTCAGCAGCGCCGCAAGATGTTTCGGCTCTTCCGCAAGGACGTCTTCAAGCGATTCCTTTGCCTCATCCTCATTGTGTGCAAGAAGCGCATTCAGCGCCTTTGAATACATCTCCTGAACCCTGGCTTCTTTTTTCTGTTTGCGCTGATGCCGGAGGTTATCAATAAAGCGTTTTGTGTCCCTTATCGTAAAGGCAATGAGCATTGCAAGCGCGCCTGCAACGCTTGAAAGGAGTATCAGCGCTATCTTGGGAACCTCGTATATATCGTCAAAAGGTATCTTGATTGTTGTAATCTCTTTGTTGTCAATGGCAAAGAGCGCAAGCCCGGCAAGAAAAATAACGAATATAAATATTGCAAGTTTCCCCATTTATCAGTTATGACCCTTTTCTTCTATCTGTATTGCCGGCGCATCAAGCCAGAGTTTTTCAAGCTGATAGTACGCCCTTGTTTCTTCTTCAAATATATGGATAATAACATCTCCGTAGTCCATTAACACCCAGCGGCTATTCTTCAGTCCTTCAATTCCGAGGGGACGAATGCCTTTCTTTGAAAAGCTCTCCTCTATTGCCTCAGCAATTGCCCTGACCTGTGTTGTGCTTTCTCCTGAGCAGATAATGAAATAATCCGCAATAATGGACACGCCTTTCAACTCAAGGACGCATACATCAACGGCTTTCTTACCCGTTGCTATCTTAGCTGCTGCAAGGGCTTTGGCTTTACTTTTTATTAAAGGATTATCCTCCTTTCCATATTGAAGTTAAAAGTTAGAAGTGAAAAATTAAAAGTTCTTAACTCTCAACTCTTAACTTTATAAATCTTATGAGTAATTATATAGGATTCAACTTCTTCTGGCAATAGGTATTTTATGCTTTTCCTGAGATTTATCAGTTTTCTGATGCTCGTTGCCGATATTTCAACCGGCGTGATATGCAGCATTATGATATCCCTGCCGCTCTTGAGTTTTGTTTTGCAGGTTTGAATTTTTGCGTCATCAAGCTGTTTAAGAATGTTCTTATTTATCCTCAGATAAGGTGAGGAGGCAAGGCCTGTGAATTTAAAAGCCGGCCTTGAGACGACTATAAAATCCGCCAGGCTGACAAGCCTCTCGGACTGCCGCCAGTTAGGGACGTCAATAAAGGCGTCAATGCCGGCTATAAAATAAAGTCTTGCGCCCGGATAAGTGCGGCGCAGCTTTTCAACGGTATCTACGGAATAAGATTTGGACTTATTTTTGTATTCAATATTAGAAACAGTAAAGGAGCGGTTTTTAGATGCGGCAAGCCGCACCATCCTGTATCTGTGCTTCGCATCGGCAAGCTCTTTGTCCTTGAGCGGAGGGCTGCCTGACGGCACAAAGATAATCCTGTCAAGGCGGAGTTTTTCCTTAACCTCTTCCGCTGCCCTGAGATGCCCGTAGTGGATTGGATTAAAGGTCCCGCCGAATATGCCGAGTTTCATATCCTGGTTTCATATCCTGATTTCATATAAAGTATTATATCATTATGAAAGGTGTATGCTTATGTCCTGGATAAGTGGAGACTTCTCTGGCTTTTGGGTCTGAAGCATTATCATACCTAAATATCAGCCTGTCATCTTCAGATAAGTAGTTATATCCATACATCAAAATATTTACAGCGTTTGATTTAAAGACAAGAAATTCCTTGATATGCAATCTTGTACCGTTGATAAAAGTAATGATTCCCGTGATATATGCGGCATCAGGCGGGCGTTCTTCAAAAGAAATGTTTTGTGATTCTAAATAAGGATTTGCCGCAACCTTACTGAAGAATTCATAGAGATAATCCTTTATCTGCATATCTCAAGGGATTCAATTTCCTTAAGTTCATCCTCAAGATGCCTTAGAATTTTCAGTTCTCCTTCAAGCCCTACAAGTTTCATATCGTTTGCTTCGGTATGTTCCACCTCACCTGCCGCAAGCTTATCAATATCAACAGAAAGGGACTTTGCCAATGAATCTATTTTTTCACTTGTCTTTTTCAGGCTGCCCGCGATGATGCGTTTTTCCCTGTCCAAAGCGTTGGTCAGCAAAGGTATAATTTTCTCCGAAGAACTGCTCTTAATGGATATTGTCTGCATGGGACACCTCCCTGCTTGGATTATAACATAACTAACGAAGCGTTAAGGCTTTCCGGCTTCCCGCAGCAGATGAAAAATGTGCATGGCGGATTTATTCGATAAGGGCAATGCTTCTGGTGGAGGTCATATAACGGAACGAACTCTTACTCGTGCATCCTCAACAACAACTATTGACCCCTTGGCAATTTCTATATCAATCTTTAAAAGTTTCTCAAGTACACCGCAGACATTCTCTGCCTTTAGATTTTTTAATCTTATATGGATAATGCCGTAACATGGCGCACCTTCGTTTATGGCTAAAGTTCCGAAGTCAGAATCATGGGTCAAAACAAATCGTTCATCCGCGTATGCCATATCCAAAATATACCTATCATTGCTGCCCTGCCATCCTTTTTCCTTTACATCAGCCGCATCAATGCCTTTAGCTCTCAGAAAGGATAAAATTCTCGGTGAAATATTCTCATCCGCTAAAATCTTTACGGAATTGAATTTCATTAAGCAGTTTCCAGTTCAACAAATATCTCATTCTTAAGCGAGTGTGCGGCATATTCAAGACAGGCGCGAATATCATCTTTTGTCAGATGCGGATAGTCCTGCAGTATCTCATCCTCGGTAACCCCGGAAGAGAGAAGTTCGAGAATAAATTCAACCGATATCCTTGTGCCTTTTATAACCGGTTTTCCGCCAAGTATCTCTCTGTTTGTTGTTATCCTTCCCATCGCTTGCCTCCTCTTGCTAAGTTATCTTCATTTTATCATATTTAACGGGCTGATGATTGGCAATTAATTTTAGACCTCTTACCAGCCAACACGTTTCACGGCTTCCCGCAGCAGATGAAAAATGTGCATGTCCCGTTTATTTCTGTCCCACGCTTATTTAAGTATGGTGTCCCCGGAATTTTGTGGTGTCCCCGGAATTTTGTAGGCGTGATTTTATGCTCAGGCATTATGCTTAAACAGCGAGGGCGAGATCTTCTTCAGTTAAAGGTTTTCTTGATTCCCATGAATTATTGATTTTGGAAAAACCTGATTCTTCCAGAACATCTTCCAGCGTTCCCATCTCCTGACACCCTTCTATAAATGCCTCAACGGCTTCTTTGAGGGAATTTTTTGCGTCTTCAATGGTCTCGCCAAAGCTGGAGACGTTTAATTCAGGGGATAAGGCGACGTATAGGTCTCCTTCTTTGAATATCTCAATTCTTATGGATATATTCATAAACACCTCCGTTATTGAGGCTATTTTACCACATTTAACCATTTTTATAATCTTGTCTTAATCCTCTATTCTCAAAAAACACATATCCCAAAAACTTGCCCTAAAATCTCTGTTTAGTGCAAAATATCAGACAAACTTATTTCGGGTAAAAAGGTCTGACTTCAAAATAGGGAGATTTTTGCGTTGGTTAAGGTAGGTGTAATAGGAACAGGCTATCTGGGACAGCATCATGCCAGGATATATTCAGAGATAGAAGATGCAGAGCTGATAGCTCTCGTTGATATTGATGAAGAAAAGGCAAAAGTCCTTGCGGCTAAATATAACTGCAAGGCATATTCCGACTACAAAGCTATTATTAATGAGCTTGACGCCGTGAGCATTGTTACTCCAACAATTTCGCACCACAAAATAGCGCTGGACTGCATAAAGGCAGGGAAAGACCTTCTGATAGAGAAGCCGATAACCGCAAGCGTGGCTGAAGCGGATGAACTTATAAGCGAAGCGGGGAAAAAGAACTGCATACTTCAGGTCGGGCATGTTGAGAGATATAATCCTGCTGTCGTCGCTGTATCAGGACTGATAAAAAAGCCTTGGTTCTTTGAGTCTGAGAGGGTGTCGCCTTTTACAGGAAGAAGCGCGGATATAGATATAACGCTGGACCTTATGATACATGATATAGATATTATGCTCGGTTTTGCGGCTTCTCCTGTTAAGGAGATTAGGGCAAGAGGCGCAAGCATGCTGACGGACAAGATAGACGTTGCAAAGGTATGGCTTGAGTTTGAGAACGGATGCGCATCTGCGGCAACGGCAAGCCGGCTATCTCCTGAAAAAAAGAGGAGGCTTAAGATTTTTCAGAAAGACTCATTCATTCATGTTGATTATCAGACCCATGAGATAAGGGTTTACTCTAAAAAGGGAGACAGCATATCATCTGATATAATACGCCCTGAGAAAAAAGAGCCGTTGAAAGAAGAACTCATTGATTTTATCAGGTGTGTGAAAGGCAGGAGAAGGCCGATGGTTTCAGGCATAGAGGGCAGGAATGCGCTGAAGGTGGCGCTTGACATAACAGAGAAAATAAAAAAGGGGTTGGGGAGATAAGAATGGTTCCAATGATAGACCTGAAGAAGGAATTTGCAGAGATTAAAAAAGAGGTTTTTGATATGCTTGCAGAGATACTGGAGAGTTCGCAGTATATCCTCGGCCCGAAGGTCGCTGAATTTGAAAAAAAGATTGCGGATTATCACAATGTCTCTTCTGCAATAGGCGTTGCTTCGGGCACGGATGCGCTTCACCTGAGCCTTGATGCGCTTGGCATAGGAGAAGGAGACGAGGTGATTACAACGCCGTTCACTTTTTTTGCCACTGCCGAGGCCATACTCTACACAGGCGCAATCCCGGTATTTGTTGATATAGAGCCCGGGACATTGAATATAGACGCTAGTTTGATAGAAAAAAAGATTACTTCAAAAACCAGGGCTATTGTCCCGGTGCATATATTCGGGCGCCCTGCTGATATGGATGCGATTCAAAAGCTCGCAAAGAAGCATAATCTCAGAGTAGTTGAAGACTGCGCACAGGCATTTGGCAGCTCTATAAATGGCAAAAGAGCCGGGAGTTTTGGAGACGCCGGCTGTTTCAGTTTTTATCCGAGCAAAAATCTTGGCGCCTACGGCGACGGAGGCATAATTACGCTTAATGACCTAACTGTTGCTGACAAGGTAAAGAAACTCAGGAATCACGGCTCTAAAGGAGCATACAGGCACGAGATAATCGGGTTCAACAGCAGGCTGGATGAAATACAGGCTGGAATACTGCTTGTGAAATTTAAGCGGATTGATGAATACAACAGGAAAAGAAGGCAGAAGGCGGCGCTTTACACAGAGCTTCTGTCAGGCGCTGTAAAATGCCCCTCAGAGCAAGAGGGTTTTTATCATGTGTATCATCAGTACACAATAATGACTCCAAAGAGAGAGGTTATTCGGGAAAAATTAAAGGCAGCGGGCATTGCATCAGTTGTTTATTATCCGATTCCGCTTCACCTGCAGGAGGCTCTAAGATTTCTTGGTTATAAGGAAGGCGATTTTCCTGTTACTGAAAGGGCAGCAGGAGAAGTCCTTTCCCTGCCGATGTATCCCGGGCTTGAGGAAGAGACGGTAAAAAGAATTGCGGAGATAATAAAGGGCGCTGTTTAAAAAATTCCAACGGTTATGAATACTGTCATGATAGTCAGCGGTGAAAGTTCGGGTGAGTTATACGGTTCGCTTCTCGCAACGGCGCTTAAAACAAAATGTCCTGACACGCGCATAATAGGCATCGGCGGAGAGAGGATGAAAGCTGCTGGCGTGGAAATGGTTTCAGGCATAGCGAGTTCATTCGGCATCTCGGAGGCGCTTGCCGCTTATAAGGCGGTTAAAGCAACCTTCAAAAAAGCCGTAGACGCTCTGGAGAGATTTTCTCCGAGCGTAGTGGTGCTAATAGATTATCCTGACTTTAATATCAGGCTGGCAAAGGCTGCCAAAAAGAAAGGCATAAAGGTTCTGTATTATGTAAGCCCTCAAGTGTGGGCCTGGCGTAAGGGCCGAGTAAGGACAATCGCAGAGGCGTCAGACAGGATTGCAGTAATCCTGCCTTTTGAAGAAGAGCTTTACAGAGGCGCAGGCGTTCAGTGCGAGTTTGTGGGGCATCCCGTCCTTGAAGAGATAGAATCTATGACAGAAGACAAGGCCGGCCTGCGGAAAACTTTCGGGTTAGATACAGACTCCCCTGTTATTGCCCTGCTTCCGGGCAGCAGGCCGCATGAGCTAAAGAGTCTTTTGCCTGTTATGATAGATGTGGTGAGAGATTTTAAGGCGGAATTTCCTGATTATAACTGTCGGTTCATAATGCCGTTTGCTCCTAATGCGGATATGGATAAATATCAAAACTATATCGGAATTCTCAGAGATGAGGGAGTAACAGTTAAAAAAGAGAATGCGGTGAAGGCGCTCTCCGTAGCTGATATGGCTGTAATTGCATCGGGCACAGCCACGCTGCAGGCTGCATTCCTTGAGACGCCGATGGTTGTGGTATATAAACTCTCTCCGCTTTCGTATTTTATCGGCAGGCTTTTAGTTAATGTAAAATATATATCGCTTATAAACCTGGTTTCAGGCAGAGAAGTGGTAAAGGAACTTCTTCAGTCTCAGGCCGGCGCAAAAAATATTTTGAGAGAACTGAAAAAAATTATGCTGAATAAGGATTACAGAGAACAGATGATAAACCGGTTTAGAGCAGCAAAAGAAATGTTTAGAGACAGAAGGCCGTCCGAGAGAGTGGCGGAAATGGCCTCTGACCTGTCTGCCGAGCCGGCACAGGCAGGGATGACAGTATGAAAGGCATCAAGAAAATTTTAAACCTTGCAAGGCCTTACTGGGGGAGGATTGCGGTTGCAGGAGTATGCAGCCTGGTTGTGGCTGGATTTAACGGTTCTCTCGCCTGGCTTGCAAAACCTGCAGTTGACAAGGCGCTTGTTGGAAGGGACGCCGGCACCCTTCGGCTGATTGCGCTGGCAATATTTGCAGTCTTTTTGTTAAAGGGTGTTTTTTCTTTTTTTCAGTCCTACCTTATGAGGTCTGTGGGCGCAAAGATAGTCAGGGACATCAGAGACGACCTTTATCGCCATGTGACAGCCTTGCCTATGAGTTTTTTCGGGAAAGACTCTACCGGAGCAGTAATATCAAGAATAATAAATGACGCCGGCGCAGTTCAGGGACTGCTTGCCTATACAATTAAAGACCTATTTGTTGAAACCTGCACCATCATTGTGCTTATCAGCGTTGCTATGTCTATGCGGTGGGACCTGACATTGATAGCAGTCATTGTTCTGCCTCTGGCGCTCTATGCTGTCTCAAGGCTGGGTAAGAGGCTCAAAAAAGTCGGCATGAGGGCGCAGGAAAAAATCTCAGGGATAACCGAGATGATAGCTGAAAGCTATTCAGGCATCAAAATTATAAAGTCATTTCAGAGGGGAGCCGATGAGGTGGCGCGCTTCAGAAATAAAAATCAGGACTATTACAGGGAACTGATGAGGTCCACGAGGATAGTGGAGGCCACGTCTATCATAATGGAATTTGTCGGAGGGCTTGGAATCGCCTTTGTGTTCCTGTACGGCGGCAGCCTTGTTATAAGCAAGGCAATAACCGCCGGAGATTTTTTCTCATTTCTTACGGCAATATTTATGATATATACGCCTGCAAGAAGGCTTGTAACCGTTCATAATACGCTTCAGCAGGCAAAGGCTCCTCTGGAGAGAATAGATAGACTGCTTGAAGAAGAGAAAGAATCAGGAGGGGAAATACAGCTAAGCGGAATAAATGAGGGGATAGTCTTTGATAATGTTTCTTTCGGATATGAGAACACAAAAGAAGACGCTCTGGAAAATATTAATGTCAGAGTAAGAAAAGGGGAGATTACCGCTCTTGTCGGCAAAAGCGGGGCAGGCAAGACAACCTTTGTTGACCTCCTGTCCAGGTTTTACAGCCCCTCAGGCGGCGCAATCCGCATAGACGGAGTGAATATCTCGGAAGTAACGCTTCAGTCGTTAAGACAGCTAATCGGCATTGTGAGTCAGGATATAATACTCTTTAATGATACAGTCCGCGCAAATATAGCATACGGCAGAAAAGGGGCGGCAGAACAGGAGATAGTGAGCGCGGCAAAGGCGGCATTTGCCCATGATTTTATACTTGAACTGCCTTTGGGCTATGACACAGTTATAGGAGAAGGGGGGATAAGGCTTTCAGGAGGGCAGAAGCAGAGGCTCTCAATAGCAAGGGCCGTGCTTAAAAATCCTCCAATACTCGTTCTTGATGAAGCAACCTCGTCTCTTGATACTGCGTCGGAGATGATGGTTCAGAAGGCGCTTGAAACGCTGATGGAGGGCAGGACTACATTTGTTATTGCCCACAGGCTCTCTACCGTGAGAAGCGCAGACAGGATAATAGTATTTGACAAGGGACAGATTGTTGAATCAGGAACGCACGATGAACTTTTAACTGCAAATGGCCTTTATAAAAAACTCTATGACCTTCAGTTTGCCGAGGGCTCGTATACGACCCATGGTAGAGATGATTCTAAGGCTGATATATAGCTTTTTATATTTTATTGTCTTAATATTCCTGCTGCCCTTCCAGTACAGGAAAAGGCCAAAAGGCCTCAGGCAGAGATGGCTTAAAGAGAAATTTGGATTTATAAACTACGAACTCCGAACATTCAAATCCCTCCAGCCCTCCGTTAATCCCTCCTCACCCCCTTTTAGTAAAGGGGGGATGGGGGGATTTGAATGTGGGGGGCGAAGGGGGATTATCTGGATTCACGCAGTCTCTGTGGGCGAGGTCATAGCATCACTGCCGTTATTGCAAAGACTCAAAGACAGATACCCTTCAGTCAACTTGCTTCTCTCAACAATCACTGACACCGGGCAAAAAGTAGCGCTGGAAAAAGCCCCTGACGGGACAAACGTGATATACCTCCCCTTTGATATTAACTTTATACTTAAAAGGACTTTTAAAAATGCGCAGCCAAATCTCTTTATCACAATGGAAACAGAACTCTGGCCCAATTTGTTTACGGCATTAAAAAAGCGAGGTATCCCTTCAGTTGTAATGAACGGCAGGATATCGGACGATTCATTTAAGGGATATAAAAAGATAAAATTTTTCATGCGCGGCATTATTGAAGGTGTGGACCTTTTCGGTATGCAGGACGCTGTGTATGCAGAAAGGATTAAAGAACTTGGAGCTTCAGAGGATAAGGTAAGAGTTCTCGGCAGTTTTAAATTTGACGCCGCGCCTTCTTTGAATATTCAGGAGTGGACTAAACTGGTTTCCCATCCTGTTATAATTGCAGGCAGCACGCACAGAGGCGAAGAAGAATTGCTTGTCTCTTCCTATATTGAGCTGAAAAAAGACTTCCCTGATTTAACCCTGATTGTCGCGCCCCGTCATCCGGAAAGATTTAAAGAGGTGGAAGAGCTTGTTAAGGAAAAAGGGCTTGAATATGTAAAGAGGTCTCACCTTACCCCACCTTACTCCTCCCCTTACCAAGGGGAGGATAGGAGGGGTGGACTTGTTATTATCCTTGACGCAGTCGGCGAGCTTGCATCAGTTTACGGCGCATCGGATGTCGCTGTGATAGGCGGAAGTTTCATAGAGCGCGGCGGACAGAACCTTCTTGAGCCTGCCTTCTGGGGAAAGCCGATAATATGCGGTCCGCACATGGAGAATTTCCCTTTTGCGAAAGAGTTCTATGAAAAGGGCGCCGCAATAGAGACTGACAGTCCAGCGCTCTGCGAAAAACTAAAAGAACTGCTTCAATCCGCAGAGAAAAGGAAGGCTATGGGAGATAAGGCTAAGGAATTGTATAATGAAAAAGCCGGAGCAGTTGAAAGGGCGATAAAGGAGATTGAGAGGTATCTAAGAAATGAGGCGGGATAACTTATAATATTATTGGCGGCTTATTTCAGGAGGGGACATGTCAGATAAAAATTTAGCGCCAATGGGAAGCAAGCCTTTTGAAGACCTGAAAAAAGTAAATGAATATGGAGCAGAATATTGGAGCGCCCGAGAAATTCAGCCTCTTTTAGGATATACGCAATGGAGGCGATTTGAAGATGCAATTCAAAGGGCTCTAACCTCATGTAAACAATCAGGAAATGAGCCTTCCTATCACTTTGCCGGCGCCGGCAAACCGATAGAGGGCGGCAAAGGTGCAGTGCAAACGGTTAATGATTATCACCTGTCCCGCTTTGCATGTTATCTGATTGCACAGAACGGTGATCCCCGCAAGCCAGAAATCGCCAATGCTCAGAAGTATTTCGCTATTCAGGCACGGCGGAATATTCAATATCTTTTTCCCTGTCTTGTTGTAAAATAATTGGGAAATGTTACATTTACTTGCTATGGGATTTTGAGGGGAAGCAGATGGGCGGAGAGTCAATAGATATTAAGCACGTAAAACTGCAAAAGCTGAAGGAGCTTTTTCCTGAACTCTTTGCCGAGGGCCAATTAGATTGGGAAAAGCTGAAGGCTGCTTTTGGCGATGATATTAACTTTGCCAACGAGCGCTATCTATTAAATTGGGCAGGCAAGAGTGATGCCTTTAAAATATTACAGCAGCCCACCACCGCCACCTTGAAACCCGTGCTGGAAGAATCCTACCTCATCTCCCCTCTCATGCGCATGAATTATTTAAAGGGGCAGGACCCGCTCTGTTTGGAAACGCACGGAATATGAGAAAAGAAAAAACGGAAGCGGAAGAATTGCTTTGGCAGGCTCTAAGGAATAAGCAAGTAGGGAATTGTAAATTCAGGCGCCAGCATCCCATCGGACAGTTTATTGCAGACTTCTATTGTCATGAGGCCGGCCTAATAATCGAAGTTGACGGCGGCTACCATAATAAGGCGGACCAAAAGACATATGATAAAGCCAGAACACAAGTAATAAATGACTTCGGGGTAAAAGTAATACGATTTACTAACGAAGAAATATTGAGCAATTTAACTGAAGTGGTGAAGAAAGTTTCCGAAGTTTTGCAACCTCTTTCCCCCTCGCCTTCAGGAGAGGGGGCTGGGGGTGAGGTAGGATTCAAGGTATTCAAACTTTCTCCCTCCAGTTTCAAAATCTGGAGAGGCGCTGAAATAGACAGCGAAGAAAAACTGGCGGTGCAGCTTGATGCCTTCACTAACCCCATCAAGCCCGATGCCGAAAAAGAAAATATGCTGTATGAGCTAATGCTCAAGTCTGGGTATGAACTTACCAGTAAATTGGAATACATAACCATTAGTTCCCCGCCTATTTTAGGAGGGGTCGCCGAAGGCGGGGGTGGTAAACCAGAATTAAAATCATCCACCACCCCTGCCCCTCCTTATCAAGGAGGGGAGCTTATAAGCTATTACAGCATCAATGATAACGAACTCATCATTGCCCTGGATGCACTGAATGAAAAACTGATAGAGCAAATCATCGTCGCAAAGCCGCAAAAGGTCATTACTCTGGACAGCCTGTTCAGAGGCAACGACCAGCTCAAAACCAATACAGTCCTGCAGATGCGTGATGCAGGGATAGATTTTAAGACGATATGAGCAGTGAAAGAAATATGAAATTTATTGAATCCGAAACATTGGAGCTAAAGAAAACCACTTCTGAAATTAAAGAGGCAAATATA
The DNA here is from genome assembly GCA_001871685.1 of Nitrospirae bacterium CG1_02_44_142. Taxonomy (GTDB): domain Bacteria; phylum Nitrospirota; class Thermodesulfovibrionia; order Thermodesulfovibrionales; family UBA1546; genus UBA1546. The sequence goes on from MNVK01000002.1 coordinate 13,645, forward strand.
TCTATAGCCTCAATTCTCAATAAACATCAACACGGAGAATTATTTTTTGGAATTAAAAACAATGGTATTGTTACTGGTCAGAACATAATAGAAAAAACAATCCGTGATGTATCAAAATCCATTGCAGACCATATTGAACCCAAAATCTATCCTCATATAAACCGTATTGAAATAGACGGCAAAGCATGCATCAAAATCTGGTTTAAGGGCAACGATATTCCGTATTTTGCTTATGGCAGGGCATATATAAGGGTGGCGGATGAAGACCGTCAATTAAGCGCCAAAGAACTTGAAAAGCTGATTCTCGGAAAGAATAAGGATAAATTAAGATGGGATACCGAAATCTGCAAAGAAGCAAAGATTACAGACATAAGCGCAAAGAAAGTTAAATCTTTTTTGCAAGGCTCAGGGCTGAAATATGACACTGTGCGCAATGCCTTTGAAAAATTAAGGCTCATGTCTGACGGTAAGCTCCTCAATACAGCCGCAATCTTATTTGCCAAAAAACCGCAGTCATTTTTTCCCAATGCCCGCCTCAGATGTGCTGTCTTCGGCACAACAGACACATCGTTTACCATTGATATGCAGGATTTTGAAGGAGACCTCTTTTACCTGATTGAAAAAGCAGAGGGATACATCCTGAAAAATATTCATATCGGCATGAAGCTGGAAGGTTTAAGAAGGGTAGATGTGCCTGAAATTGACAAGGCGGCTTTCAGAGAAGCAATAATCAATGCCTTCTGCCATAGGGACTATCGGGAGTTTGATTCTGTTAATATTGCTGTTTTCAAAGACCGGGTTGAAATAAGGAGTCCGGGGCTCCTTTACGGCGGTCTGACCATAGAAACTATCAGGACAATGATGGTTTCGGAAAGAAGAAACGAACTGATTGCTGAAATGCTCCACCGTGTTCATTTTATAGAGAAGTGGGGACGCGGAATCAAACTGATACTCTCCAAAGAACCTGATGCCGAATTCAGTGAAGTAGGGACTAAGTTTATCACAACTTTTAAGCGTAAAAGTTATTATGAAGACAAAAAAAGATTTGAAAAGTTGGGCGAAGAGGGGGTAGAAAAGGGGGTAGAAAAGGGTGTAGAAAAGTTATCTGTTAATGAAAAAGTAATTTATGTTTTGATAGCAAATAATCCATATATAAGCAAAAATGAAATGGTTTCTCAGGGAAGCCTTACTAAAAAAACTGTTGAATACAATCTGGAAAAGCTAAAAAAGAGAGGTTTTATCAAACGTATCGGCCCGGATAAGGGCGGTTACTGGGAAGTGGTGAAAAAATAAAAGACGTTAAAAGGACGCCAAGAAAAAAAGTAAAATCGGGTTCCGGAGAGATAAGGAAATTGAATAACTATGCCCACGATTGACTGTATAGGGGAAAAGGTATCTCCGAAACTGGAACTGGAAGAAAAAGATGCAAAGGGATTGATTGGCAAGTCGGAAGAGAAATAAAGGCCGCATATTTTTGCTAACATACAGCGGTAAAGTATTTTGATAACATATGCTGTTTTAGTCTGACAAGGGGAAATAGATGGACGGAGAGTCAATAGATATAAAGCA
>MNVK01000136.1 GCA_001871685.1 Nitrospirae bacterium CG1_02_44_142
TCAATGTCTTCATCTTTCAGCGGCTCACTGCCGTCAATAACCGCTATTACCAAATCCGCATCTTCCATGGCACTGATGCTTCTTTTAACTCCTTCTTTTTCTGCCATGTCATGCGATTCTCTTATCCCTGCTGTGTCAATTATGCGGAGCGGCAGGCCGTTGATATTCAGATATTCTTCAATGGTATCCCTTGTTGTGCCGGGGGTATCCGTAACAATCGCCCGGTCTTTCTGAAGAAGCGCATTAAGGAGCGAAGACTTTCCGACATTAGGCTTTCCCACGATTGTCGCTGCAAGCCCCTCCCTGAAAAACCTGCCTTCATCGTAACTTTTTAAAAGCAACTCAAGCTCTTTCAGGATTGCCGCCGCTGATTCAATAGTCTCTTTCCTTGAACCAAGCCCTATATCCTCTTCCGGAAAATCTATATAAGCCTCAATGAAGACGCAGAGATTTGTAAGCTGTTCCCGGAGATTCAGAATCTTTTCAGAGAGTTTTCCTCTCAGTTGTTCAAGCGCAATCCTGTGCGACTCATCCGTCTTTGCCCTTATGAGGTCCAGCACTGCCTCTGCCTCACTCAGGTCCAGCCTTCCGTTTAAGAAGGCCCTTTTTGTGAACTCTCCGGGTTCAGCAAGCCTTGCCCCGTTTTTAACTGCAAGCTCAAGCACATCTCTCAGAGGCGACATCCCGCCGTGGCAGTTTATCTCAACAATATCTTCTCTGGTGTAGGTATTTGGCGCGCGCATTACTGAGACAAGCGCCTCATCCACGGCCTCGCTTGTGGCAGGGTCTTTTATAAAGCCGTAGATTATTCTGTGGGAGGCTGAGGCAGAGAGGGTTTTGCCTTTTGGGGAATGAAACAGCCTGTTCGATATCTTTACTGCGTCTTTTCCGCTTAGCCTGACAATGCCGATTCCGCCTTCTCCGGCAGGGGTAGAAATGGCGGCTATTGTGTCGTCAAGAATCATAATTAATAGTATAACTTACTAATGAGTGTGAAAATATCTTGCAATTGATTTTATGCGCTCCCAAATCCCGATATAGAAAAGTGTCATCATTGATAATGGGGACAGCGGTACTCTTTTATGAATCAGCTTTTTCTTTTGCAAGTTTTCTGTTCACATGAAACTGCTGGACAATTGAGAGAATGTTGTTCACCAGCCAATAAAGGACAAGCCCTGACGCAAAATTAAGAAACATGAATGTGAATATAATCGGCATAAGCATCATCATCTTCTGCTGGGAAGGTTCGGCTGACGACGGCGTCATCTTCTGCTGGATGACCATTGTAATTCCCATGGCAATCGGCAGCGGACCGACAGCGAAACCGCCAATCAAAGGGAACCACGAAGGTATGTGCCCGAAAAGCGTATCCGGGCCTGCAAGGTCTGTTATCCAGAGAATGAACGGCGCGCCCCTCAATTCAATGGCGATTGATAATATCTTATATAACGCAAAGAATACGGGAATCTGCAAAAGCATAGGAAGACAGCCGCCGAGCGGATTCACTTTATATTTTTTATAAAGCTCCATGGTCTCTTTCTGCATCTTCTGGGGGTCTTTCTTATATTTTTCTTTTATCTCAGCCATCTTCGGCTGTATCTCCTGCATCTTTCTCATAGACGCCTGGCTTTTATTTATAAGCGGGATAAAAGGGATTCGGGTGACTATTGTCAAGAGCACTATGGCCCAGCCGTAGTTGCCCAGAAATTTGTGAAAGAATTTCATCAGCCAGAACAGAGGTCTTGATATGATGGAGAAAAAACCGAAATCAATGATATGCTCAAGCCCGACATTTAATTTTTTTAGATTGTCGTGTTCTTTCGGCCCGGCATAGACGATAAAATTATTAATGCCGGATTTCCCCTTGAATGCTATAACTGATGCATCCTGAACCTTCCAGGCAGCTGCTTCATCCATCTGAGTTACCGGCACAATAGCCGAGAAAAAATATTTATCCTCGCGGGCAATCCATCTCAGCCCGCCCTGATAGCTTTTTGTCTCGCTTAGTTTTTTTGCGTCAAATTCTATCCTCTCTGCGTCCTTCAGGAGCACAGGGCCGAGATGAGCTGACGTGTCTTTTCTGTCATGAATTCCGAAGTCAGTGCCTGTCGTTATCCAGTATTCAGGCAATCCCGCAACTTCATCCTTAAGGTCAATCTTATAACTGTCATTATAAAAGGTGTAAGTTCTTTTTATGGAATATTTGGAGGCTGCATATTCAAAAACGACAGCGCCTGTATTTGTGTTTTCATCAAGTTTCATATCCCTGCCTGAGATTTTGAAATTGGCATTTGCAAGGTTAAAGTTATTCTGCGAACCTATGCTGAGAGGCTGATAAACACTCTGGCCTTGCTGAAGGATAACAGACAGCCCATCTTTATCTTTATACTTTTTTAATTCCCATTTTTTAATCGTTCCGCCTATTGATGAGAGCGTTGCAGAATAAAGACCTGTTTCAATCCTTACCTCTTTTTCTTCTGCATGGGATACTGCCGGCTCTGGAACAGGAACGGAATCCGCCTTAGGCGGAGACTTCACAGCTTCCTGTTGTTTGCTTTCTTTCTTTTCTTCTTGCGCCTGCTCCGGCAGCGGCTGCTTCTGCGGCTGAGGAGGAAATAAAAATTGATACCCTACGAGGATGATTATTGAAAAAATTATAGCTATAAGTGTTCTTTTTTCTGTTCCCATTGCCTTGCTTACCTTACCGGGTCATAGCCGCCGCTATGAAACGGATGACACCTGAGTATTCTCCTTAATGAAAGATAACTGCCTTTTACTGCGCCGTATTTTTCTATTGCCTCTGCTGAATATTCAGAACAGGTAGGCGCAAACCGGCAGCTGCGGGGCAGTAATGGCGAGATTGCATATTTATAGAGCGAGATAGCCCCCAATAAAATATTTTTAATTGTATCTCCCACCTTGCACTCCTATACTTTAGACGTCCAAGCCGCTCACATTAATTAATAAGGTTCATAGACGTAACGCCCTGTCTGCGATAAGAATAAAAGATTAAACGGTCAGCTTTTTTCTGCCCTTTGCCCTTTTTCTTTGAAGGACATCGCGTCCTCCCTTTGAACTCGTGCGCTCCAGGAAGCCGTGCGTCCGTTTCCTTTTAATCTTGTGAGGATGATATGTAGTATAAGTTCCCATTGTTTTTCTCCAGTCCGAAAGTATATCTTTTTGCCCGGAATAAAGTCAAGAATGCGAAATTTACTGTCAAGCCAAAATGAACCGGCGGAGAGAGTGAGATGAGGCCCTATAATTTTCTCCCTGATAAATATGCTATGCCTCTGCAAGCTGCATTGAGATAACCTTTGACACGCCGGGCTCTTCCATTGTTATTCCGTAGATGTAGTCAGACGCATCCATTGTTACCCTGTTATGCGTTATCACTATGAGTTGAATATCCTTTGAAAATTCTCTCAGCATTCTGCCGAATCTTTCGGTACTGGAGTCGTCCAGCGGCGCATCCGCCTCATCAAGAATGCAGAGCGGAGTGGGTTTTATAAGGAAACTTGCGAATAGAAGAGACATGGCCGTCAGAGCTTTTTCTCCGCCTGAAAGAAGGCTTATGTTCTGCAGCTTTTTGCCCGGAGGCTGCGCAATTATATCTATGCCTGTTTCAAGGATATTGCTTTCATCCGTAAGAATAAGCTCTGCCCTTCCTCCTCCAAATAGTGAGAGGAAGACCTCGGAGAATTTTACCTTTAGCGCCTCAAATGCCTCTCTTAGTTTTTTCCTCGTTGTGCTGTTTATCTTTGTTATCGCATCTTCAAGTTCGGCAATTGATTTATTGAGGTCGTCCTGCTGTTTTAAGAGAAATTCATATCGCACAGTCAGTTCTTCATATTCTTCAAGCGTACCGAGATTTACAGCGCCGAGTTCCTGTATCTTCGCCTTCAATTCAACCAGCCGCTCTTCATCTTCCGGCAGGAGAGGCTCTGTCTCAAACGAATCTATCTCTGTTCCGTAATTCTGCCTTATATTCCCGGTCAGGTTTTCAATCTTCAGTATGTGCTCTGCTCTCTCCACATCCAGGCTTGAGACTCTTTCTGAGAGGGCGTCTATCTCCTGCCTGAGCGCCTTGACGGCCTGCTCGTTTGAGAGCATACTCTGGTTTTCCTGTTCAAGCGCATCTTTCCTTGCAGATATATCATCCCTCAGCCTGTCTGCGTCTAAAACCACGCCTTTGACCTTATCTTCATTCTCGCCTAATTCCGTCTCTCTCTGCAAGATGCGCTCTTCCACAGACTTTGTCTCTTCGCTTAGTAAATTGCCCTTCCGCAGCAGTTCTTCGAGGGCGCTGCCTGTTGTTTCTATTTCCTTCTGCACCGCTTCTATTTTCTCTCTGCCGGATGTTATTGACAGCCTGACGTCTGTTACATACGAGCGGTTTTCTTCGTAATTCAGCTTCTTCCGGCTTATATCTTCCAAGAGGGCTGCCATATCTTTTTCTATGATATTCTTTTCTGATTCCCCGGCATTTATTGCGGCTTCCTTTTCGCTTATCATATTTTTGAGCGCTTCTTTCTCCCTTGCAATTTCCTCAAGCTCTATTGAAAGGTAGGCAAGTTTTCTGTCTGTCCTGTCTTTCTCCTCCTGATAGTTTGAAGATGTAAGCCTTGAAAGCGACATCTCTTTTTCCGCATTAACTATTGCAGCGGCAATATCTCTTACAGCCGATTCCTTCTCGGAAAGTTCCTGTTGAAACCTGTTAATGTCTTCCTGCAATTGAGCTGTTAGACTTGTCTTCTGCCCTATTAACTCCTCAATTTCCCTGACCTCCCTTTTCCTTTTTAAAACCCCCCTGCCTTCTCCGCCTATGACAGCGCCTGAAGGTTCAACTATCTCGCCGTCAAGGGTTACAAATAAGCAGCCGCTCCGTAATTCCCTCATTGCAAGGGCTGTCTTCAGGTCTTTTACAATGAGGATATTTCTCAGAAGATTTTTTGCTATATCTGTAAACTCTGCATCAACCTTTACAAAGTCTATGGCCTTTCCGATTATGCCGGGGGGGGCATCAAAGGATTCATCAGCTATTTTGGAACCAAGCGGGATGAAAGACATCCTGCCTGCGCCCTTTGATTTCAAAGTGGCGATAGCAGCCTCAATATCATCAAGGGACTTAAGTATAAAAGAATTGATTTTTTCCGAGAGTGAGTTTTCAACCGCCTTTTCATATTCAGGTTCAACATTAAGTATATCTGCGAGCGAAGAGACGATATGAAGATTAGCTCCCTCCATAAGAATCTCGCGGGTAGGGGCGTCAAGAACAAGTTCCTTTAAAGACTCCATACGGGATATGTTTGATGCCAGGCCTTCTTTTGTTTGTGATATCTCATCTCTGAGACGTTCAATCTTCTCCCTCACGGAAGATACCTCTGCGGCATATACATTTTTCTTTTCACTGAGCAGAAGAACCTCGCCGCTTTTGTCACGGAGAGAACCTTCCACATCTATAATTGATAAATCAATTTCGCCTAAAACTTTTTTTGAATCCCCGGCGTCTATTATCAGCGCAGCCTCTTTTCTCTCTAATGCCTCAAGGGACGCCTGCATTCTGCCTGTCTCATTTCTGAGTGCGCTCAGTTCCTCTGAGGAGCTGAATGCCTTTCTGCGCCTTGAATCTACGGAACTTTCTTTTTCTAAAAGTTCATTTTCTATTAATTCAACAAGCTCATTCTTTATTTTAAGCTCTTCTTTAAGCCCTTCTACATCCGCAGAAAGCCTTGCCTCTGTCCCTTTCATACCGTTTAGCTTTTCTGACAACTCTTTCCCCTTGGCTTCAAACTCGTCCTTCTGCATAAAGAGCTTTGAAAGATATTCTTTCAGGTTGTCTCTCTCCGTATTAAGCACAGCGATTAACCTCTCGGTTTCCGCTATTGTTTTTTCTACATCCCTGAATTCCTGCTGTATTATTTCAAGGGATTTTTCTTTTTCAAGGATGGCCAGGCGGTTTATTTCTGAAATGTTTTCAATCTTTGTGAGTTCAGCCTTCTTCATCCCCTCGTTTTCTTTAAGGACATTGTATTCTGCAAGTATCCTTTCCAATGATTCTTTTAGCGTCTGGTAATCTCTCTTTGCAATCTTGAGTTCTATTGTCCTCGCCTCCGCCGAAAGTTTCTTATATCTCGCCGCTTTTTTGGCCTGACGGTCCAGCGCATTTATCTGTCTTTTTATCTCTGAAACAATATCATTTATCCGCTGCAGATTTAATCTTGACGCCTCAAGTTTATTCTGAGCCTCTGTCTTCCTGACCTTGTATTTCATCACGCCGGCGACTTCCTCTATGATGAACCTTCTGTCCTGCGGCTTGGAATTGAGTATGGCTGCTATCCTGTCCTGTTCAAGTATGGAATAGCTCTTCACTTCAAGCCCGGTATCCAGGAACAGGTCTTTTATGTCTTTAAGCCGGCATGCGGATTTGTTTGCCATATACTCGCTCTCGCCGGATCTGTAGAGCCTTCTTGTTACAGATGTGGAGTTCTGGGGGTCATTGCCGTTGTCCTGCGTGGGGTCTCCCATGCCTGATACAACAAGGGTTACCTCCGCCATCCCTTTGGGTTTTTTTGAGGAAGAGCCGTTGAATATCACTTCCTCCATCTTTCCGCCCCTCAGGCTCTTTGCGCTCTGCTCGCCTAATGCCCAGCGGAAGGCATCCACTACATTGCTCTTTCCGCAGCCGTTGGGCCCGACGATGCACGTAATCCCGGGATGGAGATTAAACACAGTTCTTTCGGAGAAAGACTTAAAACCTATGAGTTCGATTTTTTCTATACGCATAAGAAAATTTAGCAGCGAATTTTATGTAGTATAACCTAAGAATATGTTCCTGACAAGTCTATTTAGGGTCTATCATAAACCTGATTTGTCTGTCATTCTCACGAAAGTGGGAATCCAGTCAAGCCAATAGGCTCTATATTCCTGCTGGAGTTTATCCCGTACTTGATACGAGACAGGAATGACGCAAAGGTAATTTATTCTGCGGGAGGCAAATCGCTTTTGCTCCTTTTTTTTCTGTACAAAATAAACCCGACAGCCAAAACAATAATTACCAGAATGGCTCCTAAAGCAATCAGGACTTCCGTAGCAACAAAAGGCGGTTCTTTTTTAAATTTGAGCAAGGATTCCATCTTGGACGGCGGCTGCATTGGTTTTAATGGCTCGGCTTTTTGCGGCTCAACTTTCTTTGGCTCTTGTGCGGATGGTTTCTTTGCCGCAGCGGCAGACGCCGTTTTTTCCTTAATAGGTTTTGAGGTTTCAGGTTTTTGAGGCAGGGTCTTCTTTGAAGGAACAGGTTCCTTCTTTGCCTCCTGCTGTTTTACCTTTGTTTCGGAGACAGGCGGCTTCTCTGCATCAGGCGCCTTTTCAACTGATGGTTTCTCTGCATCTTCAGGCTTAGTCCCGCCTAAGGCGGAAGGCGTTTTCTTTATCAGCCCGGCTTTTTCAAGCGAAAACTCAGGGTCAAGCAGGTATGCCTCTTTAAAGTATTCATTTGCCTCTTCAAATTTTCCGAGCTTATAAAGCGCATAGCCAAGCAGGTAATAGCCAGACGGGTCTGGATTCTTTTGCGTCTGCTCTTTTAAAACCTCAACAGCTTCTTTGTATTTTTTGCTGTTGTAATATTTAAGAGCATTTGCATACCCTGCATTCTCTGCCGCAAAAGTTATGTCATACACCGCAGATAATGCAAAAAACATAAGGACGACAAAAATAATCTTTTTCATAAGCGTCTCCTCATCCGATAAGACATTTCAAGCTAAGCCCCGAGCAGCTCGGGGCATCCCGCTTGTTTCACTGTGTCCTGTCAATAGGATAATTCCAGTTGCAAAATTTTTCAAGTTATATTCTGCTTAATTCCCATTCCCTGCCTTTGAAGAAAAGGGCGGCTCATTTATATCTTCTCAGTCCGAACCCTTTTATCTCAAGGTCAGAAAGTATCTCTTCCAGATGCTCCCTGCCTTTTACTTCTACTGTGAATACAACCTTTGTCTTTCCCACAGGCAGGCCGCCTGCAAGCCTGTCATGGACAACATTCAGCACATTCCCCTTGTGCGACGCTATAACCCCGGTCACGTAATGGAGACTGCCCGGAACATCATCAACAACAACCTCAAAAACACCTATCCTTCCGCTTGATACAAGCCCTTTGTGGATTATCCTGTCAATGAGAGTAAAATCTATGTTCCCTCCGCTGACAACAAGGACAATTCTTTTATTCTTAAACCTGTCCTTGTTGTCTATCAATGCCGCCAACGGCGCCGCCCCTGCTCCTTCAACAACAAGTTTTTTCCGTTCAAGGAAGAGCAGTATTGCCATTGCAATTGAGTCTTCTTTCACAAGCAGCATTTCATCCACATGCTTATTCATTATCTCAAAGGTCTTTTCGCCGATTCTTCCGACAGCGATTCCATCAGCAAGTGTGGGTAAGGGCAGCTTGTCGGATATTTTTTTATTTTTGAACGAATCATGCGCTGCTGTTGCGGATTCGGTCTGTACGCCTATAATCCTTGTCTGCGGGGACAATGCCTTAACAGCAGATGCTATGCCTGAGATAAGCCCGCCTCCTCCGACAGGAACAATTATAAAATCTATGCCTTTTAAATCCTCTGTTATCTCAATGCCGATAGTTCCCTGCCCTGCAATTATTTTCTCATCGTCAAACGCATGAATAAATGTATAGTCCTTCTGTGAAAGCGCATGGTTTAAAGCATCGCCAAAGTTTTCTCCGTAAAGGACAACCTCAGCGCCATAGCCTTTTGTCGCCTCCTGCTTTACTATCGGCGCGGTTACAGGCATTACTATCTTTGCGTGAAGGCCGAGGGCATTTGCAGCAAACGCAACTCCCTGCGCATGATTGCCCATTGAGGCGGCTATCACCTTTTTGCCTGATAATCCCCCCTTCCCCCCTTTAGTAAAGGGGGGTGAGGGGGGATTATTTTCATTTTGGATATTGATGAGCTTATTGAATGCGCCTCTCACCTTAAACGAGCCCGTCTTCTGAAGGTTTTCCGTCTTAAGATGCACCTCCGCATTAATAAGCCTGCTGAATGAGTTGGAGAAGATTAGAGGTGTCTTGTGGATGAAAGGCTGAATATTCTTAAGTGCCTCTTGAATGTCCTTTAGATTAACCATGGCTAAATTATAGCATAAGGAAAGAGTCAGGCATCCACCCGCATATTAATTCATGTTAAAATAAAACAATTTTATTTTGTGAGGTAAAATAATGCCAGTTATCGCAAAGACAACTTTATTGCTTATCCTTTCAAATGTATTCATGACATTTGCTTGGTATGCCCATCTGAAAAACCTTAACAACAAGGCATGGCATATAGCCGCGATGGCAAGCTGGAGCATAGCATCCGTTGAATACCTGCTTCAGGTTCCGGCAAACCGCATAGGATATACTGAGATGAACCTTTCACAGCTTAAGATACTTCAGGAAGTCGTAACACTCTCTGTCTTTATCCCTTTTGCGGTCTTTTACATGGACCAGCCTGTAAAACTGAATTACCTCTGGGCAGGACTCTGCCTCATGGGCGCGGTTTATTTTATATTTAAAAGCTGAAACACTTTTGATGGCATTTATTCCTGTTTACCCGCAAACTGCATACTGCTTTATTTTCTCAGCTCTTTTGCCTTTTATCCCCAAATCCTCAGTGCGGTAGATTTTTCTCTCACGCCTTGCCTCCAAAATCTTAGATACCGACTCAAGCCCGAGTCCTGGAACCCGGAGCAGCGCCTCTTTATCTGCGCTGTTGATTTTTATGGGATAAAATTCGGGATGAGTATCCGCCCATATCTGTTTCGGGTCTTTATCAAGACTCAGGTTGCCGTTTTTGTCAAAAACAATATCCTCATTTTTAAAGCCGTATCTGCGGATAAGAAAATCAGTCTGATACAGCCGGTGCTCACGCAAGAATATGTTTTGAGGATTTGAAAGCAACCGTTTCTCCCCCGGAATGTCAGGATGCCCCAGGCCCTTCTGATAAGCTGAAAAATAGACACGCTGGAATTTAAGCCTCCCGTATATGCCGAACATTGATTCTATAATCTCCGAGTCAGGCTCGTCCGATGCTCCCACAATAAACTGTGTAGTGCATTTAACCTTTGAAAACCTCTGAACCTGCATTGTGAGCCTTGCCATGAGCTTTAAGGGGCGGACGATATCATTGATATAATCCTTTTTATCTGAAAGCAGGTCAAAGCGTTTTTTACCCGGAGTTTCAATATTGAGCGATACTGCGCTTGCGAGTTTCATGGAATCCTCTATTGCTGCGTCCGAAGCCCCGGGAATGACTTTCAGATGAATGTAGCCCTTGAAATTATGCTTATATCTCAGAATGCGGGCAACCGCGTTTATCCTGTCCATCGTGTAATCGGGATTGCCGATGACGCCTGAACTCAAAAACAGCCCGAAAACTTTTTTCTTTCTCAAATATTCCATAAATACATTTGCCACTTCTTCGGGCCGGAGCATGCATCTGCGCACTTTGCTTTCAGACCGCAGGGGGCAATATTTACAGTCGTTTGAGCAGGCGTTGGAAAGAAGGGTCTTCAAAAGTATGGAATAACCGCCATTCGGAAGCGTTACAGGATAGAGCCATTTGCCGTCAAGCCCTCTTCTCCTGCGGTCATCCTTATTGCTGCCGCATGCGCAGGCAAGGTCATACTGCGAATCTTCAGAGAGGATTCTGAGCTTCTCTATTGTGTCCATGCAGAAATACCTGATGAATTATAACATGGATATTTATTTAATCTCATTTTTGTTACTGCGGGGAAAATTGACTTATGATATTATATGTGATAGCATAAGAATAAAATGAGCAAGATTGAAAAGCTGTTTGACAGGATTAAGAATAATCTGCAGAATGTGAGATTTGACGAAATTTGCAAAATGGCAGAGGCATTTGGTTTTAAGTATAAGGGCGGTAAGGGTAGTCACAGGGTATATAGCAAGAAGGGCGTTATTGAGATTCTGAATTTTCAAAATGTTCATGGCATGGCAAAACCTTATCAGGTCAGACAGTTTTTAAAGATTGTGGAAGACTACAATTTAACAATGAAGGAGGAAAAATAAGATGCTCTATCCGATAAAAGTATTCTACAGCGAAGAAGACAAGGGGTTTATAGCTACTGTTCCCGATCTTCCGGGCTGTTCTGCTTTTGGAGAAACCGAGGAAAATGCTATAAAGCAGGTAAAGATTGCAGAGGAGCTATGGCTTAAAACAGCAAGGAAGGAAAAAAGAAAAATACCAAAACCATCATCTGAAGATGTATACAGCGGGAAGATACTTGCAAGGACTCCGAAGTCTTTGCATAAGGAGCTGATGGAAAAAGCAAAGGAAGAAGGCGTAAGCCTCAATCAACTTGTGGTATACCTTCTGTCAAAGGGGGTAGGCAAAAGGAAGCCAGTTCAAAGGATAAAGTGACGCCTGCAGGCAAAAGGCTTTAGAAAATGTACCCGCCCCCTTTTATTTTTTGTATAGATTGGTATATTAGTTGTTGTGTTTAAATAAATTACAATTGGAGGTAACATGTCTAAAGAAAAAAGTCTATGTCTATCAAAGAATTCAAAAAAGAAATTGTGGGATTGCCAGATAATGCCGAAATAATTTTTGGTACAGGGGATTTATCATTCTATCGTGTTAAACGACGTGGTGATAGTCTTTATCAAATTGAATTTAATGAAGTATATGAAATAACCCTTGAGTAATTTAAATTGTAAAATTGTCTCGACACATTTTATAGATGTTCATTCCCCTGCCAGTTAGCCAGAGCGTGGGGAAAATGAAATGATTACTAAGGCATAAAATAATAAATAAAACTGGCGATAATCATGGGCATTCTTGATTGGCTTTTTCCAAAAAATAATCAGGATGAAGAATCGAAAGCGCCCAGCATTGCGCTCACATTTCGCGTAGAAAAAGTTGCGCCGCCGATATCTTACAATACTTTCTCATCCGAGATAGCGGGTGCTCCAGTAAGGGCGGAAGTTCCTTCTGAGGCGAAAACCAGATGCGACGAATTACTCCGAAAATCAAGCAGGACTGCCGATGAAGACGAATATCTGCATGATAATTACTGGGTAAATGTTTACTACAAGGGTGTCCGACATGGCTATCATGGTATTAATGATCTCTGGACTTATTCTGCTCGCGATCTCTCTGAGTTGCCTCTCATACATGAATGGATTTACTCGATATTGGGAAAGAAAAAGGCAGAGATAACTGGAGACTTAACTGCAGTAACAACAAGGGAAGAGAAAGGCACAATTTATGTTTATGGCACTTTCGGCTCTATTAATGTGCATTTGTCAGAATTTGATAACACAGGCAGTCAGTCTCGGAGGAGTTGAATCATTGATTTGTTTTCCTTCAGAGACTTCCCATGCAAAGATGTCTCCTGCCGACAGGAAAAAAGCAGGCATCAGCGAGACGCTCTTGAGACTTTCAGTGGGAATTGAGGACGGCGAGGATTTGATTCGAGACATAAAAACGGCACTTTTAAGGTAACAATAAATATGAAAGGAGAACTTAGAATGAACAAAAGCGAGATATTCGATTTCCTGAACGCCAAGCCAATTTTCCATCTGGCGACTGTCGAGGGGAATAAGCCGCATGTCCGCGGCATGATGATGTATAAGGCGGATGAAAACGGCATAGTCTTTCATACAGGAAAGATGAAAGACCTTCACAAGCAGTTAACCAAAAATCCGAATGTGGAGATGAGCTTTAATAACGGCAGCTTTGAAAACCTTATTCAGGTCAGGGTCAGCGGAACTGTTGAGCTTGTAGAAGATATTGAACTAAAGAAGGAGATTGTTGAAAGGCGCGAATTTTTAAAGCCCTTTATCGAACAATCGGGATATGAGCCTCTGGCAGTTTATCGGATGAAAAACGGCGTAGCTACAATCTGGACAATGAAGACCAATTTTTCGCCTAAGGAGTTTGTAGCGTTATACTAAGGATATTCTGAAATGGGCAAAGAACTTGAAAAATTAACGGTCGAAGAACTAAAGACAGAATTCAAGCGCCTCAAAGACAATCTCTGCGATATTGAGGATATACATGCATTCACTTTCGGGAAGACCTCGGTTCACATGGGCTCTGAAAAAGCGCAGAATATGCAAATTGAATTTGAAGAAGAGTGCAGACTGCTGAACGAGCGGATTGCGGATATTGAAAAAGAGATTAAAGCAAGAGAACCGAAGTGCGAGGGGAAGCATTAGACTTGCAAGCACGGACAATTCTTTGCTCTTGTATTAAACTTTAATAGGAGAATGTTATGAAAAGGCTCCCTCAACCTGAAGGAGCCTTTCCCATCTAATTACAGTTTAACTACATTGATTGCCTTGGGGCCTTTCGGGCCTTGTTCAGTATCAAAGCTGACCTTATCACCTTCAGCAAGGGATTTAAATCCATTGCCTTGGATTGACGTATGGTGGACAAATACATCGCTGCCGTCTTCGCTTGTGATAAAGCCGAAGCCTTTTGAGTCATTGAACCACTTTACTGTTCCATTAGCCATTTCTTTTACCTCCTTTTTTAAAACTCAAATCTCAGAAGGTCTCAACAAAAAAACCGCAAAGTCAAAAAGTCTTTGTGGTTTCATCAACTGCAAAAACTTCTAAAATTCTGCTGTTAGGCTAACATGTCCTCCAACGGTTAGTCAAGATAATAACAACTGTGTGTCAAGCCTTCAGTGCTTTTGTTGCTACTGGCGGATTTTGGGGGCGGGGATGTTCTATATATTTTCATTCCACCTTTTCAATATAATTCTTCCCCACGTTGAAAATCTGCACATTATTAATCAATTCCTGAAAATCCATATTTTCAACAATCTCCATAGCATTTTCTTCACTATCAGCCTTAACTTCAAGATGTCCTGCTAATTCAAAGTCTACAATAAATTTTGGCATAGAATTAGACCTCCACCATATCCTTCATTTAAGTTAATTTGTAGCGTCCTTTACTTAAGAACTCGATATAGCCCTTGTCTCTTAATATTTGCAACTGCTGACGAATTTTCGGGCGGATGAATCCGGGATATGTCCTCTGTTAGACCTTTTTTGTAGGCAATCCTAACCACGCCAAAGGAAGCTCATTAAATTTATAGTGGCAATTAACGCTATGAATATAATCCAACACATCTTTGTATTCAGGCTTTTTAAACCAATTATTTAACACATAGACATACTCTACTTTGATACCAAGCGACGATACGAGTTTTAAATACTGTTTGCGCTTGAAATCGCATGTTTGCAACTTTTCGTCAACCGATCCTGCAACCTGCTGATATTTGACTTCAATGCTTCATTTCATTTAAGGCTCTATAGAGCAATTTTGATAGCTTCTTCCTTTCACTAACCACATCCATACAGTATGCATGCCCATAAACCTCAATATGTTTTTCAAATACTTTTGTTAATTCTTCAGGATAACAATTATTTTTTGTCTCAGGGTATTTTTTCTTGAACATAATAATATTGCTTATTAGCTCTTCCGATATTTTTTTGAAATAAGGTTTAAATAACATTTACACTCCCTTTCTACAATCTAAGTCTTGATTCTATACTTATGAGTTCGCTTGTTTTTGAATGTAATTCGGCCACATTATCGTAGCTCCAAAAACCAACCCTTTTGCTGATAGGGTTAAATACCTGAGACGACAATTTTGCCTGAAATTCCCTCCTTCTGACCTCATCTGCGACTATGCAGAAGTTGGCATAAAAGTCCTGAAGCTCACCAAACTTACGTAAGGAGTTATGAATATCTGTGGAATGTTCGATTTCAAAAAAACTTACAGGCATGTTTCTCTCGTTAAACCACATCACATCAATAGTTCGCGCTGTACGAACTATCTCATCATAGCTAAACTTATATATATCGGAAACCGTTACAACCTCAGAAAGTTTTTTGCCAAGATAAAGCTTGTTTTTATCCTGATTGGGGACAAATGTTTTATACTTCTTTAAGTTTCCTATTTCTACGAGTAACCCTTGATAATAGCTGTGAGAGTATTCTTCCTCTTTTGCCTTTGGCTGGCTTTTAACCGGAAGAATTTCAGGTGGTAACTTGTCTTTATAGGATTTCAATGCCCACAAGCCTGGGCGTATCTTAAAGAAAAAACGCTCATCCTGAACAATACGGCGGATACTTGCAAATGGGGTTTTAGTATTCCAAACGCAAGCTTTAATTTTTAGTACCTCTTGATTTAAAAAGCCAAGGGTGGCATAACCACCATTGGCTTCCATAACCCTTATAACCGCTTCATACTGCTTCATTTCAAAACTATTTTAACAGAATAGAGGCAGTTTATGTAATTTGTCTTTGTTGAGAGACACCATTTTCCCTGCATGGCAACTAATACCTCCATTGGAGAGAAAATAAGGAGGATCGGCAAATATCATGTCAACGCTGTTCTCCCTTGCCCTATTAAGGATTTCAATGCAATTGCCTCTTAGAAGCCTTACTGAGAGATTAGGGTTGTCATAGTAGACATCGAAATACTTCTTGCCATTATTACCATAAGAGGCTGTTTCTTCAGAAATGTAGAAATTGAGCGAATTCTCTGAAAAGGAATAGGCTTTTGTCTTTTTTTCAGTTTTCGTCTTGGGCTTTGGCTTATTATTTGTTCTTTTTGGCATTGATTCCAACAAACAAATCACAAATTTTTATATTTAAGGCGTCTGCTAACTTCTTAATATTCTTAAGAGAGATATTTCTTGCTCCACGCTCAACACTTCCTATGTAAGTCCAGTGCAAACCACTGAATTCCGCCAGTTTTTCGCGTGACAGTTTTTGTTTGTTACGTATTTTCTTTAGGTTCTCGCCGAATTTTTTCTGAATGCTGTCCATGTCAATGATCTATTTAATACGATCTATGCTTTTACGTCCATAGACTATGAGTCTCATTTGGAACCTATAAAATGGAACGGTTTCTAAAGGCAGGGTTTGCGCTGAGGGAGGACATCATCAAAGTCCAGCACAATTGCCATGCAACCGGTTTCTGGAAGAAAAAATCGCAAGAGTACAATTTTCTCCTGATAATGCATAAGCATCTGTTTGTGTTTCAGAAAAAATAGCGCGGCCGCCGTTTCGCCTCAGGCGGATTATCGGGACGAGAATGAGCAATAGTTAGCCATATCCTGTCTGATAGTTAAATGATATAATTAAACAAATGGAACTGTGTCCCGTATGCCAAGAACAGACGGACAAGTGTGTGTGCTGTCCTGAATGTGGGCATGTCTGCCTCCTGGACATGGGGGAGCTATACTGTCCTGTGTGCAAGCCCGAGCCGAAAGAG
>MNVK01000061.1 GCA_001871685.1 Nitrospirae bacterium CG1_02_44_142
AAGGAATTAGTGTCATGCTTAAAGCGGAGAAAATAAAAAAAGAGATAGATGTCCTGCCAACGGCTATGCTGGATGACGTGGAGAAGTTCATCAAGGGACTTAAGACACGCAAGAAAAATGGCAAAAGGAAATCCTCTCTTCTGGCTGAGCTGGCTGATATAGCTGCTGATATAGATTTACCAAGGGATTTCTCAAAACACCACGACCATTATCTTTACGGCCTCCCCAAAAAATGAGCGGCATCTTTCTCGACACCGGCTATTTGATAGCGCTGCTCAATACAAAGGATAACCTGCATAAAACCGCTGTAGAGGCAGCAGAAAAATATCATGGCCCTTTTCTAACCACACAGCTTATTCTTATTGAACTCGCAAACAGCCTTTGCCTTCCGCTTCAAAAACCGCTTGCAATAAGGATGATAGATAAAATACATGCCGACCCACTAACCACGGTTATCCCCGTTACTTTTGACAGATTCGAAAAAGCCCTGTCACTCTATAAAAAGCGTGCTGACAAGTCATGGGGCATGATAGACTGCTTTTCATTCATTGCGCTGGACGAATTCGGAGTGAAACAGGCGCTTACTTTTGATGAACATTTCAGACAGGCTGGTTATAAAGTCCCCTTGTTGTAGATTTTAGCGGGTTCGGGTCTCTGACCGGAACCCAAAGTTTTGATGTAACCAATCAAACAAGAATGAATTATCAAGTTCAGGTTACAAACCTGAACCCGCTAAAGTCCCATCCTCTCCCTATCCACATTCTGCTTTTTTATCTCGCATTCCAGCAGTATTCAATATGATATAATGTCTTACCATTAACTGAAAAGCAAAAAAGATTATGATAATAACAGACATTTTTAACAACGCAATTGAACTAACGGATGAAAGATGGCAGCACATTGTAAGAGAGCATCCTGAAGTTGAGCCTTATAAAGGAAAAATACAGGAAGTTTTGTTATCGCCTGACTATGTAAAGAAAAGCAAAAGAGATGCGGAAGTATTGCTTTACTATAAGTTTTATGGTGATATGTTTGACGGAAAATATTTACTTGTAGCAGCAAAGAAGGGATTGCGTTCATTTATCCTTACCTGTTATATTACTGATATAATCAAAAGAGGAGAGACCTTATGGGAAAAGAAATAAGGATGGCTTATGATGACGAGGGTGATATTCTGGATATTTCAATGGGCGACCCTGAAAAGGCTATTTCTAAGGAAATAGAAGATGACTTCTTTCTCAGGGTTAATTCTGTTAGCGGAGAAGTGGTTGGTTTTTCAATCTTAAACTTCAGAAAGTGGTTTAAAGATGCAAAAGATATTAAGACCCTTCCTATCAAAGCTGAACTTGCTGTTTCTTAAAACAGAAAAATCTCTGTATTGGTTAAAAGTCCTCAAAACCCTTCCCCGTCCCGCAGGGGGCGTGCGACTTTAACCAGTATGAAAGACCTTTCAATTGGCGCAAATATATCTTGGCAGATAGCCGCTCATGAGGCAGCGGCAAAGTTTTATAGATCTGAAAAAATATAGAGAGGAAGAAAGGAAATGAATATCAGAAAATCAAAGATTGTCTGCACAATAGGCCCGGCTTCATCAAGCCGTGAGACAATTCACTCTCTTATAAAAAATGGGATGGATGTTGCAAGATTAAACTTCTCTCACGGCGACCATGCCGCTTACAAAAAGATTACAAAACTTATAAGAGAAGAATCCGGAAACCTTAAAAAGACAGTGGCAATCCTGCAGGACCTGCAGGGCATAAAAATACGGGTCGGGTTTGTCAGCAGCGGTTCAGTGGTGCTCAAAAATGGCGCTGAGGTTTTTCTGCACAGCGGAAGCGATATCAGCACTGACAAGCATATTTTCATTTCATATCCTGCCTTAAAAAGAGATGTAAAAGTCAGAGGGAAAGTACTCTTTGACGACGGTTTGATTCAGGCAAATGTAACAGGCAAAACCCGTGACGGATTAAGGGTGAAAATTGTTGAAGGCGGTGTTTTAAGAAGCAAAAAAGGAGTCAATCTCCCTCATGTGAAAACAACCTTGCCGTCCTTCACAGATAAAGATAAAAATGACCTCAACTTCGGATTAAAAATCGGCGTTGATTACGCAGCGCTGTCATTTGTAAGAAGCGCAGGCGATGTAAGAGATGCGAAGGAATGGCTTAAAAAAAGACACGCCTCTCTGCCCCTCATAGCAAAGATTGAAAAACCTGAGGCGCTTGATGATATTGACGGCATACTGGATGAGGCAGACGGGATAATGATTGCAAGGGGAGACCTCGGAGTTGAGATATCGCCGGAAGAGGTGCCAATAATACAGAAGATGCTTATCAGCAAGGCTAATGATAAAGGAAAACTTGTAATAACAGCGACACAGATGCTGGAATCAATGACAGAACATTCAAGGCCGACCAGGGCTGAGGCAACGGATGTTGCAAATGCTGTTATAGACGGCAGTGACGCTCTTATGCTCTCCGCTGAGACAGCGGCAGGGAAATATCCTTTAGATGCAGCAAGAATGATGGACAGGATTATAAGATATACGGAATCCCGCTCTTTACTCAGAAGGGATTATTCCAGCTTTGCAAATCTCTTCTCTGATTTTTCAGGCGCGGTTGCCGAAGCTGCATGCACTGCAGCCGGGGATATTCATGCAAAAGCCATTGTTGCATTCACTCAGTCGGGGTTTACGGCAAGGCTTGTATCCAAGTTCAGGCCCGAAGTTCCGATAATAGGCATTACTCCTTATTACAATGTTAAGCGAAGGATGTCTCTTTACTGGGGAGTTACTCCGATGCTCATATCTCACGTATCTAATACGGATAGCATGATTCAGAAGGTTGAGAAATTGCTCATCGCCTCCAAGATAGCAAAAAAAGGTGATAATATAGTCATAACTGCAGGCTCGCCGCTCATGAAACGGGGGACAACAAATCTTATGAAGCTGCACAAAATTGGCAGCTAATGGACTTTTATCTCATACGTCTTAATCTTGCGGTGTAGATTGCTTCTTTCCATATCCAGAATCTCAGCCGTCCTTGATATATTCCAGTTATTCTCCTCAAGTTTCTTCGTGATATAGTCTTTCTCAAAGGCGTCTCTCGCATCCTTAAGCGTTTTGTATTGGAAATAGTCGGAGCCCTCGTGTTCAACCGGGATAAAGAGATTCCTGGCGTCTATTATATTTGAAGGCGTCATTATAACAAGCCTCTCTATGGCATTCTTCAGTTCTCTGACATTTCCCGGCCAGTCGTATGACTGGAGATATTTCAATGCCTCGGGCAGTATCTTTCCGGGAGGCTTGCCGTATTCCGCAGCAAGAGAATTAAGGAAGTATTCAACAAGAAGCGGGATGTCTTCTTTCCTTTCCCTCAAAGGCGGGACAAACAACGGTATAACATTCAGCCTGAAAAAGAGGTCTTCTCTGAAAGCGCCCTTCTTTACCTCTTCCCTGAGGTCTTTATTAGTGGCGGCAATTATCCTGACGTCCACATTTATATTCTTGTTCCCCCCTACCCGCTGAAACTCCTGAGTCTCAATTACGCGCAGCACCTTTGCCTGAGTCTGAAGGGACATGTCGCCTATCTCGTCAAGAAATAATGTTCCTCCGTCAGCAAGTTCAAACTTCCCGTTTTTCTTCTCAAATGCGCCTGTGAAAGAGCCTTTCTCATGTCCGAAAAGCTCGCTCTCTATGAGTTCCTGCGGAATGGCAGCGCAATTTACCTCAACAAAAGACTTCTCAGCCCTCGGGCTTTTTTCATGCAGCAGCCTCGCAGCAACCTCTTTGCCTGTGCCGCTTTCTCCAAATATCAGAACACGGCTGTTGCTCCGGGCAGCCATCTCTATCTGCTCCTGCAACTCTCTTATTTTCTGTGATTCTCCGACAAGCGTCCACTTTCTTGTAAGGTTTTTCCTAAGCGCAGTGTTTTCTATCTCAAGCGTCCTCTTTTCAAGCGCCCTCTTTGACGCAAGAAGCACTCTCTCAAGAGAAAGCGGCTTCTCAAGAAAATCATATGCGCCTGTCTGTGTGGCTTTTACTGCAAGTTCAATACTGCCGTGCCCCGATATCATGATTACTATAACATCAGGCTTAATCGCCTTTATCTCCTGCAGTGTTTGAATTCCATCCATGCCGGTAAGCCATATATCCAGAAAAACAAGGTCGGGGGAAGTCTCCCTGAGTATCCTCACTGCTTCTTCCCCTGATTTTGCAGTCAAAACATCGTACCCTTCGTCTTCCAGTATGCCTGACAGACTTTCTCTTATCCCTTCTTCATCGTCAACTATAAGAATTACGGGTTTTGACACTTTGCCTCTCCTTCCAAGTCTATATCTCCCTTATTGGCAGGTCTATCGTAAAGATTGTGCCCTTAGGGTTGTTATCTCTTACCCTGATATATCCCCTGTGCTCCGTAACAATCTTGTTTGCGATAGCCAGCCCCAGTCCTGTGCCGTCCTTTTTGGTTGAGAAATACGGAAGAAATATTTTATCTTTATCCTCGCCCTTCATTCCCGGGCCGTCATCCGCAACATCAATTGAAACCCTGTTTGACGCCTTATCTATTTGCGCTTTAAGTTCTATATTACCACTATTGCCCATTGCCTGAAATGCATTATCAAAAATATTAATCAGCGCTCTCTTGAACTGCTCTCCATCTATTTCAATAAGCGGCATATCGACAGGCAGTAAAACTTTTATATTAAATCCCTTATAATCCTTATAAAGCGCCAGCAGCTCATTTATGATACTTGCAAGATTCGTGGGCATCTTTTTTATCTCGGGCATCTTGCCAAATCTTGAGAACTCATCAACAAGCCTCTTAAGGCTGTCAACCTCATTCACTATCGTCCTTGTGGAGCGTTGGAATATCTGGTCAAAATCCTTATCCTTCCGCTCCCACTTTTTCATCATTCTCTCTGTTGAAAGTTTTATCGGTGTAAGCGGATTTTTTATCTCATGCGCTATTCTCCTTGCAACTTCCTCCCAGGCAAACGCCTTCTGAGCCTTTATAACATCGGTAAGGTCGTCAAAAACCACTAACAGCCCTATCGGAGTTGACGCCTTGTCTCTGAGAGTGGTAACAAAGACCCTCAGTATAAGCCTTTTATCTCCCGCTACTACCCTTACATCTTTTTCTATACCTTTGAGGTCTTTAATTATTATCCCGCTGATAAGGCCATTAAGTTCTTCAGATGCAATTCTTGCTGTCAGCTCCCGGTAGTTTTTATTAATTACATCTTCAGTTTTCACATTCAATATAGAACATGCAGCGCTGTTCATAGTCAGTATCCTGCCGTGCACATCAAGGAATACAACGCCGGAATTAATATGCGCAAGTATATTTTCCATCCAGAGCCTCTCCCTGTCAGATTTCAGATAAGCCTTCTGGAGCGTCTCTTTCCCATCCTTCAATCCGGCCACCATGTGGTTAAAAGAATTTATCAGCAGCCCTATCTCGTCTTCCCTTTTGAGATTAAGATGGACGTCAAGGTTGCCCGAGGCAACTTCCTCTGTGGCCTGCGCCAGGCTCTGTATCGGGTCTGTAATCCCTTTTGCTATCCTGAGCGCCACCCAGAGGGACATGAACACAACAATCAGCGTAAAAAAGGCGAGTATCAGAAGATAGTTCATCTTTAAGGGCGCTTTCCATGATTCCAATTTTAAGTAGTCTTCGTATGCGTTTTTTACCTTTTCAACATTGACCGCAATATCCTTTGGCAGACTGGTCTCAACAACTACAATGCCTGTCAGTTTCCCCCCGGAATATTCCGGAATAGCAGCCCTTATGGTATCTCCGTCCTCCCCGGATATAACCTCCGCGCCTTCTTTACCGTCAAACGCAGCCTTAATCGTTTCTGTCGGATTTTCAGGGCTTCTGTTCATCCGCATTACTCTGTAGCCAGAAACAGCTCTTTCACCTGCCGCAACTGCCCTTGCAAATTCTATGGTCTTCTGCCTTTCCATTTCATAGACAGCCTTAGCGACATTAAGCGAACTGGTAAGAGGCTGACTGAACTGAGGGTTCAGAAGTTTGTCTATATAATTCGTAACAAGCCCGCTCGCAACAAAAAATAGGACCCCTGCCGGGATGGACGTAAGCACAACAAATATGACAACAATCTTTGTCTTGAATTTATAACCAAGAATTTTCTGTTTTCTCTCTATGTAGAGTTTTATAAGATTCTTGCTTACAAAAAATATCAGCGTCAGAAGAGCAATTACATTCAGGTTCAGCAGAACCAGAACGATTACTATTGTTAAGGCGGATACGCTCTCAACCCTCATGTAGTGCAGTTCAATCGCAGAGGCAATGATTATAAAAACGAAAACTCCTAAGAATATAATTCCGTGTCTAAGGTTTTTCATTTCCCAGGCCCCACACGAAAACTTGAGGAGTCTTTTACTTTAGTAAATTCCTTCTCCGGCACAAAGAAAAAAAGATAACTGATAACAGGAGGGAGTTTTCTTAATCTGGACTCAACTGTTATTCGGACAAAATAGTCAGCCGGCTCCAGTTCTTTTGTATTCGTAAGCTTTAAATCCCTGATATTTAACGACCACTTTAACAATGAATTAAGCTCATTGAAGCGTCTTTCCACTACTGTCATCCCATCCGATGACGCCGCTATATATTCCTTCTTAACCGGGTCAGCCTTCAGCGTTTTAACAATAGTCTTGCCAAGAACAAACTCATCAGGCCACATATTCCACACCCTGAACAAGTCTATATAAAATGTAATCTCTTTTGCTATCCCGTTTTTTAGATCCTGCAGCTGCTTTTCATTAAGGATAAGCCCTGTTGTAACATATATTTCGTTGTTTGCAATCTTAGTTTCAGGCCCGTTTATCTCAGCGCACCCTGCTCGAGAAGCGTAAAACAACACACAACAAGAAAGAAGCAAAAAGCAAAAGGCATCCTGCCGTCTCCTGTATATCAATTTAGCCTTGACATCTCCTCTGAAAAAATTTATTCTCATTATACCATAGTAAAGACAGTGAACAGTGAAGAGTGTCGGTGATTAGTGTCAGGAGGGAAAAGTATTTCTTGCTGACACTGACACTTAAAGCTGGCACTTTAATAAAAGGAGGAATTATGGAACTTAAAACCGTAAAGATAGACGTCCCTGAAAACTGTAATATCATACTCGGGCAGACACATTTTATAAAGACAGCGGAAGACCTTTACGAAATTATAGTAACAACCGTCCCGCACGCATATTTTGGAATCGCATTCACTGAGGCGTCAGGCCCGTGCCTGATAAGGACAGAGGGCAACGACAGCGCGCTTATAGACGCCTGCATTAAAAACCTCCAGGCGCTCGGCGCGGGACACATCTTCTGCATACTCATGCGAGAAGCCTATCCTATAAATGTCCTCAACCAGATTAAAAACTGTCCTGAAGTATGCGGGATATTCTGCGCAACATCAAATCCCGTTGAGGTTGTTGTAGCCGCTGCATCTCAGGGAAACGGCGTCATGGGAGTCGTGGACGGCTTCGGGCCGAAAGGGATAGAGACGCCTGAAGACAAGGCGCACAGAAAAGAATTTTTAAGAAAGATAGGATATAAACTATAAAACTATGCAAAAGGAAAAGGTCAGATGATAATAAGTAAATATAATTTGCTAATAACTTTTTTTTATTTGACCGAATATGTAAATATATATTACTGTTTATAATTCAATTTGAAGTCTGATTATCTTTAAATAAATTACACCCTTTCTTATAGAACAGAAAGGCTTATTTAAAAGTTAAGAAGAAAATTTCGCGGGAGATTTCTCCCTTACTTATAGTTATTTATAAGGAAAATTTTTAACAAAAAGGAGGGACGTAAAAATGCCAATGATGGAATTTCAGGGGAAACAGATTGAGGTTGATGATGACGGATATATTATTAATCTTGATGACTGGAGCAAGGAGATAGCAGTACATCTGGCGTCGCTTGACGGTATGACACTGACAGATGCGCACTGGGAGGTCATCAACTTCCTCAGAGACTACTACAAACAGTATCAGATTGCACCCATGATAAAGATTCTCGTTAAAGAGATAGGAAAGGCAATGGGGCCTGAAAAAGGCAACACAAAATACCTTTACACACTTTATCCGGGCGGGCCTGCAAAGCAGGCGTGTAAGTTTGCAGGGCTTCCAAAGCCGACAGGCTGCGTTTAAAGAATAAAAGAAGTAAGAGGTTTCGCGCCTCTTACTTCTCGTTTTTATTTCTTCAAGAAGACAAACACGATGTTTGCTCTGGAGTTTAATCTCCACCGATTGAAAAAGTTAGCGGGAGGGAACAAAACCAGATATGAGACTGAACAGCCTATTAGCAGATAAAAAGGCTTCAATTCTGGGGAAATGGTTTGATATAATAATAGAAAGCTACCCTCCTGACACCTCAAATTTTTTAAAGAATCAAGGCAGTAGATTTGCCAACCCAATCGGCTCAACTATCTCTCAGGGGATAGAAGATATATTTGACGAACTCCTCAGAGGGCCCAATCCGCTTCAGGCAGAGGGAAAGACTTCGCAGTTCCTTGATAATATTGTGAGGATAAGGGCAGTTCAGGATTTTACTCCCTCTCAGGCGCTCTCTTTTATCTTTCCTCTGAAGAGAATTATCAGAGAAGAACTCACCGTTGAAATAGCCGGAAGCCGGTTTTCCGATGAAATCCTCGCGTTTGAATCCGCAATAGACAACCTTGCGCTTTCTGCATTTGATATTTATATAAAGTGCAGGGAGCAGATTTATGAGATAAAGGCTAATGAGTCCAAGAGCATGACCTTCAGACTGCTGCAGATGGCTAATCTAATAAATGACAATAATGGACATGGACCTGATTCCAAAGAAAACAATAATCTTAAAATAAAAAGAGGAGAGGTAAAGAAATGAGAATCTTGTTTTCCTTCTTTGCTGTTATCGCGCTTGCTCTGATTGCCTACGCAGGGGTGAAGATAGCAAACCTTCAATTTCTTTTTGGAGTTGTTATCCCCTATATTGCAATTGCAATATTTATTCTGGGGTTCATTTACCGTGTGCTGAAATGGGGAAGTTCTCCTGTGCCGTTCCGCATACCCACAACCTGCGGGCAGCAGGAATCTCTGTCCTGGATAAAACAGAACAAGATTGAAAACCCGTCAAGCGCCTCAGGCGTTGTCATCAGGATGGCGCTTGAAGTTCTGCTCTTTCGCTCACTCTTCAGAAACTTAAAGACACAACTCAAGGAAGGCAAACTTGTATACGGGGAGGCTAAATGGCTCTGGCTGGCAGGATTGGCATTTCACTGGTCCTTCCTGATTATTTTTGTCAGGCACTTCAGGTTTTTCCTCCAGAACACCCCTTCCTTCATAAAAACCATTGAGGGGCTTGACAGTTTTCTGCAGGTCGGCGTCCCCCTGCTTTACATGACAGATATTGTTCTTCTCGGGGCTGTAACATATCTTTTCCTGAGAAGAGTTTTCATCCCGCAGGTAAACTATATATCCCTCGCAGCAGATTACTTCCCGCTTTTCCTGATACTTGGAATAGCCTCATCAGGCGTGGTAATGAGATATTTTTACAAGGTTCACATTGTAGGGGTGAAAGAACTTGCCATGGGACTTGTAACCTTAAGCCCTGTAATACCTCAGGGCGTCGGCGTAATGTTTTATATCCACCTGTTTTTGATATGTACACTGCTGGCTTACTTCCCTCTCAGCAAGCTGATGCATATGGGCGGGGTTTTCCTCAGCCCTACAAGAAATATGGCAAACAACAGCCGAAGGGCAAGACATATAAATCCATGGAATTATCCAGTGCATATCCATACCTATGAAGAGTATGAGAATGATTTCAGGGAAAAGATGAAAAAGGCTGGAATACCTGTAGAAAAGGAGTGAAACATGGCGACAAAATTTACCGCAAAACCAGATGAGCTGTCAAAGTTAGACTACAAACCTCCGAAAAAAGGATGGATGGACAACCCTGTTGAATTCAAGGAAAATACCTTCTGCTGGGGCGCAAAGGGCAAAAATCTTAAAATTATTGACTTCCCTAATGCGCGCGACTGGTCCCCCGCAGAGGAAGACTGGAAACTGCCTGAAAACTGGCAGGAGATTGTCCTGGAAGGCATAAAGGAAAGACTAAGCAAATACCGCTCCTTGAGGCTGTTCATGGACATATGCGTAAGGTGCGGCGCCTGCGCTGATAAATGCCATTTCTTTATCGGCAGCGGCGACCCAAAGAACATGCCTGTTTTAAGGGCAGAGCTTTTAAGGTCTATTTACAGAAGATATTTCACGGCCTCAGGAAAGATGCTTGGAAAGATTGCAGGGGCAAGGGAATTAACCATAGATGTGTTAAAAGAACTCTGGTATTACTATTATCAGTGCACAGAATGCAGACGCTGCTCTGTGTTCTGCCCTTACGGAATTGACCAGGCAGAGATAACCATGATGGGAAGAGAACTTCTAAACCTGCTCGGACTGAACATTGACTGGATTGCAGGCCCTGTTGCCAACTGCTACATGAAAGGCAACCATCTCGGGCTTGAACCGCATACGATAAAAAACGGCATTGAATTTTTCCTTGATGACATAGAAACGGTTACAGGCATTAAGATTAAGCCTACCTTCAACAGAAAAGGCGCGGAGATACTCTTTGTAACTCCATCGGGCGATCTCTTCGCCGACCCCGGCACATATACCTGCATGGGTTATCTGATGCTGTTTCATGAACTCGGGCTGGACTACACCTGGAGCACATACGCCTCAGAAGGAGGAAACTTCGGGTTCTTTACTTCAAATGAGATGGCAAAAAGGCTTAATGCAAAGATATATGCAGAGGCAAAGAGACTCGGGGTGAAATGGATAATTGGAGGAGAATGCGGTCATATGTGGAGGGTTGTCCATCAGTATATGGATACATGGAACGGTCCTGCAGATTTTCTTGAGGAGCCTGTTTCTCCTATAACAGGCACAAAGTTTGAGAACGCAAAATCCACAAAAATGGTTCATATAGCAGAATTCACAGCCGACCTTATCAAGAACGGGAAGCTAAAACTTGACCCGAGCAGAAATGACCATCTAAAAGTCACATGGCACGACTCGTGCAACACCGCAAGGGGAATGGGGATTCTTGAAGAACCGAGATACGTTCTGAGGAATGTATGCAACCACTTCTACGAGATGCCTGAAGAGACAATCAGGGAAAGAACCTTCTGCTGCGGCAGCGGCACAGGACTGAACGCATCCGAAAATATGGAATTGAGGATGAGGGGAGGATTTGCGAGGGCAAATGCAGTGAAGTATGTTAGGGATAGATACGGCGTAAACATGCTTGCAAATATCTGCGCGATTGACAGGGCTACACTCAAGGCATTAATGGAATACTGGGCTCCTGATGTGCAGG
The DNA here is from genome assembly GCA_001871685.1 of Nitrospirae bacterium CG1_02_44_142. GTDB lineage: Bacteria > Nitrospirota > Thermodesulfovibrionia > Thermodesulfovibrionales > UBA1546 > UBA1546. Next base: position 11,387 of record MNVK01000061.1, read on the forward strand.
TTGCAGGTCTTCACGAGCTGGTGGCGAATGCCCTTGTGATGAAGGGTGAAAAGGAAAGGACGCAGGACTTGCGTCTTGAACCGTTACCCGGGAAGGAGGCTAAAGAATAATGAAGATATATGACGGAGGAAAGATATTAGTCGGCTTGATTATCTTTATTGCCCTGTTTGCATCCCCGTTTTATTTAAATATGGGTAAGGCTGTAGCTAAACCCGAACTTAAGTTTGACACGCCGGAAATTCAGCAGATGGAAAAAGAAACAGGGAAAAAGCAGTGCGTTGAGCCCAAGGAGTTCATGAGGGCGGAACACATGCAGATACTGAATAACTGGAGGGATGAAGTTATACGCAGCGGCAATAGGGATGAGATAGTTATCCTCGGACATAAATACGATAAGAGCCTTCAGAACGGATGCATGAAATGCCACTCTAACAAGAAGGATTTCTGCGATAAATGCCACAATTATATGGCTGTCCAACCATACTGCTGGAGATGCCATATAGCGCCAAAGGAGAAACAGTCATGAGCATGAACAGAAGAGAATTTTTAAAGATAGCGGGTGTTTCTACAATAGCCGGTCTTGGAGGCACAGCGGTATTTAGCCATTTGGGGAAAAACAGTCTGGAGGCTGTCCAGACCTCGCCAAATACCGATGCCCTCACAGGAAAGCAATGGGGAATGGTTATTGATATGGACAAATTAAAATCAGAAGAAACCATCAAGAAAGTTACAGAAGCCTGTCACCGCATCCACAATGTCCCTGATTTCGGTAATCCGAAGGACGAGGTAAAGTGGATCTGGACTGAAACCTTTGAGCATTCTTTTCCCGGGCAGGAACATAAATATATGTCTGAAGACATGATGCACAAGCCTTTTCTTTTGCTTTGCAACCACTGCACTGATCCTGCATGTGTGAGGGTCTGCCCGACAAAAGCTACTTTTAAACGAAAGGATGGAATCGTAATGCAGGATATGCACAGATGCATTGGGTGCAGATTCTGCATGGCAGCCTGCCCTTTCGGAGCAAGGAGCTTTAATTATCGCGACCCTCGCGGCAAGGATGCAAACGGCAACCCCTTTATAAAAGAGGAGAATAAAGAATATCCGACAAGAATGATAGGTGTTGTGGAAAAATGCACCTTCTGCGTGGAGAGGATAGAAAAAGGCCTAAAGCCTGCGTGTGTGGAAGAATCTAACGGCGCATTGGTATTCGGCGATATTGATGACCCGGCATCTGAAATAAGAAGAATTCTCAATTCACAATACACCATCAGGCGCAAACCGGAACTCGGGACAGGGCCTAATATTTACTACATAATAGGAGGTAATGACTATGCTGTTGTGCCGGAAATCAGATGAACATTACGCTCTGTTCGGAACAGGAGGTAACTTATAATGCTTGAAAAAGCTCTAAGCGGAAGCAAAAAATACTGGACCTGGATTTTTATCCTGCTCGTTTTCATTGGCATAGGAACTGTTAATTATCTCAGGCAGTTTCAGACTGGTCTTACAATAACAGGGCTTAGCAGAGACGTCTCATGGGGTCTTTATATAGGGCAGTTTACATTCCTCGTCGGCGTTGCCGCCTCGGGCGTCATGCTCGTTCTGCCGTATTACCTGCACAATTTCAAACAATTCGCAAAAATCACAATACTCGGCGAGTTCCTCGCTGTTTCTGCTGTTACGATGTGCATGTTATTCATCTTTGTTGACATGGGACAGCCGATGAGGATTATGAATGTGCTGCTTTATCCGACTCCAAACTCTGTCATGTTCTGGGATGCATTTGTTTTGAGCGGCTATCTTGCCTTGAATATAATTGTCGGCTGGGTTGTGCTCGGCTCAGAAAAAAATGGCATTGCGCCTCCGAAATGGGTTAAACCCCTTATATATCTTTCAATTGCCTGGGCGCCCTCAATCCATACTGTTACCGCCTTTCTCTATTCAGGTCTCCCTGGAAGGCACTTCTGGCTCAGCGCTATCATGGCAGCCCGATTCCTTGCATCTGCATTTGCAGCAGGTCCGGCGCTTCTTATAATTCTTGCTCTGATTATAAGGAAATTCACAAAATTTGACCCCGGAAAAGAGGCAGTGCAGACGCTCGGGAAGATTGTAACTTATTTTATGATTACAAATGTGTTCTTCTTCGGATTGGAGTTCTTCACAGCATTCTACAGCAATATCCCCGGACACATGCATCCATTCCAGTATCTCTTTGCAGGGATTGGAGAATACAACAAACTTGTGCCGCTAATGTGGACGTCGGTGATACTGGCGATAGCCTCTATTGCCCTTCTGATATTCCCTGCTGTAAGGAGAAATGAATCAACCCTTGCCATAGCTTGCGCCATGGTCTTTATATCACTCTGGATTGATAAGGGATTCGGACTTATCATAGGCGGATTTGTTCCTAATATGTTTGAGACGGTAACAGAGTATTGGCCGACCATGCCCGAGGCGCTTATAACAATCGGCGTCTGGGCAGTAGGACTGCTCGTGTTAACAATACTCTATAAGATTGCAATAACAGTGAGAGAAGAGACCGCAGGAGTTGAGATAGAACACTGAAAAGGGTTTCATGAATAAAGATAAAATAGATTTAAGACCTTTTCAGGTCTTTTCTAAAAACAAAAGAGGACGCGGGTCATTGCGTCCTTTTTTTTATTTGTGCATTGCGTATATCATCACAGAACAGGACAAAGAGCGATATAAACTAGGGAAAAGATGAGCAGAATTGAAAATGGTGTCCCCATCCCCACAAGATTTGGCAAAAAAGCTTTTAATAACGTGTAAGCAGATTCATGCAACTGCTGTTATTGAAAATTTTGAGGAGGCAAAGTAAAATTAATCGGGTATTTTATTAATGCAATTACGGCAATTGGTATGTTTATTTATTTGTTCAAGGAAGCATATGACAGTATTCAAACGGGCTATGCTGGAGAGACAGGAATATCTGACATAGTTTTACTGATACTCTTTTTTGGTTGGGTATTGATACCTTATATTTTGATGAGTGTTATGATCGCAAGATATTCGAAGACGAATCCTGAGTGGGTGACGGGCAACACTCTTACCAGTCTGATAGTCTGTTTATTTGGTTTATACATATTGGCAGATATTTTTTTTATACGCCCGGACGCACAGGGAGCAGTTGCGCTTTTCTTTTTGCCGCCGATACAGGTGTTCGTCTTTTTGGGCATAACTGCAATTTTTCGCGCTATTCAATCAAGGAGTTAAAGGATGTTTCTATATGCGTTTTGCTATTCGTGTTTTAAAGGAACAGAGGTGCGGAAAAGAGGGTCAGGTCTTGCAATATGATTTTTGAAGAACTGCCCCAGTCTTGCCCATTCTGGACTTTTCTCCAAGTGGAGGCAAAATTCACTGTCAATTTTGTATAATTAGAGTAAAAGGAGGAAGCGATGCAGACAGTCAAGCAAGAAGTAAGCAATCTTCTAAATCGTCTGCCTGAGGATTGTTCCTTAGAAGATGTTCAGTATCATCTTTATGTCCTACAAAAGATTGAACGCGGGCTAAAAGACGTTGAGGAAGGGCGTGTTTATTCTCAGGAAGAAGTAGAGAAAAAGATGTCAAAATGGCTCGGAAAATAATCTGGTCTTTTGAAGCCACTGCCGACCTTGAAGCAATCGCTGATTATATTGCAAAAGACTCTGCTTTTTATGCAGCGGCGTTTGTTCAGGAGATTCGGGATGCAAGTCGTTCGCTTGATCAGTTTTCAGAAAGAGGTCGTATTGTCCCTGAACTTTACAACCCAAATATTCGTGAACTTTTTGTGAAAGAATATCGTCTTATTTACAGCATTGAAGAATCAAGGGTTATTATTTTGGGACTTATTCATGGGAAAAGAGACTTAATGGCATTATGGGAGAGAGAACAAAGATAAAATTGACCGTAAACTTCTCCCAAAGCACCCCTATCCTGTGAAAGAACTCGCTTCCTGCTCCGGGATAGACCTTTCGCTCATTTTTACATTAAAAAACTGGTGGATTTTTGAGGCGGTTTTATTTTATTATTTATATCATGATGTATAATTTTTTAAGGAGGTGAAAGTTTAATGTACCTTGTAACAGTGGATACCGACAAATGCGAGGGCTGTGAGGAATGCATAAACAACTGCCCGGTTGGAGTATTCAAGTTGGAAAACGGAAAGGCGGACCCTTATCAGGCAGACCTATGCGAGGGCTGCGAAACCTGTGTAAGCGTCTGTTCAACAGGAGCAGTTACACTTAAAGAAATGTAGGGGTCTTCTCTAAAACAATAAATAAAAAAGGGGACTCGGAATCTCCGGTTCTCTTTTTTATTTATTGAGTCTCTCTGCAACTCCCTCAGAAAAAAGCGAGCTGCAATTTATTGACTGCAACTGTATAGTTCTTGTATAGTATTCACTACTTTTAGCTTTAGATTTGTTTTTAAACTTTAGAGGAGGACAAAATTAACCCTAACACTGTCAACTTTGATTCGCCTGAAGACAGGGAGATTTACAGACACAGCGCATCCCATATCATGGCGCACGCGGTAAAGGAGCTCTTTCCTGCTGTAAAACTGGCAATAGGCCCTGCAACAAAAGAAGGTTTTTACTACGATTTTGATATGGACCGGCCGTTTATGCCGGAAGACCTGGGTTTGATAGAAAATAAGATGAAAGAGATAATAAAAAAGAACAGCCCGTTTGTAAGAAAAACTCTACCGAGAAAAGATGCAATAGAATTATTTAAAAAAATGGGCGAGGATTACAAGGTAAAGATTCTCTCCGGGATTGCAGATGATGAGGTATCGGTATATGAAGAGGGAGGCTTTGTTGACCTTTGCAGAGGCCCTCACATTCCTGCATCAGGCTTTATTAAGGCGTTCAAACTCCTCAGCATTGCAGGCGCATACTGGCGCGGAAATGAAAAAAATAAGATGCTCCAGCGGATTTACGGAACAGCCTTTGATAACGAAAAAAACTTAAAGGATTATCTCGTTTTTCTTGAAGAGGTCAAAAAAAGAGACCATAGAAAACTTGGCAAGGAACTGGACCTTTTCAGCATCAGCGAAGAGATTGGCCCGGGCTTAATCCTCTGGCATCCTAACGGAGCCATTATAAGAAAGACCATAGAGGATTTCTGGAGGGATGAACATTACAAGGCCGATTATAAAATTCTCTATTCACCGCACATAGCAAAACTCAATCTCTGGAAAAGGAGCGGGCATCTTGATTTCTACAAAGAGAATATGTATTCACCTATGGAAATAGACGGCATAGAGTATGAACTCAAGCCGATGAACTGCCCCTTCCATATAAATATCTACAAAAGTTCTCTCAGGAGTTACAGGGAACTGCCGGTCAGGTATGCAGAGCTTGGAACAGTTTACAGATATGAGCGGTCTGGCGTGCTCCACGGGCTTTTGAGAGTCAGAGGTTTTACACAGGATGACGCGCACATATTCTGCAGGGAAGACCAGATAGAAAGCGAGATATTGAGCATCCTGGATTTTACGCTCTTTATTCTTAAGACATTCGGGTTTGATGCGTACGATATTTACCTCTCAACTATGCCTGAGAAATATGTCGGAACGCTTGAAAACTGGGAAAGGTCAACAAACGCCCTAAAACATGCGCTGGAAGAAAAAGGCCTGTCGTACCAGATAGACCCCGGCGAAGGCGTTTTCTACGGTCCAAAAATAGATATAAAGATAAAGGACTCATTGAACAGGTCCTGGCAGTGCAGCACAATCCAGGTTGATTTTAACAACCCTGAGAGATTTGATGTAACTTACAGAGGAAGCGACGGAAAAGAACATAGGGCTATAATGATTCACCGGGCCCTCATGGGGTCGCTTGAAAGGTTTTTCGGAATTCTCATAGAGCATTATTCAGGCGCATTCCCATTATGGCTTGCGCCTGTCCAGATTGAAATCCTCACAATTGCAGAAAGACATTCCGCTTATGCGCTAAAAATTGCCGATGCCTTAAAGATTAATGGAATCAGGATTGAGACCAATCTTGAAAATGAAAAAATCGGCCATAAAATCAGAGAAGCCACTATCAGAAAAGTGCCTTATTTGGTTATAATAGGCGACAAAGAGTTAGATGAGAACAAGTTGACGGTAAGAAAGCGCAGTGGTGAAAACATGGGCTCGTTTACAACAGACAAACTTATACAGATGATAAAGACCGAAATAGAAAGCAAACACTAAAAATGAATATGCGCATAAGGCGTTATGTTTCATAAATAAAAATGGAGGTGAAAGTATAAGCAAACACATAAGGGTAAACGAACAGATAAGGGCTAAGGAAGTCAGACTTATCGACGGTGACGGGGCACAGGTGGGCATTGTTTCTATAAGAGAGGCATTGGAACTTGCCGACAAAAGAGAACTTGACCTGGTGGAGGTATCGCCTGATGCAAATCCTCCTGTCTGCAAGCTGCTTGATTTTGGTAAATACAAATACCAGATTAGCAAAAAGCAGGCTCCGAGCAAAAAGATTGACATAAAAGAGATAAAGGTAAGACCTCACATAGGCGCACATGACCTGGAGTTGAAGGTAAGGAATATGAGACGTTTTCTGGATGAAGGACATAAGGCTAAGGTAATGATGTTCTTCAGGGGAAGAGAGATGGCAAGGCCGGAGCTTGGACTGATGGTTTTTGAAAAAATGATAGAGATGCTGACCGGCAAGTTCAATATAGAGTTGAAGCCAAAACTTGAAGGCAATCACATTACCATGGTGATTGGACCGAGCAGTAAATAAAAATCGTTATAGCGTTTATTGCGTTATGGCGCTATAACGCTTCACGCTCAACGCTAAAAGCAGGAGGATTAATATGCCAAAGATTAAAACGCATAGAGGGGCGGCAAAGAGATTTAAGATTACAGGCACAGGGAAAATAAAGAGGAGCAAGGCTTATAAGAGTCACATTCTTACAGGCAAACCCTCAAAAAGAACAAGAAAGCTGAGAACTGCGACTCTCGTTTCAAAAGCAGAACACAGCAACATAAAAAAACTTTTACCATATATGTAAAACAGTGAACAGTGTCAGTTATCAGTAAGTAAAATCACTAAAGACAAAGTCATTTACTGACACCGACACTAATCACTGACACTATATTGTTGATTTGAGGAGGAATAGATGCCAAGGGCTAAAGGTGGATTTAAAACAAGAAGGAGAAGAAAGAAGGTTCTTGAACAGGCAAAGGGCTATTACAGCTCAAAGAGCCGCCTATTCAGGATAGCAACAGAAGCAGTTGACAAGGCGCTTCAGTATGCTTACAGGGACCGCAAAAGAAACAAGCGTGAGTTCAGGGCTCTCTGGATTATAAGAATCAATGCGGCTGTCAGGACGGCAGGATTGACTTACAATCAATTTATAGCAGGGCTTAAAAAGGCAAAGATTGCTTTAAATAGGAAAGCATTGGCTGATATGGCTTACAATGATCCAAAGACATTCAGCGAACTCACAGAATCAGTTAAGAAAAAACTTGCTGCATAAAAAGTTACCGGTTTCAGTGCTTAGTGTCTATAAACTGACACTGGCGCTGACACCGACACAAAACTATGATTGACAGCGGTTCTATCAAAAAGACATTTCTTGATGAATTAAAAGCAGCCGCATCTCTATCGGAGCTTCAGCAGGTGCGGATTAAATACATTGGGAAAAAGGGGCTGCTGACCGCTCAGCTTAAAAGCCTTTCTGCGATGCCAGCCGAAGAAAAACGGTCTTTTGGAAAAGCGGTAAATGAGCTTAAGGGACTCGTTGAGAGCGAGCTCGCCTCAAAAGAGTCTGCTTTAGGCAATGCAGACCTTAAAAAGAGGCTTGAATCAGAGGCGATAGATGTAACTCTTCAGGGTAAATATACACCTGTAGGCAGAGAACACCCGATAAATAAAGTTCTGCGGGAGATTGAAGATATTTTTGTTGCAATGGGTTTCGGCATTGAAGACGGCCCACAGGTTGAACTTGATTACTATAATTTTGAGGCATTGAACATGCCGAGGGACCATCCGGCTCGTGATATGCAGGATACCTTCTATATTACAGACGATGTAATACTGAGGACTCACACATCTCCTGTCCAGATAAGAGTAATGGAAAAAAAGAAACCGCCCATGAGATTCATTGCGCCGGGCAAGGTTTACAGGTGCGACGCTGATATTTCCCATACGCCTATGTTTCATCAGGTTGAGGGACTGATGGTTGATGCAGATATCTCTTTCAGCGGCCTCAAGGGCGTGCTTGAGACATTTATCCACAGGATGTTCAGCCCTGAGACTCCAGTTCGGTTCAGGCCAAGTTTTTTCCCCTTCACAGAACCTTCAGCAGAGGTTGATATCGGCTGCATATTCTGCAAAGGCATGGGCTGTAAGGTATGCAAAGGAACAGGATGGCTTGAGATACTCGGCGCCGGCATGGTAAACCCGCGAGTCTTTGAGATGGTCGGATATAATCCTGAAATATATACCGGCTTCGCATTCGGCATGGGCGTTGAAAGGATAACCATGCTCAAGTATGGGATTGACGATATCAGGCTGTTTTTTGAAAACGATATACGCTTTCTAAGGCAGTTCTAAGAAAGGTTTTAATTCACCTCTGCCGCACAATCACCCTCAGCTGCACACCAAAAAAAAAGGCAGTGAAAGCTATTATACTTTCACTGCCTTTTAAAAATAAGTTAAGTAAACCTGTGAATTTACCCCATTAGAAATAATGCCCCGCTGGAATTTCTAACGGGGTTTACTTTATAAGTCCTTTTTCTCTGAGATACTCTTCGCTCGGTATCTCAACCGAACTTGCGCCTCCGCCGTATGAATACATAAGCTTTCCTACGTCTATCATTTCCCTCATTGCCTTCTTGACCTCTTCAGGAGTGAGTCCCTGTTCTGCTGAAACGCCTTTTATTATATCCTTTTCTTTCAGTTTCTTCTTGCCCTTTGCAGCCTCTACAAACGCATAAATCTTATCTTTTAATTCATTTATGTCCATTTCCTACCCCCTTTTTTATTAGGGATTAGGGTTTGGGATTTAGCGCTTTTACTAACCCCTAACCCCTAATTATTATGTTACCACTTAAATGTTGATGCTGTCCTCATTGTGTCGCGCATGAAAGTGAAGTCGTCTATTGACTGGAATGTAAAGTCAATGCCTGTAAGGGAGAAGAATCTCTCCCAGCCGATTCTTTCTATCCACTCTCCAACCCTCTCATGCTTCTTAGCGTTCTTTGCATACACATCAACAATATGTTTCACTGCTGCAACAACCTTCGGCCATCTCGGAGGCTCGTTTGAGATATAAGGTATTACGAGCTTTGAGAACTTAGGGTTTGACCTGAGGCTGCTTACCTTCCCTCCGACAACGATTGCTACTCCGTCGCGCTCCGGATTCTTGATGCTGATTGGCGGACATACCGTGAAACAGTTGCCGCAATACATACATTTATCAGGATTAATCTTTACGCTCTTCTTTGCCGGGTCGGGGCTTATTGCACGGGTCGGACAAGCTCCAATGACAGTAGGCATTTCGCACATGTTCTTAAAGTTATCGTGGTTAATCTCAGGCATCTTTGTATGGACCGCAACAATCGCTATGTCAGAGCAGTGAACAGCTCCGCACATATTGACGCAGCAGGCCACTGCAAGCCGGACCTTGTTAGGAAGCTCTTTTGTCGTAAAATAATCATGGAGTTCATCCATCATGGATTTAACAAGACCGGATGCATCCGTACATGCACTGTGGCAGTGAACCCATCCCTGCGTATGCACCACATTGCTTATCATTGGGCCTATACCGCCGACAGTCCTTTTCTGGTCCTTTAATTCCTTCATTAAAGGAGCAACTTTCTTTTCATCGGAAACAAGAAACTCCACATTGTTTCTTGAAGTGAATCTGAGATAGCCGTCACAGTATTTTTCAGCAAGAGCGCATATCTCCCGTATGGTGTCTGTAGATAAAATCCTCGGGGACGCCATCCTTACTGTCCAGAGCTTATCTCCGCTCTCCGCAACATGAACCATGCTTCCCGGAGTCAACACCTCATGGTATTTCCAATCGCCATAATTCTTCTGAATTACAGGCGGCAAGAACTGCTTATAATGAGGCGGTCCTATGTCTGTTTTTCTCTGAGGCAATGCCATTTTAAATTTCCTCCTTCTTAATTTAAATATTTAAAATTTATATTTTCCTGTCTTCTTTTCTTCCGCTTCTTTTGCCTTAAACCTTGCAATATCTTCATCAGTGTAGAAGATGAATGGGTCTTTTCTCGGCTCTCTAATCTGCTGCGGCTGAGGCGGCACACCGATGGCCTCAAGGAATGACCTCATCCCCTTTGCCTCTATGACCTCTCCAATCCTTTCCCTCGGCTTTGCATTGTCATCCCACCACTCCCAGCACTTGCGGACAAATGCTTTGAATTCAGTGTATGGGGGCTCCATCTTCATAAAGGGGACAATAACCCAGGAAAGCAGTGAGCCTACAACAATAGGGGCCTTGCTCCCCATACATATCGTAACTCCTCTCTCGCCGCTCGGCCTCAAAGCCTTTGTCATCCTCGTTATACAGTGCATACACCTATTGCATTCACTATTATTTATTTTTAACTCCTTGCCGTTATAACTCATGCACTTTGTAGGACACATATCCACAATCTCTGCATTTATGTCCATCTTGTTCGCATAGTTTTTGACCTCTTTCTGGTCAATCTTAATATCACCCTTCCATGTTCCTATAACAGAAAAATCAGCGCGTGCAGCAGACGCTACACAGTCGCATGCACAGCCTGCAAACTTTATCTTAGATTTATAGGCAAACATCGGCCTGTGAAGTTCGTCCTGAAATTCCTGCGTAATCTGATAACATGCTTCAAGAGTATTATAATTTGCCCATTCGCAGCGGCCTGGTCCGACGCAGCAGCTCGGGGTTCTCATGTCTGAACCCGAACCGCCGAGGTCCCAACCGCGTGAAGAATACTCTGCAAAGAGAGGCTCAAGCGCCTCTGTCCTGCAACCCAGGAGTACCAGGTCGCCTGTTGAACCATGCACATTTGTCAGACCGCTTCCGTATTTATCCCAGATATCGCATATCTCTCTTAATACCTTGCTTGTATAAAACCACCCGCTCGGCTGATTTAATCTTACCGTGTGGAAATGCGCCACGCCCGGAAATTCTTCGCCGAGTTCTGAATATCTCCCGATAACTCCGCCTCCATATCCGAGGACGCCGACTATCCCACCGTGCTTCCAGTATCCCTTCTTGGTGCTGTAACATTTCTCAAGATGACCGACGGCGTCATTGGCCATCTCATTTTTCTTGCCGGCTTTCTTCATCTCAGTGACAAAGCTCGGCCATGGACCTTTTTCAAGATCGTCTAACAACGGCGTATTATACTTCTTCATCAAATCCTCCTTCTTGCGATTTTATAGCCTAAATTTTTTAGTAAAAAATGTAAGCTACATAGATTAAAACACCTCTTGCCTAATGGTCAAATAAAAAAAATTAATTGTTAAATCATAATTATTTATTATATCAAGCTGCCAAGGATACTACGCGCCACTGCTGAGAAATCTTATGGCTTCTTTTACCTTTTCCAGATCCACCTGCGTATTTACGCATGGGCCAAACGGCCGTTCATTGGGAATGCCAAGCACAGGAAGGGGATAGATATCAACAATCCCGCTGCTAAGGTCTGTTTCGCAGGCAACAGCAACTATTGCTTCGGGCTTTAAATTCCCTACAATCCTTCTTGCAAGTGTGCCTCCCGTAGCAACAGAAAGGTTCAGTTCATTCTCATCAGCAATCTGAATGAGGTCTTTTATCTCGCACTTGCCGCATCTCTCGCAGTTGTAAATATTATGCGTAAGCCTTATTGTGCATTCATCTATCTGAAGGCAGTGCGGCAAAAGGAGCAGTATCTTCTTTGTCTTGGGATTTTCAGCCCTGACAAGCCTGTTGTTAAGATTTATAATAAACCTCTGAAACTGCTCTTTCTTCGCCTTTTTAAAAGAACCGACGACCATAAGCAGCGGATACAAAAACCTCAGCGCAAATCCTCTGACCCATCTGCGTCTCATGTAAAATACATCCCTTCTTTTATGTTCCTGCCTGAGAGAAAAGCCTTTGCCGGCATCACTTGTTTGTTCTGGGGCTGAAGCTCAATAATAGAAAGCAGCCCGCTGCCTGTCCCTGCAATAAACTCACCGCCATGCGCCTTTTCTATCCTTCCCGGCGTCCCCGGCCCCTCAATGGCATTAACTCTAATAAGTTTAATCATTTCCCTGTTCAAATAACAATATGCGCCGGGCCAGGGGCGCATCGCCCTCACAAAGTTATATAATTCTGCCGCTGTCTTTGCCCAGTTTATTAGGCCGTCCTTTCTCTTAATGCTTGGGGCATAGGTAGCGTCTCCGGACTGTTTCTGAGGTTTCAGCGAGCCGTCCTTTATGCCACTTATTGTTTCAAGCAGCAGCGACGCCCCGAGTTCAGATAATTTACCGCTCAGGGTTTCTGTCGTATCATCCGTCTCTATCTCTATCTCTTTTTGAAGAAGTATATCTCCTGTGTCAAGCCCCTTATCCATAAGCATTGTTGTAATGCCTGTCTTTTTCTCGCCGTTTATTATCGCCCGGGCAATCGGGGCAGCGCCCCTGTATTTTGGGAGAAGCGATGCATGGACATTTATGCAGCCCAGCGCAGGAAGCCTGAGGATATCCTCTGTAAGAATCCTTCCGTAAGCCGCAGCCACTATAAGTTCAGGCTTGATTGACGAAAGTTCATTCAGAAAAGCAGCATCATTTATTTTCTCCGGCTGAAGCACGTTGAGCCCGTTTTTTACTGAGAATTCTTTTACAGGAGGATGCGAAAGCAGATGACCCCTTCCCTTTTTTTTATCAGGCTGTGTTACTACTGCAGAGATTTCTTCTCCAGCCTGAATTAGCGCTTTAAGTGATGCGACTGCAAATAAAGGGGTGCCGAAAAAGACTATAGCCATTTAAACACCTGACAATTCAGAACAAATGATATGAGACTGTCTCTCACTTATTGCCCATTGCCTTTTTGAATTTTTTCTTAAAAAACTCTCTCTTGATGGGACTCAACCTGTCAACAAAGAGCATTCCTTCAAGATGGTCTATCTCGTGCTGAAGCGCCCTTGCGAGAAGGTCTCCTCCTGCTATCTCTATGGGTTTGCCCTTTCTGTCTAGAGCCCTTACAACAACATCCTTAGCCCTCTTCACTTTTGCCCTGTAGTCCGGAATGCTGAGACATCCCTCTTCTTCTTCAACAAAACCTTTTTTTTCAATAATATCCGGGTTTATGAGAACTATCAAAGGGATGCCTTCATCTGCTGCGCTTATATCTATCACGCAGAGTCTTTTTGAAATGCCGACCTGATTGGCTGCAAGGCCCACCCCTTTCGCAGCATACATTGTTTCTATCATGTCATCTATCAGGCTCTGGATGCTGCTGTTTATATCAATGACAGGAGCAGTCTTTTGCTTTAAAACCTTCTCTGGATATTTTTTAATCTCAAGCAGCGCCATTTTTTATTAAAAACCATTCCACAGTATTCCTGAGTCCTTCCTCAATTGAAACACCGGGACTCCAGCCTAAAATCTCCTGCGCCTTCCTGTATGAAAGGCATGAGCGCAGCTGCTCGCCTTTTTTTGCAGGGCCGTGCGCTGCGTTAACATCCCCGCCGGTTATCCTGATTAGGCTGCTGAATAATTCATTTACAGACGTCTCAATTCCTGTGGATATATTAAATTCTCCTGAAGCGTTTACCCTCAACGCCTTTAGATTCGCCTCTACGACATCTCTTACATACAAATAATCCCTTGTCTGAAGTCCATCGCCGTTTATCATAGGCTGTCCGCCCTTAATAAGTCTATTAGTAAAAATTGCAACAACGCCTGCCTCGCCATAGGGGTTCTGCCTGGGGCCATATACGTTAGAATACCTGAGCGTTATGTAATCAAGTCCGAAATTATATTTATAGCAATAAAGATATTTTTCACAGGACAGCTTTGCAACTGCGTACGGGCTCAACGGCCGCAAAGGGTGCATCTCATCTACGGGAAAATAGTCCTGAGCGCCGTAAATCGCTCCTCCTGTTGAGGCAAATATGAACTTTTTAAGCCCTGCCTTTAGTCCAGCCTCTATGATATTCAGCGTGCCTATAATATTTGATGCAGCATCAGCAGCAGGGTTCTCAACAGATACACTGATGCTAATCTGCGCTGCGTGGTGGTTAATAATCTCAGGACTGATATCCCTGATAACAGCAGATACGTCATCCCTTATATCAGCATGATAAAAGCTGGCAGCGGGGTTCAAATTGCTTCTGCTGCCTGTTGAAAGGTTGTCAATAACCGAGACTTCATGCCCCTCGTTTATATAGGCGTCAACGATATGGGAACCTATAAAACCAGCTCCTCCTGTAACAAGTATTCGCATAGTTTATGATAACGCAAATTTCATGATGGAGACAAGGGTTAAGTGTAAAATAACTCTTACTTAACTTACAGAATCCTTGAATCCTGATTAATCCAATCTGTTAGAATACTCCATGCATCCGATAGGGATAATCAAAAAATATTACAACCCGGAATCCGAGGCTTATAGGTTTCTTATTCAGCACAGCACAATGGTGGCAAAAAAGGCGGTTGAAGCTGCTGAGAGGGTCAGGCGTCTGAATCCTGATATGAAATTTATTGAAGAGGCGGCAATGCTGCATGACATAGGAATATTCCTTACGCATGCGCCTCAAATCGGCTGTCATGGAGATAAGCCGTACATCTGTCACGGCTATCTCGGAAGAGAGCTGCTTGAAAAAGAAGGCTTTCCAAGACACGCCATTGTATGCGAGACACATGTCGGCGTCGGGCTTACAATCCCAGATATAGAAAAAAACAATTTCCCGCTGCCAAGAAGGGACATGACGCCAAAAACTCTGGAAGAAAAGATTGTGTGCTTTGCCGACAAGTTTTTTTCAAAGGACAATGAACCGCTCAGAGAAAAACCGATTTCAAAGGCAAGAGAATTCATAGCAAGATTCGGAGACGATAAACTTAAGCAGTTTGATGAGTGGGTAAAATTGTTCAAGGAACCATTTTAAAACCAAAGATTAATGAATTCCTTAAATTTACATTCTTAATTTTTAACTTTAGGATTTCTTCTTTAGAGCCCTTTCAACAGTCCTTATTGCGCAGAACTCTCCGCACATGCTGCACACTTCGCTTTCCGTCGGAGGAATCTCCGCCCTCCAGGCCTTCACCTTCTCTGGATTAAGGCTCAAGGCAATCTGCCCGTTCCAGTCAAGCGCCTTCCTGCATTTCGCCATCTGAATATCTTTTTCCATCGCTCCTTTTATCCCCTTTGCTATATCAGCGGCATGTGCAGCGAGCTTTGATACTATGACTCCTTCTTTTACATCCTCTATGGCCGGAAGCCTAATATGCTCTGAAGGCGTAACATAGCACAGGAAATCTGCTCCTGCCGCTCCTGCGGCTGCGCCGCCGATGGCTGCGGTTATGTGGTCATAACCCATTCCTATATCTGTAACAAGAGGTCCCAGAACATAGAATGGCGCTCCTTTGCAAATCTCCTTTTCAAGCCTTACATTCAGCTCAACCTGATTCAAAGGGACATGGCCCGGCCCTTCAATAATAACCTGAATATTTCTTTCAACAGCCAAGTCTCTTAATTCTCCGAGTGTCAGAAGCTCTTCTATCTGAGTCCTGTCTGTTGCATCTGCCAGACATCCCGGACGCATCCCGTCTCCGAGGCTCAGGGTCATGTCATATTTATAGGCAATCTCAAGAAGCCTGTCAAACTGTTCATAGAGAGGATTTTCTTTCTGATTGTATATCATCCATTCAAGGAGGAACGAGCCTCCCCTGCTTACTATGTCGAGAATCCTTCCTTCTTTTTTTAGTCTCTCTACCGCCCTCATTGTGAGTCCCGAATGAACAGTAATGAAGTCAACGCCCTCTCCTGCATGTTCTTCTATTACTTTAAAAAGGTCGTCTGCCGTCATCTTTGCTATTGCGCCTTTCTTTTCAGCGGCATGCACAGCAGCCTCATAGATTGGAACTGT
Organism: Nitrospirae bacterium CG1_02_44_142; assembly: GCA_001871685.1. Classification (GTDB taxonomy): domain Bacteria; phylum Nitrospirota; class Thermodesulfovibrionia; order Thermodesulfovibrionales; family UBA1546; genus UBA1546. Next base: position 27,473 of record MNVK01000061.1, read on the forward strand.
CCCGACTGCAACAGGAGATTTTGTGAGCATCGTCTTCCTGAGTTCTTTTATAGGCCCTCCCGTTGAAAGGTCCATCACGGCATCAGCGCCGTACTTAACCAGGACTTTAAGTTTTTCCATCTCATCGTCCACTGAAATCCTGTCTTTTGAGGTGCCGATATTGGCATTTATTTTTGTGCGCATGTTCTTCCCGATACCCATAGGCTTTATCTTGTGGTTTATGTTTATCGGAATAACGCTCACGCCTGATGCAATATCACCTGAAAGCTGCTCGGGCGTTAACCCCTCATCAGATGCAACGAGCTTTACCTCATCTGTGATAATCCCCTTTTTTGCCAGTTCTATTCTTGTCATTTTGCTATTCTCCAATTGGTCATTGCGAGTGAAACGAAGCAATCTCGTCTTTTGAGTTTGTTGCGGCTGATATTAACGAAGATTGCCACGGGCTTCGCCCTCGCAATGACATTTCAACCTTAGAAAACTCAAATATTTTTCTGTTTCCCCTTTAATCTTCTTAGTTCCTAAAATCCCACTTATCAATGCAATCCCGTCAGCGCCTGCATCCATCACCTCTTTAACCATGTCAGTCTTAATTCCTCCAATTGCAAAAACCGGAATTGAAATCTCAGCCTTTGCTTTTCTGATAATATCAACTCCGAGAGGCTTGCCATATTTCAGTTTTGACGGTGTTTTATAAACAGGACCCAGTGTTATAAAATCAGCGCCTTCCTTTTCCGCCTGTTCTGCCTCTTCGATGCTGTGCGCTGATACGCCTATTAAAAAGCGTGATGCGTAATGCGTGATGCGTGATGCGTTAACAGCCTTTCTCTCTGCATGCGGAGACACGCTATTCTGCCCGAGATGAACGCCATCGGCTTTGACAGCCAAAGCAACATCAACCCTGTCATTAATAAATAATTTCGCCTTATATTTATTTGTAATCTCTCTCATTTTATATGCCAGAGCAAGCAGTTCCCTTGTGCCTAAATCTTTCTCTCTAAGCTGTAAAGCCTTAACCCCGCCCTTTAACGCCTCTTCAACTGCCGTGATGAGTGATGCGTAATGAGTAACGAGTTTTCTGTCTGTAATTAGATAAAGTTTAAAATCTATCAACTCATCACGCTTCACGCTTTACGCCTCACAGTCTTACAGCATTCCCTCTATCGGACTGCTCGCAGCGGCATAAAGTTTTTTGGGAATCCTCCCTGCCTTATACGCAAGCCTGCCTGCAAGCACCGCATGTTTCATGGCCTCCGCCATTGCAATCGGGTCTTTTGCCCCTGCAATCGCAGTATTAAGAAGAATCGCATCACAGCCTAATTCCATCGCAACAGCAGCATCAGACGCAGTTCCTACCCCAGCGTCCACAATAACAGGAGCTTTCACTGTCTCTAAAATAATCTTGATATTGTATGGATTCCTTATTCCAAGTCCGGAGCCTATCGGCGCAGCCAACGGCATCACAGCAACAGCTCCTGCATCAATCAGCCTTTTCGCCATTATTGGGTCATCATTGGTGTACGGGAATACAAGGAAGCCTTCCTTTGCGAGAATCTCGGTAGCTTTCAGCAGTCCGATAACATCAGGGAAAAGTGTCTTTTCGTCTCCTATTACCTCAAGCTTAATCATATCCGAAATACCTGCCTCTCTTGCGAGCCTTGAATATCTGAGGGCGTCCTCAACATTGTAACAGCCGGCAGTATTCGGAAGAATCTTGTATTTCCTGGGGTCAATATAGTCAAATAGGTTTTCGGATTTCCTGTCTATGATATTCACCCTTCTTACAGCGACAGTAACAACATCCGCGCCTGACGCCTCAATAGCCTTCTTCGTCTCCTCAAAGTCCTTATACTTCCCAGTCCCAACCCAGAGACGGGATTTGAATTCTATCCCTTTAATTATAAACTTGTCTTCCATATACACTCCTTTTAACCTA
>MNVK01000137.1 GCA_001871685.1 Nitrospirae bacterium CG1_02_44_142
GTGCATGCGGGATTTGCCATACAGAAGGTGGACGAAGAAGCTGCCGGTGAGGCGCTGAAATATATAAAGCAAATTCTGGATGAAACAGACGGAGACTTATAGCCCCTGTTAACGAGCGGGATTGTGGCCATCGTATTTTACGATTTACACCTGATTATGCTATAGTTATTTTTATGAAGACGAAAGAGTATTTTCCCGGGCTTTTTACTGCTTTCGTAATTGCATTTTTTTCCTATTACCTTTCAACTGTCCATATGTCGTTTGATGCTCTTGTAATTTCTATCATAATCGGGATGTTTGTCGGCAACCTGGTCGCTGACGAAGGAAAATTCACCAAAGGCATTGAAGCTGCGATTAAAATTTTCATGCCTGTTGGGATTGCGCTATATGGCGCCCAATTACTCATTGGCGAATTGCAGTGGGGAACATTCTTGTCTATCTTTGCCGTTTTTGCGGGGCTGTTCTCCCTTACGTTGTTTTTTTCAAAAATATTTAACCTGGGCAGGGGCCTTTCCGTCCTTCTTGCTTCCGGACTTTCAGTCTGCGGGGCGTCGGCAATCGCAGTGATATCGCCCTTGATTGGAGCTAAAAAAGAAGACACCTCTATCGCTATTCTGTCGGTTATGATGCTCGGACTGACCGGCATGATTTTTTATCCCCTGATATACGATTTATTTTCTCTCGGCAAAAACGAGTTCGCTTTTTTTACTGGCACAACCCTTCCCATGCTCGGACAGATAAAGGTCGCTGCCGGCAGTGTTTCTCCTGACTGCCTGTCCTATGCTCTAAAAATAAAGCTCATCAGGATAGCTTTTTTGATTTTTGTCATAACCCTGTCTATTTTCCTCTCTGGCAAAGAAAAGAAAAAGGTGAAGGCACCATGGTTTATCCTGGTCTTTCTATTTTTTGTTGTCCTTACGAATGCAACGGACCTTCTGAAGCCTTTTATGCGGCGGCTCAGTATATTAAGCAGCTTCTTTTTGTCTGCCGGGCTTGCGGCTATCGGCTTTTCCGTTGATTTTGACGCCATTATAGAAAAAGGCATAACCCCGCTCCTATCTATATATTTATCCTGGATTATTATGCTGCTTTCAATTTATCTGTTCAGGACCATGTTGAATGTTTAAGAAAAAACTCATTTACCGAGCCATCACAATTTTTCTTGTGTTTGCCTTGATGATAATAATCCCCTTGTCATTTACCATGCTCAAACAAGCCCGGAATATCATCTCCGGAGAAGAAGTGGAAGCGCCTCACGAAGGAACGGCTTTACCCGAAAGCCGGGAGGCAGTCAAAATCCGCAAGGAGTTTGTTCCCGTGCTGATTGATAATATGCTCCCGTATATTTTTTATATTCTGCTTCTGGCATTTTTAATGTCAATCTTCTTCTCACGAAAAATTCTCATTTCCTTAAAGCAACTCCTTAATGGAGCGAGGGCATTGAGGGACGGCAATCTTGATATACAGCTGGCCGTCATCTCGGATGATGAACTCGGAGAGGTTACAAAGAGCTTCAATGAAATGTCGGCCGCCCTGAAGAAAGCGACTGATGAGCTTGCACGGAAAAACAGGGAACTAAGAAAAAGACGTGAAGATGAGAATGCCCAACTGCTTTCTCTGTCGTCAAAATTGGGGGCGGCTACAGACCTGAAGGACATTATGGGCGATGTCATAGGGCTTGTCAAAGACTTTTTCGGAGCGGATTTTCTCTGGCTGCTCGCGTATGATAATGAGGAAAACCTGCTCCTGAAAGCCTCTACGGCGTCACTGCAAAGAATTGCTCAGGTAGTCTATAAGACAGCTCTAATCTCTGTAGAACAATATGCGATAAATGAGAAAAAGCCGATAACTATTGCTGATATGCAGTCAGAAACGAGATTTTATCTTGACCCGTTAATCGCGGAAAAGCATTACAGGTCAGCCGCTGTGGTTCCCATGTTTATCGGGAAAAAGCCTGTAGGCGCTTTATCGCTGTATTATATCGGACCGAGAATTTTTCGGGAAGAGGAACTGCATTTTCTGGAAATCATAGGAAACATCCTGGCGGTTTCCATGGAAAGGTCTGAGTTTTATACAAAGGCGATAAGGGCAAAGGAGCTTTCCGATACCATTTTACAAAGTGCGGCAGACTGCATACTAACTGTTGATACTGCCGGAAGGATAATATCGGCGAATAAGGCTTGTGAAAGAATACTCGGTGTTTTACCGGAAAATGCTGTCGGAGTTCCGGTTTGCAGTCTTTTTCAGCCTCAGGAGAATGAGGGTTTCAGTGAGCTGCTGTGCGAGTGTGTTTCTATTGCGCTTGATGAGGGAAAACCCGAAAAGAGAGAGGCATTAATGACAACAGCGCAGGGCAATCAGATAACCGTGCTAATCAGCAGCGCTCCCATACTGGCCCGGAACGGTCAGGTAACCGGCGTGGTGAACCTTTTTAAGGACATCAGCATGGAAAAAGAGATAGACCGGATGAAGGGCGAACTCGTAAGGTCTGTATCCCATGAATTTCGCACCCCGCTTTCCGCAATTGTCGGCATGACAGAAATGATACTGAATGGGGACATTGAAGATGAGAAGGTAACGCATTATCTCAATATCATAAAGAGTGAAGGGCTGAGACTTTCGCAGATGGTATCAGAGCTGCTTAGTATAGCCCGGATTGAATCCGGCAAGAAGAGCTTCAATCTGAAGGCAATTGATGTAAATAACCTGATACGGACAGTTATAGACTCTTTTGCAGCGCAAAGCGCAAGGAAAGAGGCTGATATCCGCTATAGCGAAAACAGTTTCCTTTCTTTTATTGGAGATGAAGAAAAAATCAAGCAGCTTCTTATTAATCTACTCGCTAATGCCTTAACATTTTCTGATAATCATTGTATTATAGAAATTGAAGCCCGGAGAAAACAGCAGGCAGTGGAAATAATTATTTCAGATAACGGCTGGGGCATATCGCAGGAAGATATTCCCCATATCACGGAAAGATTTTACAGGGGAAAACATGGAAAAAGAACAAAGGGAACAGGGCTTGGACTTGCCCTGTGCAAAGAAATTGTAAGAATGCATGGAGGCGAAATGGAAATAACGAGCAAAGAAGGGGAAGGGACCAGAATATTTTTTACTATTCCAGACAGGGAAAAAGATGAGTAAGGTAATGGTAGTTGATGATGAGCCGTTTATCCTTATGATGATTGAAGACAAGCTGAAGAAGGCGAAGATTGATGTGGTAACGCTGAGAGACAGCGGGAAGGCGTTTGAGGCAATAAAGAAAGAAGGGCCTGACCTGGTGATACTTGACTGGATGATGCCGGAACTCAGCGGGATTGAACTGTGCAAAATGATTAGGAGCGACCCTGCAATTTCTCATCTCCCTGTTTTTATGCTTACCGCAAAAGGCCAGGATTCCGACGAGCAGCTTGGTTTGCAGTGCGGCATAACAAGATATATAACAAAACCATTCAGCCCGAAATATCTTCTGGAGCTGGTACAGGAAACGCTTGGAAATAAATAACCTGCAGAATGACCTTTCTCTGACGGTCCGGGAGCTTTCAGACACTTATGAAGAACTCTCCCTGCTCTATAGGATTTCGGAGATTTATTCTACGCTCAGCATAGATGAAATATGTTTGAGGATAGTGGATGAGGCCGTTAGTACGCTAAGTGTAAAAACAGCGGCTGTCCTTTTTCTTGATGAGAAGGGCGAAATACTTTACACAAAGGCATATAAGGGCGCATGGGACGGCGAACGGAAGTTTGCAAGGGACGATGGTGTTATCTGGAAGACAATAGTAACCCAAAAACCTTCGGCTTTTTGCAGAATAAAAGAGACTGACTACTGCGATTATATCCAGGGCATTGCCTCCCTGATGGTATGCCCTATTTTAGGAAAAAGAAAAGCCGTTGGAGCTATCGTCGTTGCGGACAAGGAGTTTGGCGAAGAATTTTTCTCCAACGACACCAAGCTGCTTATGGCGATATCATCCCAGGCCGGGCTGGCGATAGAAAATGCTTTTCTTTATAGCGAACTTGAAGCGCTGCTTGTCGGCGCTATACGCTGCATGGTAAAGGCCCTGGAGGCAAAATCGCGCTGGACAGCCGGCCACAGCGAACGCGTAACTGAATACGCCTTAGGGATTGGAAGGGTTATGGATATTGAAACTGAAATTTTGGAGAAACTAAAAATCTGTTCGCTCCTGCATGATATCGGAAAGATTGCCGTGCCGGTGGAAATACTGAATAAAGGCACTCAACTGACTGAAACGGAATGGCGTGAAATCAGCAGGCACCCGTCAGCCGGAGCTGAAATACTCGGAGAGATTAAGCAGTTCAAAGACGTGATACTTGGCGTAAAGTACCATCACGAACACTGGGATGGTCAGGGTGGGATATTCGGTTTAAGACATGAGGAGATACCTCTTATGGCGAGGATACTTTCCGTGGCGGACACCTTTGACGCTCTCACCTCAGACAGGCCCTACAGGCCTACAAATTCTAAAAAAGACGCTATTGATGAGATTGTTAGGTGCTCCGGCACGCAGTTTGACCCCGCTGTGGTAGAAGCCTTCCTTGAATGGGTTAATGCTTAGTTTTCTGACTTCATATAGCAGGTAAACAGTTGAGGATAAGCCGCCGCGGCGCAATTCGCGATTAAAGATATTTACAGGGAGATTTAGAAAAGCTTGCCGCCTTTTTCAAGGTCTTCGGTCTTTATGATTAAATATTCCTTATCTGTCTGACTCTTAAGCATAATAGGGCTGCACGCTTTGTTTTCCCATACCTCATCGGCAAGCCTGAATTTAAGGCCGCATTCATTGCAGACCAGGTCGGTTCCTTCTATGCGATAGCCCTTTTTCTTTTTATAGCATGTATAGCAGGCGTCAAAATACGTGGAGAGTTTTCCTCCCCGGTCAGTCCTTATAAAGAAATTGATGCGTTTCCATGATTTTTTGTAGGTATAAAAATGAACCTTCCCGTCGTTTACCACGCTTACGGGTATAGATATGACTCCTTCCTTCGCTGTTACGACCTTATGCTCTTTCGGCAGATTACTGCACGCGACAGAAAGGATTAATACTAAGATGAGAGTTAAAAAGCGATATCCCTGCATAGTTTATTATAACAGACGTCCGCCGAGACTCACAGGGAGATTAATGGTTATCAGTTGACTTGATTAGTTTCTATACAAAAGGACTGACCTATTAACCACGTCCTTTAAAGTCCTTTAAATATTTTCCACCATTTCCCATACGCCGCAGGGGCATATTCCTGCGCAGAAACCGCAGCCTATGCACAACTCGTCATCAACAACATATTCATAAGAGCCGTCCTTGCCCTCTACCCTGCTTATTGCCTGCCAGTAGCATGCCGCCTCGCACATGCGGCAGTCCCGGCATGCGCCGCAGGACATGCACCTCTCCGCTTCTTTCTCAATCTGGAAATTCCCGCGGCAGACCTCATAGTATTCTGTCTTAATCCTCTCATACGCTATGGGCTGTTTTATCTCTGGCTGTCTCGGCGCATGCATTATCTGGTAGTTAATATAATCAGCCGCAAGCCTGCCATGACCGATGGCGTTTGTCACCAGGCCAAGGCCTGTCGCATCGCCTATGGCAAATACCTTAACGTCCGATGTCTGGTAATTTTCATTTATAGGAATCCATCCTCTTTCCGTATGGACAGATGCAGGGAGAAAATCAAGCTGCGGGACGTCTCCAATTGACATGACAACAAAATCAGCGTCTATTGATGAGCCGTCTTTAAAGTAAAGCCTCCCGTCTTTTTTATCATATCTGTCTGTAAGTTTAGGCCATAGCGCCTGAGTTCCTTTTGCCATTGCTATTTTCATTTCTTCGCCGAAGGCTGCTGGTTTTTGTATATCAACAGCCGTAACAGACTCGGCGCCGTTGTTATATGCCTCTGACGCAACGTCCATTCCCACATTGCCTGCGCCTATAACAACAACCTTTTTGCCTTTGAGTTCAGGTCTCTTCCCAATGTTGATGTCTTTGAGAAAATCGTACGCAGAGACAATATCATCAGAGCCGGGAAATGAAATTTTTCTCGGCTGGTGCGCTCCGCATGCAAGCACAACCACCTCATGTTCTTTGTATATCTCGTGGAACTTGTCTTTATCCACTTTCATATTCAGATGCAGATTTACTCCAAGCTCTTTGAACCTTGATATTTCTTTTTCAAGAATTTCGTGGGGCAGCCGCTCTCTTGGAATGCAGAGTTCTATCTTTCCCCCAAGTTTGCCGGACGCCTCGTAAATGTCAACTGCATGTCCCTTTAATGCAAGCTGCCAGGCAGCGCTCATTCCTGCCGGGCCGCCGCCTATAACAGCAATTTTATGTCCTGTTGGCGACGCCTTTTCCGGAGCAGGCAAGTCAAGCGAGAGTTCTCCGAGCTTGTCTATTGACAGCGGCTTGTCAAGTCTTGTCCGTGTGCAGGCCTGCATACAGAGGTTAGGGCATATCTCACCGCATACAGTTGCAGGCAGAGGGCTGTATTGTAAAACAAGCTCAAGCGCATCCTGCAATTTTCCCTGCCTGATTAATGAAGCCCTTTTGTGTGATGGGATATGGGTAGGGCATGCATAAGCGCACGGCGGCGCAAATTTCTCGTTTGCCCAAATAGGTTTGTTGCGCCTTTCTTTCCCTGTTGTGATGTATGGCAATAACGAGAGTTCATGCCCGAGGTATTCCGCAAATATACCGCCGCTGCCGACCTCTTTCTCCCACATGTTTTTTCTGAAATCCGTGACTGACGTCTTGAACCATTTTCTCGCGCGCTTTTCCTGCGGGGTATATGAGAATAGCTTTTTCCAGTCCTCCTGCGAACGTGTAAGTTCATTGTAATATGACGTCCTATCAACCGCCTCAAGGAATGCTCTCATGTTTGTCTTGAGCCATTCCCAGTCCTGCGGAGTCAGGTCTGCAAGCTTTACATCTTTTTCACTGTATCCCTGAATCTGTCCTCTGAAATATATGATTCCGCCAACCATTCCTACGCAGGGACGATAGCCTATGATGTTTTTTGGATTCCTCGGATTAACGCCGCAGATTACTGCTGTTCCTCCGGCTTTAAATTCTGCAAATGAATCTCCAACATCTCTGAAATACCAGGACTGAGGAGGGTCAAACCTCGGGTTATGTTTTGTCATTGTGTCGCAGCGTGCGCCGCCGCTTCCCTGCACATAGAGGGTTCCCTGCGCCGCGGCATTCCATACGCCGTTTGTTGCATCGCCGAGCACGGTTATTTTTGCTCCGCAGTTGAGCCATCCCACATCATCGGAGGCGCTGCCTTTTACGAGAATCTCAGTGCCCGGCATTCCCATGCTTCCAAGGCGCTGGCCGACAGGGCCTTCAACTGTTATCTTTATGGTTTCGCCCCTCGGCCAGATTCTTCCTCCGATGCCGTGCTGGCCATCTGCAATTATATGAATCTCCCTTGCCCCTTCCCGAACAGCCTGCTGTATCTGCTCCTCAAGGATGCGCGAAGGGGTTCTTTTGCCTTTTACATTGCCCTTTATAACGGCGGTGTTAGGTGTCAGGTTCTGGGTTTTAGTTTTTTTACTAACCCCTGACCCCTGACCCCTGACCCCTGACTTTTTCTTAGCACGCATAATCAATTCCCAACCTCTCCGCTATTGCCCTATCATTTGTACTGAGACCGTCTGACATTCCTATTGGCAGTTCCGTGCTTCTTCCCATCGGAGCAAATATCTTTCTGAGTTCCACATCCGCCGACTTGAAGACCTCTACGACACGCTCTGCAACCTTGTCTGAATCAAGCCTTCTGTAAAGTTTCGGGTCCTGTGTTGTAATCCCCCTCGGGCATTTGCCTGTGTTGCAGAGGTTGCACCTGTTATATTCATCGCCAAAACAGTTTGCCGCCGCCTGCATTATATATTTCCCTATTGAGACAGCAGAGGCCCCAAGCATTATCAAAGCCGCTGCGTTTGCCGCAAGGTTTCCTTTTTTGCCTACTCCTCCTGCCGCTATCAATGGGAGCTCATTCTGTTTACCCTGTTTTACGAGGTCCAGGTAGCAGTCTCTTATGTTAGATGCTATTGGATGCCCCATCTTGTCCATAGAGACATTGTAGGCGGCGCCTGTGCCTCCGTCTTCTCCGTCTATTGACAAAGCCGCTGCATAGGGATTTCTTGCAAGATTATTTAATACCGCCCTTGCTGTCTTTGTTCCTGAAATCTTAGGATAGACAGGCACCCTGAAACCCCATGCCATTGACATGGACTGTATCATCTTTGCAACTGCCTCCTCTATGGAATACTTTGTCTGGTGAGTTGGAGGCGACGCCAGGTCAATGAACTGGGGCACTCCGCGGATGCTCGCTATGAGCTTTAATACCTTCTGCGCCATTAAAAGGCCGCCGTCGCCGGGTTTTGCGCCCTGTCCGTATTTAATCTCTATCGCAGCCGGGTCTTCAACCATGTGGGGCAGGGAATGTATTATCTCATCCCATCCGAAATATCCCGATGCTATCTGGATAATGAAATATTTTAGATATTTGGATTTCAGGAGTCTTGGAGGCAGGCCTCCTTCTCCTGAGCACATAACAACAGGCATTCCCTCAACTTCATTGAGATAGGCAATTCCCATTGCAAGTCCCTCCCACATTGTGGGGGAGAGCGCTCCAATAGACATGCTTCCTATTATTATTGGATATATCTCCCGGACAGGGGGTATGAACTTTCCGTTTTGCCTGTCCACAATTAGCTTCCCGTTTACCAGTTTTAATGGCAGTTCTTCAGGAGGCAGTATCCTTCCGAGCAGTGTCCTCACTCTGAATTCATGCCTTCCCGCATCCAATGCAGGGTCCGTGAGCATAGATATCCTTGAGAATTTGAGTTTGTCTAATGTTGAGATGGATGGGTCATTCCTCCTTCCGCCTCTCTTATATCCCTCTCCGCCTTTATTTTTATAGTGCAGCAGTTTATTCTGAGGATTGAATTCAGGCTCTATAGCCTCATTGGGGCAAACAAGCGTGCAGGCGCCGCAGCCCGTACAATATCTTTCCAGGTCAACGACCTGCTCAACTACCTGAATAATCTTTCTTTCTATCTTTGGCGAAGGCGTTGGCCCTTCAGAAAGAACATGCCGCTGAACCTTAACAGTTGCCTCAATCGCCTTGACAGGACAGACTGCCGTACATTTTCCGCACCTCTTGCATCTGTCGTCACGCCAGCGGATTATATAGGGGAACTCCCTTAACGAGAATTTATGGTTATGGTCCGGTCTTAGCCCTGAAGTTGGTTCCATACCTTTACCTCCTTCGCATCAGGCGAAACAACCACCATATCGTATTTCATCGGGAAGATGTCCATAGATTTATCTCTCTTCGGAACAGCCTTGTCCACTCCGCATTCTTCCGACATAAGAGCATATTTGCCTTTAACGCCTGCTACCACGCCGGGCCTCAGTTTTTTTGAATCATGAACCATAAAACATGTTCCGTCAGGCGTAAAGCCTATTACCATATTAGGGCCGTCAATACAGAGAGGCCTCAAGGACTGCTTGATAAGACTAAGGGCTTCGCTGTCTCTTCGCAGCCCTATCTCTGACGTCTTTAAGGGTGTGATTATGTCCTTGTAGTAATTCAGGGGCAGACCAAGCTGCCTTATTGAATAATGAAGTATATGCGTGAATACCTCGCTGTCGCTGTTGTAGCCGATGTAGCCGGGAAATCCCCTGCTCATCAGAAACTCCCTTATCGGAACAAATGCCGTGTTCTCACCGTTTGTCATTGAGCAATAGCCCTGAATGAAAAAGGGGTGGCACGCATAAAGATAAATTGTATAATTTGTATTTTGCCGCCCCTGCGCAAATATAACTTTTGCCTTTAAACCGTCCCTGTCAAGCCCGAAGAACTCACCAAGTTCAAGAGGGTCGCCGACCTCTTTTAAGGTAATAACATCCGGGTAAAAAGAGAACACAAAGATTGATTCATCAGGCTCGCCTATGCGTCTGAGCGCAAGCCTTGTCTTCATCAAGAGGTCTTCTTTTTCCGCAAGAGACTTGTTTTTATAGGGAGCAGGGTAATTATAGGCCCTGGCAAAATAATAATCGCGTGCGGCTATTCCCTTTGCCGGTTTTATCTTTGGAGTCCATACGTGCTTGAGTTTGAACCTTTTTTTTTTCATATAATCGTCAAGGGTCTTAATCCCTTCCCGCGAGCATATACCTGACATAATTGGGTATCTCTTGAGGTCTTTGAATTCTCCTCCGAGGCCTTTGAGCGTAAGGCCTAATCCTGAGCCGTCATGCCCTTCCTTCATGGTCTCAAGGGCGAGGATATTCTCCATTGGAGAAAAATATTTATTTGATGTTATCGCAGCCAGCCTGCACATTTTCTCTGTATTGCCTCAACGTTTAGTTATTATCTGTCAAAAAAAGCGCCTCTGCCATATTTCATATTGTATCTGTATGGCATTAGACGCTTCCGATGGCGCTTGCTTCCTATAGATGTATAATAAAAAGTAAAGATATTTTTTGTCAAACAGTATAATAACCTGACAGCAGAAAAGAAAAAGGATTTATCGTAAAATCTAATTTATCAGAAGCGGAGGAACAGTGTCAGTGGAGATATTAAAAGATTTTCTTATCTATCTCTCTGTGGAAAGGGGGCTGTCTAAGAATACGGTTGAATCGTATTCAAGAGACGTCAAGCTCTTTCAAAAGCTCCTAACTTCAAAAAACAAAAGACTGGGCTCCTTCTCAAGAGCCGATATCTTAGATTTCCTGAATGATGTAAAGGACAAAGAATATTCAACGACAAGCATCTGCAGGTTCATATCTTCCATACGCGGCATTTGCAGATATATGGTAATAGAAAAAATCATTAAAGAAGACCCCTCAGAAAACCTTCAGACTCCCAAAAAATGGGAAAGGCTTCCAAAGGCTCTAAGCCTTGAAGACGTCATATCCCTCCTGGACAGCAGAACAGACAGCGCCGCATTTTTAAGGGATACTGCCATGCTGGAGCTTCTTTATTCCTCGGGTCTGCGTGTCAGCGAACTTGTCTCTCTTAAACTCGGCGATATAAACTTTGAGGCGGGCTTCCTGAGAATTCTGGGCAAGGGGTCAAAAGAAAGGGTGGTTCCGATAAACTCAAGGGCTCTTGATAAGGTTAAAAAATATATGAAGGAACTCAGGCCCGCAGTTCTAAAGAAAAAGCAGTCTGACTATCTCTTTGTCACAAACAGGGGCGGCGCTATGACAAGACAGCGTTTCTGGCAGACGACTAAGAAATACGGGAAACAGATTGGCGTCAATCTCTCGCCTCATACTCTCCGCCACTCTTTTGCAACGCATCTGCTTGAAGGCGGGGCGGATTTGCGCTCTCTCCAAAAGATGCTGGGCCATTCGGACATATCCACAACGCAGATATATACAAAGGTTTCAACCGACAGAATCAAGAAGGTGTATACCCAGCATCATCCAAGGGCGTAATCTCTTTATTAAATTCTTTTTTTGTGGTAAATTGTTCATAGCAATAAATCATGGACTATAAACTCAAATTATTATGGAGGTAAAAATGCCTGAAAAGTTGAGTGTCGATGAACTTTATAAATGCTGCAATCCGGGCATATTTAAGTTCAAAACTACAGCGGAACTGCCGCCATTTGACGAAACAATAGGGCAGGAGAGGGCGCTGAGGGCGCTTGACTTTGGAATAGGTTTTAACAACAGAGGATTCAACATATTTATTCTTGGAGAAAACGGAACAGGCAAGATGACCACAATCAGGTCTATATTGTCAAAACAGGCAGTAAAAGAACCCGTTCCTTCTGACTGGTGCTATGTCTACAATTTTAAGGATGCTGACGCTCCGATAGCCGTCTCGCTTGAACCCGGCAGCGCAGTCATCTTTCAAAAAGACATAGATGAACTTCTTAAAATACTCAGAGTTGAGATACCGAAAGTTTTTGAGTCAAAAGAGTATGAAAAGCAGAAAAACCTTATCCTGGAGGAATTTCAGAAAAAACAAAAAGACCTATTTTCGCATCTTGAAGATGAGGCTCGGACAAAAGGATTTTCTATAAGAAAGACAGTCAGCGGACTGCTGATAGTTCCTATCAAAAAAACGGGAGAACCGCTCAACGAAGAAGAATTTGAAACTCTTGATGAAAAGACCAGGAAAAAAATAGAAGAACTTGGCAAGACGCTTCAGAATGAACTTGATGATGTTGTCAGGACCTTGAGGGATGGAGAGAAACTTGTCAAAGACCTCCTCGGCAGACTTGAGAGAGAGGCTGCGCTTTCTGCTGTTGGGCATCTGATAGATGAGATGAAAAACAAATACCAAAAATATGAAAGGATAACGGCCTACCTTGAAGATGTTAAGGAAGACATACTTGCGCATCTTGATGATTTTAAGACGTCGGAGGAACAGGCTCCCGCGCTGCCATTTATGAAAATCCCGAAAGCCGAGCCGACATTCACGAGATACACCGTTAATGTTCTGGTAAACAATAAAGAGACTAAAGGCGCGCCGTGCGTATTTGAGAGCAACCCGACATACTACAATCTCTTTGGAAGAATAGAATATAAGATACAGTACGGGATTGCAATAACGGATTTCTCAATGATAAAAGCCGGCTCGCTTCACAGGGCCAACGGCGGTTATATAGTCATCAATGTCCTGGACCTCCTGAGAAATATATTTGCCTATGACGCTCTGAAACGCGCCTTGAGAAATAAGGAAGTAAAGATAGAAGATGTATGGGAACAATACAGGCTGGTATCCACAACAACCCTCAAACCAGAGGCAATTCCTATTAACGTCAAGGTCATACTTGTAGGGAATCCTTATCTCTATTATCTGCTTTACAACCTTGATGAAGAATACAGGGAACTGTTTAAGGTCAAGGCTGATTTTGACAGCAGGATGGACAGAACAGATGAAAACATAGAAAAATACGCATCCTTTGTAGCTGCGAAATGCAAGGATGAAAATTTACTGCCCTTTGACAGAACAGGCATTGCAAAGGTTGTGGAATACGGCTCAAGGCTTGCCGAACATCAGGAAAAACTGTCGTCAAAGTTCAGCGAGATAAATGATATTATCATGGAATCAAACTACTGGGCGTCAAAGGCAAAAAGCAGCGCAGTCACGAACGCTCACGTTGAAAAGGCAATAGATGAGAAAATTTATAGAAATAACAGGATAGAAGAGCGGATGCGTGAAATGATTGCCGAGGGGACGCTGATAGTTGACACATCAGGAGAAAAAGCCGGACAGGTTAACGGCCTTGCTGTTCTTGACATTGGAGATTACAGTTTCGGCAAGCCCTCAAGAATAACTGCCGCCGCATATACAGGAAAAGCAGGAGTTGTAAATATAGAAAGAGAAACTAAGATGAGCGGCAAGATACACGAAAAAGCAATACTCATAATAACAAATTATCTTGGAAGCAAATACGCCTCAAAAAAACCCATAAGCCTCTCAGCCTCCATAACATTTGAGCAGCTCTATGATATGGTGGAGGGAGACAGCGCTTCATGCGCAGAGCTGTATGCTCTCTTAAGCAGTATTGCGAACGTGCCGCTAAAACAGAGTATTGCCGTCACAGGCTCTATGGACCAGAACGGAGATGTGCAGCCTATTGGCGGCGTAAATGAAAAAATAGAGGGATTCTTTGATTTGTGCAGATTGAGGGGGCTTGACGGAAGCCACGGCGTCATAATACCAAGACGGAATGTCAAACACTTGATGGTAAAAAAGGATGTGGTGGATGCTGTTAAGGCAGGCAAATTTACAATATACCCTATAAATAGAGTTGAAGACGGGCTTGAAATACTCACAGGCATGTCTGCGGGCGAGTTGAGAGAAGACGGGACATATCCGGAAGGCACTATGAATTATCTCATTGCAAAACGCTTTGAAGAAATAAGAGGGGCCTTGAAGGGAAAGAAGGAAAAAGATGATGAAGAAAACGAGAAAGGCAAAAAAGAAAATAACATATGAAACGGGCAGTATGGTTTCTTGAGGCTTGTCTTTATATTGCGCTGTCCATACCATTAGCAGTATTCCCGCTTAGGTTCGGAGAATTTCTTGGCAGTCTGCTTTTTTATCTCTGGAGGAGCAGAAGAAAAATCGCAATAGAAAATATCGAAAAGTCAGGTGTCAGGGGTCAGGGGTTAGGCGTCAGGGATATTGCAAAAGAAACTTTTAGAAACCTCGGCAGGTCGTTCACCGAGATAGTTAAAATATATTACGGCATTGGTTCAGGGATTATAGATTCTGTGAAGATTGAGGGAGTAGAAAACCTTGATAATGCCAGAGCAAAGGGCAAAGGGATTCTGTTTATAACAGGACACTGCGGAAACTGGGAGTTGATGGTTGCTGCATCTGCGAAGCTTTTGCCTTCCTCCGGAATTGCGAGAAAGATAAAGAACCCTTATATAAACAAATTTATAGAAAGGGTACGGCAGAGATACGGCACCAGCGTTATTTACAAAAAAGGGGCGCTGAAGGCAGTCATGAAAGTATTAAAAAATAATGAATCTGTCGGCATTCTTATGGATCAGGCTGTGCTTTCAGATGAGGGGTATGTCATAGACTTTCTCGGAAGAGGGGCATGGACCACAAAGATGCCCGCGCTCATAGCAAGAAAAACAGGGGCAGTGGTTTTGCCTGCATTTATTCACAGAACGGATAAAGGACATAAGATAACGATTTATCCGGAGGTAGAATTATCAGCTATTGCAGATAAAGAGAAAGCGGTTATAGAAGATACCAAAAAGTTTTCAGGTTTTATTGAAAGGTATATCAAAGAGCATCCGTCAGAATGGTTGTGGATTCACAGAAGGTGGAAGAGGGTTAAATCCTAACCAGTTCTCTTCCTGCCTCATATGCATCTTTAAGCGCAGTGGGATGTTTGAGTATTGAGCCTTTTGCGTCAACACCGAGAACACTCAATGTCTTATGTTCAGGCACGCTGATGGTTCTGAAAAATGCCTTTGCAGTTGCCTCGGGACACTTAATCCCTGTATCCTTTTCCATGCCTCCTACGAGCAATAAAAGTCCTTTTCTCCCGTATCTGCCTTCCGGGATTGGCTTTTTTAACAGGTATTTTTCACACCAGAATGCCTGACATCTGTCTATCATTATCTTTGTCTGCGCGCTGAGTCCGAAGAAAAAGATTGGCGATGCAAGTATGATTCTGTCCGCAGTTCTTATTGCATTGTAAATCTGAGACATCTCGTCTTCAACAATGCACTTGCCTGTCTCGTCGCACCCCCCGCAATCCTGACACGGGGAAATCTTCATAAGATTGAGGTTAAAGACCTCCGAGCCGCTCGGAGAGCCGGAAGCCTCTATCCCTTTTATTGCCTCTTTCAGCAGAAGCTCTGTATTGCCGTCCTTTCTCGGACTTCCTAAAAATGCAATAACTTTCATAGTTTTACCAATTACTCCTCAGTAACGGTTATTGCCTGAACGGGACAGATGTCGGCAGCTTCCTGACAGTTGCAGGTATTGCACTTTTCCAGTCCTACAACCCATGCCTTATCATCTTTAAGCTGAAAGACTTCAGGACAAACCTCTGTGCATGCTCCGCAGCCAACGCATGTATCCCAATCAACAACAGGTTTCAACATAAAAACACCTCCTCCTTTTATATCCACTCAACCCTGTCTCTTCCGCTGTTTTTTGCTTTATATAGCCCATCATCCGCTCTCTTTATGATATCGTCTATAGAACTGTCCTCCTCTGTCATGCGCGCAATGCCTAAAC
>MNVK01000121.1 GCA_001871685.1 Nitrospirae bacterium CG1_02_44_142
CCCCCTACATCCCCCTTTGCCAAAGGGGGAATAATCCACCCTTCACTGAAGGGTTACATTAAGAGAATAATTTATGAATAAAGAAAATACCGAAAAACAACGGAGGCTATCTCTAAATGACAGCTTCAAATTCTCATGTCATAAAGGGCTTGCCTGTTTTAATAAATGCTGTAGTGATGTAAATATCTTTCTTACCCCCTACGATGTCCTGAGGATGAGAAGGTCTATGTGGCTGTCTTCTGAAGAATTTTTAAAGAGATTTACCGTTGCGCTCTTGGGAGATGAGGGGATACCCCTAATAGCGCTTAAGATGCTGGAGGATGAAAATAAGAGTTGTCCCTTTGTTACTCCTGAGGGCTGTATGATTTATCAGGACAGACCGTGGTCCTGCAGAATGTATCCGGTATTCCCTGTTTCTTCAAAGGAAGAAGGGTTTTTAATAGATGAAAATTCCTCATGCCTTGGGATGAAAGAGGGAAAAGAATGGACGATAAAAGAATGGAAAAAGAATCAAGGTATTGATATATATGACAAGATGAATGAGGCTTATAAAGAGATTACCTTCCATGATTATTTTTCCGCCTCAGGCGGGGGAAACAAGCTTGATTCAGGAAGGGCGAATCTGCTCTATAAGGCTTGTTACGACCTGAACGAGTTCAAAAAATTTCTTTTTGAGACAAAGTTTTTTGATATATATGATGTGGAGAAAGAGGTTATCGAAAAAATAAAGCAAGACGAAGAAGAACTTTTAAATTTTGGCTATAGATGGATAAGATTCAATATATTTAATGAAGATACCTTTAGATTTAAAGATAAGGCGATGGATAAGCTATTGCAGGCTAAGAGGGGAAAGGATTAAACCATGTTTCTGAGCAGAAGGCTTGTAGAACCTATTAAGCGCACACTGAATTCCAAATTCAAATTTGGGTGTTATAAGGGTATCGCCTGTTTTAGCAAATGCTGCAGCCGTGCAGATGTGCTTCTTACGCCTTATGACGTCATAAGGATGAAAAATAGATTGGGAATTTCTTCAGGAGAGTTCCTGGATAGATACACATACACCCATACTGATGAAAAGTCCTCACATCCTTACGCAGTGCTTAAGATGACAGATGATGAAGGGAAATGTCCCTTTGTTACGGTTGAAGGCTGCAGCGTCTATGAAGACCGTCCTTCTAACTGTAGATATTATCCCATCGGTCAAGGCATTATGATGATGGGCTCAGGGAAAGGGCCGGTAAATGAAGAATTCTATTTTTTTGTAAAAGACCCCAATTGCCTCGGTTATCAGGAGGAAAAGGAGTGGACCATAGAGACCTGGAGGAGGGACCAGGGGGTTGAGCTCTATGATGAGATGAATAAGGAGTGGAAAGAGGTTCAGCTAAGGAGAAATGCCTCAGGGCAGCCCCAACTCGACTCAAAGAAGCAGGGCATGCTTTACATGGCAAGTTATGATATAGATAGGTTCAAAAAATTTATCTTTGAGAGCAATTTTTTTGCTCTCTTTGATATTGATAAAGAAGAGGTTGAGAAGATAAAGACTGACGAGCTCGCCCTGATGAAATTCGGATTCAAATACCTGAAATATATCCTGATGCTTGAAGAGACATTAAAGGTGAAAGAAGAGTATAAAAAGAAGGCAGTATAAGTATGAATGGTGTTGAAGAAAAACTTATTGACTTTATAACAGGGCGGGAGATTGTTGACACAACCGATGAAAGGGTAAGGCAGGGGATAGAACGGTTTCTGATTGAAGAGAAGGGTTATACAAAAGATGATATAGAGGTTGACAGGGGATTTGACGTCGTTCTCGACGAAAAAACAAACAGGGCAAAGGTGGACCTGGTTATAAGTCTTGAAGGAAAGAGATTCATGATTATAAAATGCATTGGCGGTTCATTGTCTTCATGGGAAAGGGAGGCCTTAGCCTGCGCAAGAATCTTTGATACTTATGTAATCCCCCTGGCCGTTGTAACTGATGGAGAGGATGCGGAGATTCTGGACGCAGCAACCGGCAAGGCAATCGGTCACGGTCCAAGGGAGATACCTTCACGGCATGAGGCCCTTGAGGCCGTCAAACGGATTGAATTTAAAGGACTGTCCGGGGATAAAAGAGAGAAGGAAAAAAGGGTATTTTGGGCCTTTGAATCAATCAAATCAGAAGAATGTGGTTTTCATCCACAATGACATTAATTCATTGTTTTTAAGCATATAAATATTTATGGAGGTTATAACATGGCTGCGGAGAAAACAAAAGGTATATTAGTTGTAGGCGGAGGGATAAGCGGAATAACTACTGCGGTGGAAGCGGCTGAGGTAGGGTATGAGGTAACACTCATTGAAAAGAATCCTTATCTTGGCGGCAGGGTAGCTCAGCTTAATAAGTATTTCCCGAAATTATGCCCGCCTAATTGCGGACTGGAGATAAATTATAGAAGAATCAAGAGCAATCCGAGAGTAAAAATCTATACCTCGGCAGAGGTAGAAAAGGTTTCGGGCGCTGAGGGTGATTTTGACGTAACAGTAAAGTTGAATCCCCGCTATGTGAACGAGAATTGTACGGCCTGCAGGGCCTGTGTTGATGTCTGTCCGATTGAAAGGCCAAATGATTTCAATTTTGGCATGGATAAGACAAAGGCTATTTATCTTCCCCATGATTTTGCCTTTCCTATGAGATATGTTATTGATGATAAGGTCTGTAAGAAAGCTGAATGCGCCAAATGCGTAGATGCCTGTAAATATAATGCCATAGACCTAAACATGAAGACTCAAAGCCTATCCTTGAAGGCCGGCTCTATTGTCTGGGCTACCGGCTGGAAGCCTTATGACGCCAAAAAGATTGATAATCTTGGATTTGGGAAATATCAAAACGTAATAACAAATATGATGATGGAGAGATTAGCCTCTCAAAATGGCCCTACAAAAGGCAATATCATCCGCCCATCTGACGGGAAAGAGGTCTCAAGGGTTGCCTTTGTCCAGTGTGCCGGTTCCCGCGATGAGAACCACCTTCCTTACTGCTCTTACATTTGCTGCCTGGCCTCTATGAAGCAGGCAACCTATGTGCGGGAGCAATATCCTCAGGCGCAGATATTTATATTTTATATTGACGTTCGTTCGCCCGGAACGAGATATGAAAAGTTTTATAAAAAAATCCAGCAGGATGAAAATATAAAGTTTATTAAAGGAAAGGTTGCAAAGATTGAGGAAGACCCCGCTACAAAGGATATTATCGTCACAGCAGAGGATACACAGACATTGCAGAAGATTCATGAAAAGGTGGACCTTGTGGTCCTTGCTGCGGGTATGGCTCCCAGCACGCAAGAATCGAAAATCCCTTCAAGTGTATCTTATGATACTGATGGTTTCATTACATCTAACACAGGAGTAGCCGGGATGTCCGCTGCCGGCTGCGCTGTAAAGCCGATTGACGTCTACTCATCGGCCCAGACTGCAGCAGCAGCAGCCCTTAAGTCAATTCAATCTTTGGTGAGGAGGTAATCCAATGGAAAAGAAAATAGGAGTTTATATCTGCACAGATTGTGAGATAGGGAAGGCCCTTGACATAGAGAAATTAACGAAGGTTGCTATTGAAATGAAGGCCCCTGTTGTCAAGTCCCATCCGTCCCTGTGTCAGAAGGAAGGCGTGGAGTTCATAAAAAAAGACATGGCCCAGGAAGGCGTAAATGCCGTTATAATTGCCGCCTGCTCACCGCGCGTAAATTACGATGTCTTTGAGCTCGGTATCCCGCTTGTGGAAAGGGTAAATTTGAGAGAAGGGGTTGTCTGGAGCCATCCGGCAAATGATGAAGATACCCAGATGATGGCTGAAGACTATATTAGAATGGGTCTTCTTAAGATGCAGAAGATGGAGGCGCCGGAACCCTATAAGGTGGAGGAGCCCTCTAAGAATGTTCTGGTTGTTGGAGGCGGCCTCGCCGGAATCACTGCTGCCAATGAGGCGGCTAAGGCTGGTTATGAGGTCTTCCTGGTAGAAAAGAACGAAGCCCTTGGCGGATGGATGTCCAGGATTTACAAACAAGCTCCTACCAAGGCCCCTTATGCAGAGATGGAAGAGCCGGAAATTAATAACTTAATTAAAGAAGTTCAACAGAATCCAAAGGTTAAGATTTACACATCTTCATTAATTGAAAAGATAGACGGCGCCCCGGGTTTGTATGACGTTACTGTCAAACGAAATGGAGGCGCTGAGACCTTTAGAGTTGGCGCTATAGTTGAGGCTGCCGGCACAGTGCCTTATGATGCAGCAAAAATTACCGAGTTCGGTTTTGGGAAATATCCTAATGTAATAACAAACTATATGATGGAGGCTATAGCTGCAAAAGGGACCATGGTGCGTCCCTCTGACGGCAAGCCTGTCAAAAGCGTTGCCTTTATTCAGTGCGCCGGACAGAGGGATGAGAAGCATCTGCCTTATTGTTCAGCAACCTGCTGTGTAGAATCTTTAAAACAGGCAAAATATATAAGGAATCAGTATCCTGATTCAAAGGTCTACATTTTCTACAGGGACATGAGGACGCCGGGACATTATGAATATTTTTATAAGAGTATGCAGAATGATGCAGGGGTATTCCTGACAAAAGGAGACGTCAAAGGCATTACAGAGGATGAAAATAAGAACCTTGCGGTAGAAGTAGAAAATACCCTCCTGGGTGAAAAAATCCAGGTGAATGCGGACCTGGTTGTTCTGGCAACCGGCATGGTTCCTGTATCTGCACTCGGCGAGGAAATACTGCCGCCAGGCGTAAAACCCGGGGATGAGTTTATTCCTTATGTGATGATTGAAACAGACATCTTAAATCTCGAATACAGACAGGGAGGAGAGGCGCCGGCTCTCATTAATGGTTATCCTGATTCCAATTTTATCTGTTTTCCATATGAAACCCGAAGAACAGGTGTTTACGCTGCCGGTTCTGTAAGGGCTCCTATGGATATTCCTTCAACCGTAGCAGACGCCACAGGCGCAGCTCTTAAGGCAATCCAGTGTGTTGAATTAACATCCAGGGGAGAGGCTGTGCATCCGAGGGTTGGAGATATATCTTATGCAGAGTTCTTTATGCAGAAATGTACCCAGTGTAAGAGATGTACAGAGGAGTGCCCTTTTGGCGCTATTAATGAAGACGAAAAGGCTAATCCGCTTTATAATCCAACCCGCTGTAGAAGATGTGCAATCTGTATGGGCGCATGTCCGGAGAGGATTATCTCTTTCAAAAACTATTCAGTTGATATGATAGGGAATATGGTAAAAAATATAGAGGTGCCCGAAGAAGAAGAGGAGAAGCCGAGGGTAATAGTTTTTGCCTGTGAAAATGACGCCTATCCGGCGTTGGACATGGTGGGACTTAACCGGCTCCAATATAATTCTTTTGTCAGGGTAGTCCCTCTGAGATGCGCAGGCTCAATGAATTTAGTATGGGTGGCTGACGCCCTTTCAAAGGGTATTGACGGCATACTCATCATGGGATGTCAATATGGCGATGATTACCAGTGCCATATGGCAACAGGAAGCTACCTGGCGAAAATCAGATTGTCAAAGGTTGCGGAAACACTTGACAGACTAAAGCTCGAGTCCGGCAGGGTCCAGATGGAACAGGTGTCTATCGCCGAATATTACAAAATACCAAAGATATTAGACGAGTTTATAAAAAAACTGGAGGGGTTCGGTCCTAACCCGTATAAGGGATTCTAATTTAGGTGTTAGGTGCTAGTGGTCAGGTGTTAGACCAAGAGCTAACACCTAAAACCTAGAACCTGAAACCTTTTATAAAAAAGAGGAGGAATACATGGCAGAGGCAAAAGTAATTAATCCGGATTTGGATTTTGTTAAAGAGATAATTAATAGCGGTGGGGAGTCATTAAAGAAGTGTTTCCAGTGCTCCACATGTACTGTTGTATGCAATGTGACCCCTGAAGACAGGCCGTTTCCGAGGAAGGAGATGATTTATGCGCAGTGGGGGCTTAAGGATAAGCTCCTGAACAATCCGGATATCTGGCTTTGTCATAACTGTGATGACTGCACAAAATACTGTCCGAGAGGCGCAAAGCCCGGTGATGTGCTTGCTGTGATGAGGAAGAAATCAATAGAGGAAAACGCAGTCCCCGGGTTCATGGGTAAGATAGTCACCGAGCCGAAGATGACGCTTGCCGCTCTTGCAATACCGTTTATACTGTTTTTAGCTGTGCTTGGATTGACCGGCCATCTTGGAATCCCGGACGGAGATATTGTTTACTCAAAGTTTTTCCCGATAAGGTATATAGAAGTAATTTTTATTTCAGCGGTTATTCTGGCAGGCATTTCCTATCTGTCAAGTCTTTCCAGATTCTGGAATAATATCTCTAAGGGCAGCTCACAGCCCTATTCAAAGGGTTTTTTCCCCGCGCTTATTGAAACCCTTGTTGAGTTCCTGAAACATTCAAGGTTTGGCAAATGCGAGGCAAATGCCGGACGGAAGAACGGTCATCTTCTTGTCTTCTATGCGTTTGCAGGCCTTGCCATCACAACAATATGGATAACGATTTATTATTATCTGCCTGAGCCCTACAAGAAACACTCTCCCATATCTCTCGCAGACCCGATGAAATGGCTTGCGAATATAAGCGCATTAGCTCTTTTGGCCGGAACCCTGCTCATAGTTTTTAACCGTTTAAAGAA
Source organism: Nitrospirae bacterium CG1_02_44_142 (assembly GCA_001871685.1). Lineage (GTDB taxonomy): Bacteria > Nitrospirota > Thermodesulfovibrionia > Thermodesulfovibrionales > UBA1546 > UBA1546. The sequence goes on from MNVK01000121.1 coordinate 6,674, forward strand.
TAAAGGATACGAATACAGGAACTCGTCTTTTGACTGGACATTTGCAGGCATGATATTGCTGCTCGGCGTTACAGGCGCGCTTACCGAGATAATCAGGTTAATGGGCGTCTCATCAATTGCGTATCCGATGTATTTCGTGCATCTCCTTTTTGTCTTTTATGTCATAGCGTATTTTCCATACTCAAAGCTTGCGCACATGGGATACAGAACACTGGCAATTGCCTATTCTAAAATGGCAAACAGGGACATAGCGGTTTAATGCGGAGGGAATGATGACGATAGGAGATATCATAAAAGATAAAGGGCTTGAGGTAATTGCAGTTGATGGCGCTGTTACTGTTAAAACGGTAATTGATAAAATGATAGAAAGGAATATTGGCGCAGTATTAGTGATGGAAGAAGGCGAACCTGTTGGATTGTTTACAGAACGCGACGCCTTGAGATGTTGGGGCAGGAAGGAAGATGTTGCCTGTGATAAGATAAATATAAAAGAAGTAATGACCATGGATATTCTGGTGGCAACTCCGGATGATGACGTAAATTATGCTATGACGATTATGATAGAGAAGAATATAAGGCATCTGCCTGTGGTAGAACATGGGAGGGTCATTAGCGTTGTATCTATTCGTGATATTGTAAAATCCAAGGTCAGCAGTCTGGAGGCAGAACTTCATTATCTGAAGGATTACATTACAGGGGGATAATACCAAGTTAAGAAGTTAAAAGTTGGACTGAAAACTGATTGAGGAGGAGGTGAGGCGGCAAAGCAATTAAAAGTTGTAAGTGAAGAATTAAGAGTTAAATCGGAAAGTTTTTGACTTATAATTTTAAACTCTAATTTAAATTTTTTTACGAAGGAGGAGAGATGAGTTCAACAATTCTTTTTGCTTTAGGCTGCGGATTGCTCGGCATTATATACGCCGTGCTCACCGCAATGTGGGTATCAAAGCAGGATGCCGGAAGCGCTAAAATGCAGGAAATCTCAAATGCTGTTAAAGAGGGCGCATATGCGTTCCTGACACGCGAATATAAGACAGTAGCGATGGTTGCAGTGGTCCTCGTGGTCCTTATCGCGGCGATGAATCTCGGCATTTGGACGGCTATTGGCTTTATCGTTGGCACAGTCGGTTCCGCCCTTGCCGGTTTTGTGGGTATGTGGGTTACGGTTCGCGCAAATGTACGCACCACACAGGCTGCGCACAAAGGGCTTCAGGCTGCGCTTAGCCTGGCGTTCAAAGGCGGCTCGGTAACCGGCGTTATGGTCGTGGGCCTCGGAATTATAGGACTTGCGGGTTTTTATACTATTGCAAAGGCAGCAGACCCTGAGATGGCCTTCCATGCTCTCGTAGGCCTCGGGTTCGGCTGTTCACTCATGAGCGTGTTTGCCCGTATCGCAGGCGGTATTTATACAAAGGCTGCTGACGTAGGCGCGGACCTTGTTGGAAAAGTTGAAGCGGGAATTCCTGAAGATGACCCGAGAAATCCTGCGGTTATAGCCGATAACGTAGGCGACAACGTAGGCGACTGCGCAGGTATGGCAGCCGACCTTTATGAAACATATACAGTTACGCTCGTTGCAGCAATGCTCCTGGCAAAGACGGTTTTTGGCGTAGGCAGCGGCTGGATTGAGTTTCCGATGCTCCTCGGCGGAATATCAATTATCGCTTCTATTATAGGAACCTTTGCAGTAAAACTCGGCAAGAGCCAGTATATTATGGGCGCCCTTTATAAGGGGCTTGCCGTTGCCGGAGTTCTTGCGGCAATAGTATTTTATTTTGTGACAGGTGAATTTCTGAAAGGCGTAGATGCGGCTTCAATGGCCTCTCACCCTTCATTTACACAGTGGAATGTTTTCCTTATGGCAATTATCGGCCTTGTCCTGACCGGACTGATTGTGGTTATAACCGAGTACTTCACTGCTTCTAAGTATCCCCCGGTGAAACACATTGCAAAGGCCAGTCTGACCGGTCACGGCACAAACGTTATAGCAGGCCTCGCAGTCAGCATGAAGTCAACCGCTGCGCCTGTTATAGTTATCGTCGCCTCAATCCTCGGCGCATATTCTCTGGGCGGTGGATTTGCCGGTGATGCGGCGGGCGGTCTTTTTGCAATTGCATTGGCAGCAGTTTCAATGCTTTCAATGACAGGAATTGTTGTTGCGATTGACTCGTATGGGCCAATAACAGACAACGCAGGCGGTATCGCTGAGATGTCTGGACTGCCTGAAGATATCCGTAAAATCACAGACCCGTTGGATGCAGTCGGAAACACAACAAAGGCTGTTACAAAGGGTTATGCTATAGGCTCGGCAGCGCTTGCAGCGCTGGTTCTTTTTGCGGAGTATTCAAGGTCCTTTAGCACGCAGCTTTACTTTGACCTTTCAAACCCGATGGTTCTGGCAGGTCTTTTCATTGGCGGACTTCTTCCTTATTACTACGGCTCGCTTCTTATGGAGGCTGTTGGAAAGGCGGCAGGCAGTATTGTTGAAGAGGTGAGAAGACAGTTCAGAGAGATAAAGGGCATCATGGAAGGAACAGGCAAGCCTGAATACGGCAAGTGCGTTGACATTGTCACAAAAGGCGCTATCAAGCAGATGATGGTTCCTGCTCTTATCCCTGTTGTTGTTCCTATCGTAGTTGGCCTTACCCTTGGCAGGGAAGCGCTCGGCGGAGTTCTTATCGGCAGCATCCTTACCGGACTCTTCCAGGCTATCGCCATGACAAGCGGCGGCGGCGCGTGGGACAATGCCAAGAAATCCTTTGAAGAAGGCGTTACCGACGACAAAGGCGTCGTTCATAAGAAGGGGAGCGAAGGACACAAAGCCTCTGTTACAGGCGACACGGTTGGCGACCCTTACAAGGACACAGCAGGCCCTGCAATTAACCCGATGATAAAGGTTATTAATATCGTTGCGCTTCTAATTGTCCCGCTGCTGTAAAAGAGATTTAAGGCTGAGATTAAAAGGGGGTGTTTCCAGATTCATCGGAAACACCCCCTTTTTAGTTTGTAAGGTTTTATCAGCATTCTGATTTAGAAAATTGTCATTGCGAGTGAAGCGAAGCCGGGGTCCCCAAAAAGTCAAAGACTTTTTGGGGTGAAGGTCAATCTCAAGCCTTTGACGATAAGATTGCCACGCCCCGAGCTGCTCGGGACTCGCAATGACAGACAAAACAAGGCATTGCGGGATTGGGCAGGGCTTGACTATATATCAGCTTTTATCGTATAAAAACTGTTAACATAATTTATGAATAACGGCGCGCAGGATAAGAGATGCGAGATATGAGCTATTGGCGGAGGCAAGGGCGGGACAGGGAAGAGTTTCGTCACAAGCGGCATAGGTACGCATCTGGTTTCAAAGGGGAAAAGGGTTGTCATGATTGACGCCGACCTTGGAGGAGCGAATCTCCATACCTTCCTTGGAGTAAGCAAGCCCAGAAATTCTCTCACCGATTTTTTTGAAAAGAAGGTGCCGCTCAATAACATCATAGTAAACTGCAGTATCCCTGATATGGGGTTGGTGTCGGGGACTCTCAGTTCACTTGATTCCGAAAATATCAAGTATGTGCAAAAACTCAAGCTCTTCAGGCAGATTAAGGAGATTGATACGGATTATATTCTCATTGACCTCGGAGCAGGCTCGCATAATAATACTATTGACACTTTTTTGCTGGCCGATAAGATGATAGTTGTCACAACGGCCGAGATTACAGCTCTGGAGAATATGTATCACTTCGTTAAAAATGTTTTTTTCCGGAAACTTAAGATTACCCTCGGCGCGCACGGGCTGAAGGATATGATTCAGGACGTCTGGAAGAACCGGGATGTGCATGGCATAAAACACCTTAAGGATGTTGTTGACCACCTTATGGGCACATCTACTCACATCAGGGATATTCTTGAAAAGGAATTATCATCCTTTAGAATATATATAGTCCTGAATCAAATAAGAAGCGGCAGGGAAACTATGATTGGAGTGTCTGTTAAAAGTGTGTGCCTGAAATTTCTCGGCTTTAATGCCATGTATGCAGGGCATATAGAATACGATGAGACTGTGTTAAGGTGCATTAACAAGAGGCTGCCTTTTATGCTTACGCATCCATTTTCGCATGTCGCAAAAGAGATAGGGAAGCTTACGGAAAATCTCAGGGATGGCAGGCAGGCGTCAGTAATGACCGATAAATATGCCCACAGAAGATTGTAAAAAATATTTTGAAGCGCTTGAACTCAGTCCTGACGCCCCCCTGTCAGAGGTGAGGAGTTCATATCTGCATCTAAAAGCATTGTATTCAAATGACTCTGTTGTAACTTCTGCCATCGCCTATGAATTATCCGAAGAAAAGCGGCATGACATAGTGGAACAGGTAGAAGAGGCATACACAAAACTTATCGACTTTTTTGAGAATAAAGACACTGACCCCGCAGGCAGCGAGAAACCGTCTTTTGTTGTGAGTGAAGAACTAAAGCAGTATATATCCGGCATTAAGTCATTCAGCGGCGGATTGTTAAGAGAGATAAGGGAAAAACTTGGGGTTAACCTGAAAGATATGGCGTCATTCACAAAAATCCGCAAGCAGTATTTTGAAGATATAGAACGCGAGAAATTTTCGTCCCTTCCGGCAGAGGTTTATCTGAGAGGTTATGTTATAGAGTATGCGAAGTATCTTTCTCTTGACTCTATAAAAGTCGCTAATGATTACATAGAGAGATACCGGAATCTTGGATGTGACAAATGACGACAGGGTTAGAGCAGGGGGAATGTTTAATTGAAGTTACTAATAATTTTTCAGATTCCCTCAATCACTGCCGCTGCCAAGAGCGGGAACATTATCTCATGATGGCCTGTGAGGGCATAGGCGCAGCCTTTTTGCAGCGTGGGGCGTCTGAGGACATTCTGAGTCGGCCGGTAGTGCTGCATAAAATCCATATTTACAGTGGTGATATTTTCAACCTTGCTGCAAAGGTTTCTTGCGATTGTTAATGCCTTTAAAAAAACCTCCGGCATAATGACGGCAGAGCCTAAATTTATATAAACGCCTCCTTCTAAATCAGATACCACGGATGTGAAGAGTTTGAAGTCTCTGAGGCTTCCCTCGCCGATTGATGCGCCATCCGCCTGCGGATGCATGTGGATTATGTCTGTGCCGATGGCAATATGGACGGTTGCCGGAAGTCCAAGATTATAAGCTGCTGCAAAGATGCTCATATCTTTATATTTGAATTTTGAATTTTGAATCATTTCGCCAAGCGATTTCCCTATGCCATATCCTTTTTTGACCCCTGCGTTTATTGCTTTATTAGTATATCCGCCTGTTTCTTTTGCCATTCCAAAGGCGCCTTTACACAGTTTCTCTGCAACATCCTCCGAGGTTTGTCCGATGAATGAAAGTTCAAAGTCATGAACAATGCATGCTCCGTTTGTTGCAATTGCAGTTATAATCCCACGCTTCATAAGGTCAATGATAAGAGGGGATAATCCCACTTTTATCGGATGCGCTCCCATTCCGAGGATTACAGGTTTTTTGTTTTTTCTTGCATTTATTATGGCCCTCACAACTGCCCTGAAATCCCTTGCTGCAAGTATGTCAGGCAGGTTATGGATAAAATCGGTGAACGACTTGCCCGGTTTATGCGGAGCCGCCGCCAGTGAAATCTCGACCTTGCTCTTCCTTTTTGAGATGGGATATGTCTTTAACTTTTTCAGCGAGACAGGCTTGTATCTTTTCATGGTGTAAGATTTTAACATAAAAAGGTTGATTTTATAACTAAAATTATGTTAAAAAATATGACTAAATTTTTCGGGGTCTCGGACCTATAAGGAGGAAGAATTGCCGGCTAAAGCAGCAAAAAAGAAAAATCTTTCAACGCTCAAAAGAGGAAGGCAGGCGGCGGAGCGCAATCTGCGCAATGCCTCTATCCGCTCAAAAATAAAAACGCTTTCAAAAAAGATTGAGGAAGCAGCAGGCGAAAAAAATCAGGAACAAGTAAAAAAGTTTTTGAGAGAGACAATCAGGACTGTGGATTCGGCTGTCTCAAAAGGCGTATTACACAAGAATACAGCCTCCAGGAAAATATCAAGACTCTCAAGGCTGGCAAATACAGTTCTCAAAGCTGCAGCAGTCTGACCAGCAGGTGTTCTATCGGATAGGCGCCGCCTGATGTTTTTATCTGTATATCGGCATTGTTCAGGAGTTCAAATGCTCTGGAAAAGTCTTTCCGCTGCCCCGAGCGGCTCGGGGCAGCCTGCATGGACATCTTGCAGTAATGCCAGTTTATCGCGCCTAAAAGGCTATACGGTTCTGTTGTCTCAGCCAGCGTTCTGTATATCCTGAACACCTTTTCGACATTCTTTTCTCTCAGCGCATTTGTAAGGTCAAAAACGCTGTAATCCCTGCTTCCCTCAACAATTTCCTTTATGGCGCTTATTGTAATTGTTTCATTTCCGATTGACGCAAGTTTTTCAATCTCCGCTGACAGAAGCCCTATATCGTCTCCGACAACCCCGATAAGGTATCCCACAGCATCGTCTTTAATTGTAATGCCCTTTTGCCTTAGCTTTTCTTTTATCCATATAGGCATATCACTCGCTCGCATATCAAGGCAGATGGGCTTTAATCCTTTCGCGCTTTCTTTCATTTCTTTTTTTAATGCCCCGGCATAGGACATTAGAAAAACCGAGTTTGGCGACGGATTGGCGGCGTAGGATTGGAATTTTTTAAACTCCTTTGCAGAAATTTTCTGAAGGTTCCTGACAACTACATATCTGCGGCTTCCGAAAAAAGAGATTGTATTTAAGTTGTCAATTATTTCCACTGCGGTCGGGATGCTGTCGGCAGAATCCATGTCAAAAACATTGAAATTGAAAGGCAGCTCTGTCTCCGGGATTGTCCTTTTGACTGCGGACAGCGCCTCTTCTATCATATACTCGTTAGCTGCATATAGAAGATAGGCGGGCGAAGTCAGTCCCTGGTCTATTTCCTGCAAAAAGGTTTTAATGCTCATTGTTAATATATTTTAGCACAGGTGGATTTTAGTATGAGTCTGCCTGAAGGCAGAAACGCATGTAAAAAGTCTTGACATTTTCTATGAGTTTGCCCTATATATATAGCATTAAATTTTGCTCGGACAAAGGAGAGAGGAAATCAGTGAAAAAGATTAGTGTCTTTTATCTGGCTGCCGCGCTGCTGTGTCTCTTTTGCGGCTCTGCATCAGTTTATGCCGCTGATAATTTTCTTGAAAAAGGCATTGCCGAGTTTAAGAATGAGAACTATGAAGAGGCTCTTGAATTTTTTGAGAAAGGATATAAGGAAAACCCGATAGACGCAAGGATTACATTTTTTCTCGGGCTTACCCACAGGGAGATGCAGAATTACTCCGATGCTGTGAGGTTTTTCAGACAAACGCTGATTCTTGACCCGGAGGCGGCAGAGGTAAAATTCCTGCTTGCTGATGTTCTTTTCGGAATGGGGAAGTATAAAGAGGCTCTGGATGCTGTTGAATATGCGATTAAAAAAGGCGTCCGCTCCGGCCAGTCAAATTATCTGAAAGGCATGATTCTCCTTAAGCTGAAAAAGCCCGCTGAGGCAATTCAGGCGTTTAATAAGGCGAAGAAATTAGAGCCTTCACTCAAACAGCAGGCGGATTTCCAGATAGCCTCAGCGTATCTTCAGGAGAAGAAATTCAAAAAGGCAAAGGAGATATTTAAAGGGCTGCTGACGGTAGACCCGACTTCTGACTGGGCCTTATTTTCAAAGGACTATCTTGAGGCGATTGAAAAGATACCGCCGCCTTACAGGATTAATATAGGAGTCGGTCTCCAGTATGACGATAATGTCTTAACCAATCCCATTGACGAATCCCTTGTTGATATTGAAAGGAAAAAGGACTGGAAAAGAATATACTCATTGTTCGGGGA
>MNVK01000132.1 GCA_001871685.1 Nitrospirae bacterium CG1_02_44_142
CTCTACATTGTTAAGAAGCCACTTTTCAAAGTATTTTTCAAAATCGCTCTTTGCAGCGTGTTCATTTGTAAGAGTTACAACATTCTCCTCTGGATAGCCCATTACCTTTGTGAGATATTCGGTCATTGTCTTTGCATCGGCTACCGCATAATCAGCCTTCGGAAGTTTCTGGCGGTAATGTTCAATGCCGATTACTATTGCGTATGAGTTTTTGTTTGGCTTTGCTTTTATAGCAGGCAGTTCATCAACATCGGACTTGATAGTGGATTTTTCAGGAGCTATCGAGGCCGGCAGTTCAGCCTTAGATTTTGCTTTAAAGGCTGCTGCCATCGCCGCGCCCGCAAGCAGGAGAAAGATTACACTGATTATCAAAACAACACCCCTCTTAAATTCTCCCCTTGCCAAGGGGAGACACAGAGGGGTAATCTTTTTTAAGCCTTTCGTTTTCATAACCCCGCCTCCTGAAAAAATGGTTACTTTAAAAAATCTATACAATTACTTCCACCCTTAGTAGATTCCTTTTGCCTAAAGTTTCTCTAACAACCCGAAATATTCTTCCCTGCTCATATTCACAGTGCGCATATTGCCTTTAATTATCTCAACATCAATCTCATCATATTCAGGGATAACCACTGCGCGCTTTGCGCCAGGACACGTCAAGACGTGATGAGACCCTTCTTTGCGTTTATATTTACATCCGTACATCTCAAAGATTTTTAGCTGCGTCTTCCAGTTGGTAGGAAATATTCTCGGCATTATGTAACTTGCAGGACTTGTTTTTCAAAACCGATAATCTCATTTACAGGTTCAACGGCATCACCCTTAACCATGAATCCGCATTCCGAGAGATAATCTTCAAGCGTTCCCATCTCTTTCATCTCAGCAAACTGTATATTAATAACTTCAATAAGATTCTTCTTTGCCTCATCAACAGTTTTGCCCTGTGCAACAAAATCCAGTTCAGGCAACCTGGCTATATACCATTTTCCCTTTTGCCACAACTCAATTATTGCTTTTAATTGCATTATTACCTCCATATATATGGACTAATTCTTTTTCGGGGATATATAGAAGAACAGGGTTTTTATATCCCTTTGATTTTGCATCTTTTATAGCTGCCTCTGGATCATCTCCAACGCCAACAATCGTATGATCATCAAAGCTCTTCATTGCAACATAGCGACTATTATATTCATCCGTTTTTACCAAAACCTTTTCCATCCCTAAACCTCCTTCGCTAACTTGAGCTATTTTATCACAAAACATCCTGTCTCAATGAGACTATCCCTCAATTCCTTTTAAGTCAAGGTAATTTTCACATTACCAAAGCAAAGACTATTCAAGCTGATTAAGGATTATATTCATCCACATTCTTTAATTTCCTCGCTATCAATAAAAAAATACGGCAGCCAAGAAGCAGCGCAAGTACCCCTGCATATACCAACGGCAGTCTTATATCAATTTTCACAAGCCATAGATAGTGGATAACTCCTCCTATTGCCGCCAGATATGTCAGCCTGTGAATCGCCTGCCATCTTTTCGCCCCTATCCTCTTGACTATTTTATTCGACGAGGTCAGGGCAAGGGTGAGAAGGATAATAAAGGTTCCGAAGCCAACAAATATTCTTTTGTGCTTTACCGCATCTTTAATAATGGATTCCAAAGCGAAGAGCTGGTCAAAGCCTGCGTATGTAAGGAAATGAAGGGATGCGTAAAGGAAAGCAAACAATCCTGTCATCCTGCGAAACCGTGATAACCAGGACCACCCGGTTATATTCCTGAGCGGGGTTAGTGACAGGGTAATCAGCAGGAAATTCAAAGTCCAATCACCTGTCCTGTGCATTGTCTTTTCTACCGGATTAGCTCCAAGCCCATCAGTCAATGCCTTCCATATCAGATAGAATAAAGGCAAAAGCGAGGATATAAAAACAGCGGGTTTTATTATTTTTTTAAGAAAGGCATCGGACGTCATAAATAAGGTTTAAAAAAATTTCTTCAGGTCCATGTCCTTATACAAATCTGCCACATGGTCAGCGTAACCGTGTCCACGGCCTTGTTTTAAAGCTGCGGCTCAGCTCTGCTACATCCTCTTTTCCTGTAGAAAATTCATAGAAGTTATTGTAATTAGCCGCATTTTTATATGGTGTTTGTTTCTCATTTGCGGCAAAACGCTCCTGTTTTTCAAATTGAAGTTTCTGCCCTGCATAAGCTTCAGGGGAGAAAATATCCTGCACTGTTAATCCTCCGAGTAAAAGCGCGGCTTTGGCAATAAATTCCCTGCGCTTCAGATAAACTTCCTTTGCCGTAATCTCGGAAGGTTTTAAGTTCAATGATATTTTTTTTGTATGCACCTTAACCCATGCCTATTTTATTGCCAGCATTCTGTCCAATGCCCTTTTTGCGGGGACTCTGATATGCTCCGGAACTTTGATTATATAGTTATTCTCCTTTAATGCCCTTAGAACGCTCTTAAGCGTTGTCTTTTTCATGTTCGGGCAGATCATGTCTTTTCTTAAGGGGTAAAAGGCCTTGCCGGGATTTTCCTTTCTAAGCCTGTGCATAAGACCTATTTCAGTGCCGACAATAAATTCCTTTTCAGAGGAAGCCTTTGCAAACCTGAGCATTCCAGACGTGCTCGTAACATGGTCAGCCATATCAAGCGCCTCAATCCTGCATTCAGGATGCGCCATCAAAACAGCATGGGGATGCTCTGCCCTCGCCTTCTTAACATCTTCCTGCGTTACCCTCTCATGAACATGACAGAAACCATCCCAGGCAATCACCTGCTTTTTTGTATTCCTCGCAGCCCACATGGAGAGGTTTTTGTCAGGGATACATATCACTTTATCTGATGGAAGCGCTTCTATAACCTTCACGACATTTGCGGATGTGCAGCATATATCGCTTTCTGCCTTTACGTCTGCGGTTGTATTCACATAGGCAACAACAGGAACTCCGGGATGCTGCGCCTTTATGTCGCGGAGGGTGAATTCAGGAGGATAAACATAAGGCGGAGGATTATCAAAGCCTGGAAAGCTTCTTCTCACAGACCTCGCAGAATCAACCTTTATCATGTCTGCCATCGGACAACCCGCTCCAATCTCCGTAAGCAGGACTGTTTTTTCAGGAGAAAGAATTGAGGCGCTCTCAGCCATGAAATTAACGCCCGCAAAAACTATAACATCGCATTTGATTGTCGAAGCAGTCCTTGAAAGCTCAAGAGAATCACCCACAAAATCAGCAATGTCCTGTACCTCATCCCTCTGATAGTTGTGGGACAGGATTATTGCGCGCCTCTGTTCTTTCAGCTTCAGAATTTCTTCTTGAAGAGCGAGCTTTTCTACAGACATCTAAAACCTGACTGAATTGGTTTTATTATTGTAAAGAGGAAAATTTGTGAAGAGGACTGTTCCATCGTCCATTATTATCTTATATATAGGCTCTGATTTTTTCATTTTATTCGAGCCCGGGAAAGAGATGCCGGTTTTTCCCTTATACAGGGCAAGCACTTTTCTGACGTACTGCCTTGTCTCTGCGATTGGAGGAACAGAGCCGTGCTTTTCAACAGTCTTTGGCCCTGCATTATAGGCTGCAAGCGCAAGGGTTAAGTTGCCGTTAAATCTTTCAATCAGGTATCTGAGGTATCTTGTTCCTCCGTCTATGTTTTCTTCCGGGTCAAACGGATGTTTCACCTGAAGGTCATTTGCGGTTCCCGGCATCAGCTGCATAAGTCCCATTGCGCCTTTTTTTGAAACAGCATTAGGATTACCGTTTGATTCTGCCTTTATGACAGCGGTAACAAGAGAAGGGTCTATTTCGTGCTCTTTTGCTTTTTGATTAATTATGGGATGGTAGCTGTCGTTATGTGTTGTAATTGATGTATATTGCGCAGCATTGACAGGTTTACTGTTTGATGAAACCGCCTTATTGTTCTTCTCTTTTGTTTTTATAACTTTAGCGGCCTTTTTACCGCGCGGGACGTCGGTGTAAAGAACAACTCCGTCTTCTCCGACATATTTGTATATGCCGGCTTCTGCAACACCGCAGATTAAGAATAAAATCACCAATGTCTTCAGAATTATCATCCTGAACAAATATTACCACTTCACTTTGTGTCTGTCAACTTAAAATGACTACTCCTGGTCTCTCTTATCTTTTGCTCTCCTGAACAACCCGCTTTTTCTCCATAACCAGAAGAGGCTCTTTATACTTCTCACGGCAGCGATAAAATCGTTCAGATTCCTTAATTCAAAAAGTTTCTTGAGAATGAACATGGGTCTGGAATAAAATCTCCTGAACGCTGTCTGCCTGAGCCTTAGAATCTCCTCCCTTGTCATTGTATAAGGGATAAATGCAGCTCCCTGATACGTGAAATCTGAAAGCTCATCCGACATCGTCCCGTATTTTTCAAGGTTGTCGTAAAGATAGGTGCCGGGGAACGGCGTTATCGCATGAAAATTAGCTATATCAGGATTAAGCTCTATTGCAAATTCAATTGTTTGAAGCCCCTCCTCAAAAGTCTCACCTGGAATGCCGAACATAAAAGGAGTGCTGACCTTAATTCCTGCTTCTTTAGCCCATTTTACGGCATTGCGTGTCTGCTCCAGCGTTATTCCTTTTCTGATTGTATTAAGATTCTTCTGGACACCGCTTTCTGCGCCGAAGAGTATTGCCCAGCAGCCTGCTTCCTTAAATGCCTTAAGCAGAGGCTTATCCACCTGATTAACACATGCGGATGCAAACCATGTGAAATCAAGCCCGCTGCGTTTTATCTCTTCAGCCAGCTTCATAGCCCTGTCGTAGTCAGCGGCAAGCGTGTCGTCTATAAACTTTATTTCCCTGAATCCCTGCTTTATACAGTATTCAATCTCTTTCAGGACATTTTCAACGCTTCTGTATCTGACGCCTATTTTGCGCTCTTTGTCTATCTGGAAACAGTAAATGCACCTTCTGTTGCACCCTCGTGATGTTGTCAGAACAGCAACAGGCTTTCTTCTGTATGTGGCAGGCGGAGGTATATACAGGTTTACATCTCCTAAGAGTTCCCTTGCAGGAAACGGGAGAGAATCAAGGTCTTCAATCAACGGACGAGGAGGGTTTTTTATAATCCTTTCACCTTCCCTGTAAACAACACCCAGGACTCCTTCAAGACTCCTGCCTGACTGAAGCCTTTCAATTATTTCAAGAGTTGTGAACTCGCCCTCTCCCGTGACTATTGCATCAACAGCATTTCCTGCATCTTCAAGGCAGTATTCCTGTCTGGCAATTGGATAAGGGCCTCCGGCGACAATGCAGGGGCGGGGCAACCCCTCCTTTAAGGGGAGGAGGGGCGGGGTCATGCGCCTAATATCCGAAGCTGTCTTTTTAGCCTTTTCCCAGCCAAAAGTGGTTGAATAAATCCCTATGAACTCAGGCACAAACTTCCTTACCTCAGCAAGTATTTCTTCATGCGTCATGAATGCCCCGTTAAAAAACTTTACTTCATGACCCGCTTTCTGGAGAACAGCTCCGACGTAAAGCGTCCCCAATGGCTGCCAGTAGTTAATCTGAGAGCTTGCCGTTTTAGAAGAAAAAATATCTTCAGGAACCCAGGCCGGAATTATCAATGCGCATCTCATAGCAAATGCAAAAAAACAACGGTGAATCGGTTAATAGGTAAATCGGAAAATAATTTATCATTCTTCAGATTTCTCTGCACCAATTCACCCATTTACCTATTCACCTTAATTATGTTTTCCGCTGTTTTTATTCCTGATTCTATGGCATGGTCCATATTGTAATATCTGAACATTCCGCTCCTGCCCGTGATGTGAAGATTTTTGAATCTGCCGAGATACTCGTATATTTTATCACAGAGTCCCTTATATCCAACCTCAAACAGCGGATAGGCATTCGGCACTCTAACGACAACGCTGTCTATCACCTCATGTTTTTTTATAAACCCCATGTTCTCCAGATTTTCAACAGTAATGGCAGTAAGCTCTTCATCGCTTTTGCTCCATATCCCGTCGCCCTTAAAACTGAAAAATTCCGCCACAAGAATGGTGCGGCCTTCAGGCGCCATTTTCTCGCTCCAGTTTGTCGGCTCATGCAGTCTGCCAAAAGGTATCTTCTGCTCCGGGATATATATCCACGTCTGGTCTGTAACCCTCTTCCTGTTTATCATCACAGCAGCTATCACAAGGTCTCTGAATCTGAGCTGCGAGGCGGCAGTTAAGATATTTTCAGGAGGAGCAGGGTGCAGCATGTTCACCAGATTTGTTATCGGTATGCTTGATATGAATTCCTCCCCCGGCATAACACTCAAATCCCCCCTTCCCCCCTTTACTTCCACACTCTCTACTTTAAAATCTGAATGGTTTATGCGCTCTACACGCGCGCCTGTGAGAACACTGTTGTCCCCTCCGCCTGAGGCGGACTCTATGTCCTCTTTGAGCCTGTCGGATATACGGCCGATGCCCAGTTGAGGGTATAGAAAAATATCTACAAGGGAAGGCACATCTTTTGCGCTAAGTTTGAAAAATGCGTTTTTAACTGCGCTTGCCAGCGACAATCCCCTGATGCGCTGCGCAACCCATTCTGCGCTTATCATGCTGCAGTCAATACCCCATACCTTTTCGCTGTATTCCCTGAAGTAGATATTAAACATCTTCCGCCCGAAGTTGCTTACAACCCAATCTTCAAGAGAAATATTCCGATGTCCCCTTGTCAGGTTTTTTATTTTCTCAGCAGCGTAATCAAGCAATATTTCTATTGTTGTGGATATGCCAAGTCCGAATATCGCATTCAAAGGCTTTAGCGGATAATCAAAGTATTTGTTCCGCATGTAGATTTTGCTTTTGCGCGGGACAGAAATCAGTTCTTCGCCCATCAGCGTTTTTATAAAATCATTGAGTCCCCTGTCCTTTGTGAAGAACCTGTGCCCGCCGAGGTCAAACCTGAATCCGTTGTGAACTATGGTTTTTGAAAGCCCTCCGACAACAGAATCGCTTTCAAACACCTTAACCTTAATGCCTGCCTTCGTAAGAACATATCCTGCGGAAAGCCCTGCGAGCCCGCCGCCAAGTATTATTATCTCCTTCGTGTTCTTATTCTCTTCCATGGCTGTAATTCAACCCTATATGCAGCAGACAATCCCGCTTATTTTCACAATACACCGCCCTTCCCCCTCATCAAGCTCAGCCTGGCACCCTGACATTGAAGCAAATGCCGCAATCTCCTTAGCCCTTTTATGTGAATCGGCGAGAACCTCCAAAGAGATATGTCTTCCACGGTGGGAAATAAGAACCTCTTTCAGTCTGATAAAAAGTTCTTCTCTGCCAAGTCCCCTAACATCAATGGTCATATATATAGTTTACAGTTATCAATATAATATTTCCCAATGCAGATTCTACAAAAAAACCTGACCTACCTAAGGAATAGCTGCTTTTGCCTCAGGTCAGGCTGATTTCAGAAAAGATAATTCTATCTATTATTCATCGTTCATCGGCTTGATAAATTTAAAATAAACCATTGTCCAGTTGCCAAGAATAATAGCTATGGTAGCCGTAATGCTGCCGACGGAAAGAGTAACTGCGCCTGTAAGCGCCTGCCCAATATTGCATCCGCCTGCGGTAGCAGCGCCAAAACCCATCATAACGCTGCCGCCAAGAACCGTTAGCAGTTCTTTTGCATCACGCGGCGTCTTCCATACAAACTCTTTCAGTATCTTTGCGCTGATAGCGGCTCCGATAGGCACGCCGATTATATAAAACATCGCCCATGTTACCTTATAGCCGAAGAGGTCAAACATGGGGAAGAACTTAGAATGAGCATCTCCGGTAAGCACGGTAAAGAACACTTCTCCCGTAGGCGTTGTGAAGTTCAGCCCCCGCGCAAAGCCCGGGGAACCGAAATATTCCGACGCCCAAAAGGCGAGTATGCCGGAGATTCCAACAAGCAGCGCAGTAACAGACCAGTAGAACCCCCTCTGTTTTTTAACTGTAAACGGCTTGCTTTTTAACGCAAAAAGAAATAAAACAACACTGAGAACTGCAATTATTATCCATTTGACTGCGATGTCTTCTCCCCCGATGATGCCGTGGATTGTCATCCCCGGCTCGCCTACACGCACGCTTCTCAAAGCGTCATATAGAGGTTGAAGGACGCCGTTTGTAGTGGCTCCGATGCCAAGGAAAAAACCGAAAACCGCAAACCATGAGGCAAGCTGGCCCTCGCCCACACGGTAAATAATACCGCTTCCGCAGCCCCCGGCAAGCACGATGCCCAGCCCAAAAACATATCCGCCAATAATGTTAGCCAATGGATAGAAGGACTGTGCCTTCAGGTGAATGATATCCAGGTCATTGAGCGCATTTGAACCTATAAGCATCACAACCAAAGCGAGAAGATATGCGTGGAATAGAGTGAAGTCCTTGATAAAAATAGTGTCGCGGAAAGCGCTGTTCATACAGAATCTTCCTCGCTGGAGGATGAACCCGAATATAGCGCCAATCAAGAGTCCGGAAATTATAAACCCTAACGTAACCGGACCTAAGGTTTCCACTGCTGTTTCCATATTTTTACCTCCCAGGAAAATTTTGAGTTAAAATATCATAGAAGTTGCTATTTGTCAACTGGTTTATTGCCTGCTGTACACAGAAACAAAAACCTGAAATCTGAACATCTCATCCGATATTGTAAATCTTTTGACCCTGCGGTAATCTCTTATCCTGCTTTCAATATAAGCCGGCAGTTTCAGAGTTTTATCATCGGAGATTAACGCCACTACTGCCGAATCTCCTTTCTTACTGACTTCCGAATAATAGTCAGGGTTCTTGTATTCCCACGTAAACCTGAGGGGTAACGTCTTTGTTTCCTGTGGGTCTATCGGCATTGTCCTCACGTACTCATAGTTAATCTTTTTTGATGTGAATACATCAAGAATCGGGACGGAGACGGCTATATTTGCCTCAGATTCCCCTGTTTGACTGGTAAATACCTCCACTGTGCCGCCGTCCAATGAGTCTATATATTTCCCTGCATCTCTGAGATTTTCAAGACTTATTTTTTCCGTCATCGGAAGATAGGCAAAAACCGCCACAACAATAGAGGAACATACGATACACAGCGCAAAAAACTTCACCATCTCTCTGTTTTTAATCTGCATAATGCCATAGGAAGCCATAAGGCTAAACATAGGGAATATCATTATGATATACCTTATCCTTTTAATCTGGAACAGGAATACGAGGAGAACCATCCATAATATAATCAGATGCTTCAAATCCTTTTTTCTGATTGCAGAATAAACAGAATATCCGGCTGCAATAGTGATAAAGGGATGAATTTGAAAAAGAAAGGTGGATACAAAACTCTCGCTCCATCTCCTTAAGCCGGGCCGCTGATAATCCAGCAAGAGCCCGATCTGGCTCATGAAAACATCAGATTTATACCAGAAAACCACTCCTATTAATATGCCGGAAATTAGTATAGTTATAGAACCTCTATAAAAAACTGTTCTTCCCTGCCTTCTTAATCCCCCCATCCCCCCTTTAGTAAAGGGGGGTGAGGGGGGATTTGTTTCTAAAGTATTTTGAGGGGGGATTACTAATGCCGTTTTCAGATAAACCAGAAATATAATAATCAAAATAGAAAGCATCAGCCATGTTGAATATTTGGAATAAAAGGCAAGGAATACGGTAATTGATGAAAGCAACACCCACAATCCTCCATGCTCCAATGCCTTGATAAATGCAAAGACAGCAAGCGTTAAAAAGAACATTGCAGGCACATCAACAAGCATGAGTGGTATTTGAGAAAATAGGTATGGGATACCGAGCAGAAGCAACCCGCCATAAAAGCCAACCGTCTCTTTCCATAATGTTTTTCCTATGTTATATGTGAGCACAACGGTAAGAGAAAATAGAAGCGTGGTGAATGCCTGAATATAAATCCTTGACTCTCCGAAAAGCCTAAATATCAGTCCATAAAGAAAAGGAATGAGGGGCATGTCGGTCCATACATTAATGTCCCTGCCCCATTCCTTAATAAACTTTTCTATCCCATAGACCTCAAGATGTTTTGCCTGCGTGAAATACCTGGATGCATCCAGAATAACCTCAGGCTCTCTCCAGAAGAGAGATGATATTGCAAATGAAAAACCAAAGAGAAAGAGCGCAGGATGCTTATCAATAAATGGGAGACTCAAAAGAAAATAAGCGCTCAAAATGGAAAAGATGAGAATAAGAAAAATTCTTGCCGGGTCAGCATATAAAAAGGCCCACCCCCAGTTTGTAAGCCTGTTGTCATCTAAATCTCTTAGCAGGAAAAGAACGACAAAAGTAAAAAGTATCAGGAAGGAGATAAGAAAGATATAATTGTTTCTCTTAAACCACTGCAAATCGCTATTCATTAATTATAATCACTACCAGGAAATAACCCTGTCATGTAAAAAAATTTCATCTACAATGTCCTCGTATGATACAGACTTTTTTGTGAGGTCAATAACCTTAACCTCGTTGTCCTTTGACTGTGAGCGAATTATCTCGTCCGATAATTTCGCAGGTCCATCTTTCAATATATGTAGAATTTTCATTTTACCTCCTCTTTTTTTATAAGTTTTTTCGCCTCAGCGAACCCGCCTCAGGCTGGAACTCTTAAGTTTTAACTTTTCACTTACTGCTTACAGCACTATAACCCTGTCAGCGCTGTTAACCATAATCGCATTATTGTACTGGCTGCCGCAAACTATTTCCTCAGGAATCCCCTCTTTGGAAACTCCTAAATGCGTAGCAGCATGGTCACAGAAACTCATTGAGACGCCTTTAGTCTTGCAGAGTTCTTTGAAAGCAGGATCGCCGAGTAATTTAGCGCCGTCGTCCATATTGAATATGACGACCTCATGCCCTTTTGAGACCGCTGCCTTTGTTATGCCGATTACATCAGCAAGGTGTTTGTCAGTATTAATAAAAATACCAAGTTTCATATCTCCTCCTCGCATAAATTTTTATCGCAGAATGTTTGCGCTTTAAATTAAATACGCTACTGTTTAATATGGAATCACAACATCATATTCTGTCAGGGCGCATGCAATTTCTTCAGTGGTCATCTGCTCAAATTTATTCTCCGGGCTATTGGAAAATATTTTTGCATCCATGTCACCGAGGGTTTCCACATTAAGGTCGGTATTGTCGTCTGACGGAAGTTTTTTATCCATAACAAACACGCTCACTGCATTGTCCTCAAGCGTAAGCCCTACTGACATTCTCAGCGCCTCGTGCTGCCTGTCCCTTACAATTACTGCAACTTTTTTTACCATCTTCCCCTCCGTTTACCGGTTTATAAACATGGATTTTTTGTAATATAAATTACGAAATAAAATAAAATCAATTCTGTCTGATAGCATCTGCTACTTCTCTAACCTCTATCATTTCCATGCATTGAAGGTTTTTGCATTTTCTTTTATAGCACGGAGAACATTCAAGCGCCTTCCTGATTATGACATGCGGCTTGCCGTAAGGGCCTGTCCTCAGCGGATTCGTAGGCCCGAATATGGCAAATACAGGAACATTGAGAGCAGCGGCGATATGCATGGGACCTGAGTCATTTGTGACTACAAACATGGCATTTCTTATTATCTCTATAAGCTCTTTTAGGGTTGTCTTGCCTGCAGCGGATACGGCATTGCCATCGGAATTCCTGACGACAACACCTGCTATATCAGCGTCTGATTCTCCGCCCACAACGATTGATTTCACAGATAACATGGATGCAAGCTCTCCGAATCTCTCAGGATGCCACCTCTTTGTCTCCCATCTCGCGCCGGGAACTATAACAGCGTATTTATCAGGAAGCTGAAAGCTGAGAGGTGAAAGCTGCCCGCCTCGGGCGTGTTCGCTCTCCTCGGCGAGTCGCCCGAGGCGACCTGCGGCGAAAGAGGTGAAAGACAGAGGGAACGGAAATTTTATATCTGAGATGTCGCACCCGAGAAATTTTGCTATTTCAAGATACCTGTCCACTGCATGAATATCCTTGCCTCCCTTAACAGTGTGCGTATAAAATATCCTGCTGCCTTCCCTTGCCCCTTTAAAACCTACTCTTACAGGCGCGCCAGCTGCCTTTGCAAGAATCCCGCTTCTGAGAAGGCCCTGCAGGTCAATAACAATATCGTATCTCTCTGCCTTTAAAGATTTAAACAAAGACCTCAGTTCTTTTATCGTAGTCCCTGCGCCCTTAATCCTCTTCCACTCATCCTTATTGATAATCCAGAGTTTGTTTATCATTGGATGCCCCTCAAGCAGACCTTCAAGTCCCTTCGCAATAATCCAGTGAATCTCTGCCTTGGGGAAGCTGTCTCTGAGCGCATTTAGAAACGGAAGGCTGTGCACAATATCTCCGAGCGAGCTTGGTTTTATGACAAGAAGTTTCCGCGGCGGTTTTTTGAGTTTCAAAACATCCATAGCCATCATGTTATATTTTACAACATCTATTAGCTATTCAAATAGCGCAATGCTTTTGCACAAGCCTCAGGCTCTATTTTCTCTCCTCAAAATTATTTATAAACTGCCCTATCTGTATCCCGAGATAGACGCACTTTATACCGTCCATGCACTCATCGGCGTCTTTCTTTTCAATATGGGTCGTAAGCTCGTGATTGTCTTTAGTAAATTTTACAAGATACGTTTTTTTAGCCCTGTCGAAATCAAGAGATACAGAAATATCATGTCTTACAATCTCAGGATACATCTCCCTTATCTTATCCTTTAAAGCAACATTCGTATAACCCATAATTTCCTCCTTTATTAGCTGTTAGCTGTTAGCTGTTAGCTTATAGCTACCGTACTAAAATCATCCTTCAACAATGCTGTGCTCTTCCCACATAAACCAGTTCCCGGTGTCGGAAAGGAAAGAATAGGAATTTGCAAAGATACTGTAATGCTGCTTTTCCTCTTTTATCAGCCTGTCAAAAAGCGCCTTTTCTTTTTCGGTCTTTGCCTCTGACAGCGCTTTCCTGTAAAACTCAATCCCTTCCTTTTCCATCTGCGATGCTATCTTGAAAGCCTCAAGTTCGTTCTGCGACGCCTCTACTTTTTTCATCATCTCATTCTTCATTGATTCAAAAACAGTTTTTATATTCTTCATCGGGCTGACATCGCCGGCCTTGACGTCAAGTCCCTTGAATATCTGCGTAAGCATATTAAGATGCCTTTTTTCATCTTCTCTTATGGTCATAAACATTTTTTTGCCGACAGAATTTTTTGTCTTATCCGCCGCCTCCTTATAGAATTTTATTGCGTCTGTCTCCATCTTGATAGCAATCTCAATTGCATTTGTCATCCCCGCCTCCTTCTATGTCTTTTTATGCTCACCTGAAAAGTTGGAAGGATATAGTATTTGAGCGGTTTTATTTTGCCGATATTCCGACAACCCCCTGAGTCCCCCTTTGTTAAGGGGGAATTAAGGGGGTTGTGAGGCAAAATTCCTCGGAGGGCGATAGCCCGAGAATGAGCGAGAATATTATATCCTTCTACAACTGCCATATCTATGATGTCTCACCAAGTTTTTGCCTTATCTTTTTCAGATATTCAATATGCTTTGTTTCCTGTTCCGACATTTCCTGAAATACAACCCTTGCGTTAGTATCAACCGCGCTCTTTGCAAGCCTGCTGTAAAGGCTGTATGCCTTGCCCTCAATCTCCAGCGCTAATATCAAAGCTCCCATGTCATCCACAAACCCATGCTTCTCAAGTTTTGCCTCAAGGTCTTTTACCGGGATACCAGCCTCGGTATAATGTGCCTCAGTTTTTTCAGCAAACCTCTCAAAACCGATAATGTCTCTGTCTTCTTGAATTGATTGATACAGGTATCCGATGAAATTCATATGCTTATGTTCCCATTGAGAAAGTTCTCCAAACATTTTTCCGGCGTCCTGGTTTAGCGCCTTTGCAGCAGCATGGGAGTAGAAATCCATTGTGCCCTTTTCCATAAGGTACGCCTCAATAAGCGACAGTATCAGGTCTTCTTTCCCTGTTAACATTATCAGTTTCCTTAGGAATATTATTCAAATTTTACAAATTCATTGAGGTTTCTTCTAAAGGCACGAGGAAGAAGTGTTACCCCTGATTTTAGATAACCGACCGCTATCAGCATCGGTATGACCTTATCAGCCGGAATATTGAATTCTTTTTTGATACACTCCTCGTCAAAACCATCCATGGGATGAGTTTCAAGCCCAAGTCCCTTCGCCGATATCATTATGTTCATTGCAAACAGAGAGGTATTCTTCACTGCAAATATCTTTCTCTTAAGGCTGTCTTCCGGCCCGTAGAGATTCTGTGCCATACCTTTATAAGTTTCCCGCATTTCCGGCTTCATATATCCCAATTCCTGCCAGCTGTTGAGCATCCTGTCTATATTTTCTTCCACACCCTTTGGGTCGGCAATCATAATCAGCACGGCTGAGGCCTCTTCTGCCTTGGGTTGGTTAAAGGCGCACTGCCTTAAAACCTTTTTCCCTTCAGGATTCCTAACAGCTATCACTCTCCACGGTTGAAGATTAAAGGAAGACGGCGACAGATTTGCTATCGCAAGCAGCTCTTTGATTTGGTCGTCAGAAATCTCCCTGCCCGGTTCAAAGAAATTAATTGAACGTCTTTCTTTAATTGCCTGAATTACGTCCATATTCAGCCCTCCTGATTTATTATGCACAGAACCAGCCTCGCATATCCAAATAACAACAGGCTCTGTTAATTACAAGCTTAACATATCCGATATTAATGTCAATACCCCCGAGCCGCTCGGGGCAGCGCTTTACACCTGTCCCTATGAAAGTTATAATACTTAAAGCAGCGCATGAGAGAGGGAAAAATTGTCTGATAACACCGAAGAATTATTAGAGGTAACTGATAAGAGCGGCAAAACAATCGGCATTGCTCCAAGAGCTGAGATACATGGAAATCCCGCTCTAATCCACAGGGTTGTGCATGTGCTTGTATTCAACAAAAAAGGAGCGCTTTTCCTTCAAAAGCGTTCAGAAACCAAGGATGTAGCGCCCGGCAAATGGGATACGTCAGTTGGAGGGCATGTCAGCTCCGGAGAGAATCTGCTTGAGGCGGCAAAAAGGGAGATGGAAGAAGAACTCGGCATATCAGAATCCAGACTTGAGTTCCTTTATTCCTACATTCACACAAATCCTTATGAAACAGAGATTGTTCATACCTATTCCTGCGTTTACGACGGCAAAATATCATTCAATAAAGAAGAAATTGATGAGGTTAGGCTTTGGGACTTCGGTGAGATAAAAAATCATCTCGGCAGGGATATATTCAGCGACAATTTTGAACATGAAATAACGACTTATCTGAACAAACCCGGTCAATCGTTAAACCGGTAAATCGGAAAGACAAAAAAATCATCAGAAGCTATTCACCTATTCACCTTTTTTCCTTTTTTATACGCCTCGCCTGTCACTTCCGTAAATATATTTGTGCATCTGAAGATTCAGCCTTACATCAAGCCTGTCCTCAAGCATCCACTTAACAAGCGATTCAGGCAGAAGAATGCCAAAGGCAGGA
>MNVK01000076.1 GCA_001871685.1 Nitrospirae bacterium CG1_02_44_142
ATGCTATGGGTTTCCCCTGTTTTGTCAGTGCGGTAAGAGAGCTCATAAATCACCTCTGAGAGTATATCGTCACCTGCCTTGTTTTCTTCAAGGAACTTATACCTCTCAGGATCAAAGAGGCCGCCGTTATATCTCGGAATACTCATATCTTTGTTGAGCTTTTCATCACTGCCGTTTATAAGATGAAAAAGAGCTAAAAGGGCATCGTACAGAACTGTTTTGTTGCTTATGAATTCGCCCTTTTCATTCGTTACCTTATCTTTTATCCTCTGGATACCGTAATGTTTGTAGTATTTTGTTTGTGGATTTGTGGAAAGAAGGTCTCTTGCCTCTGCATTAAGAACAAAAAGTATTCTGTATAAAAGGATAAGGCTGTGATGGTATATCGAGTCGAGGTCTTTCTTTGAAAGGCGATTTTCTTCTCTGGACAGGAATCCATGCCCAAGCCATTCAACGCATTTAAAAACCTTTTCTCTAAGGTTTCTTTCTATATCTTCCTGAAATCTCAGTGATTCATCATAAATGTTGTCGAGAAGGCATCTATCCAAACTGTCTTTTATGAAGGCATCCGGTCTGAATAGAATATAAAAATATTTAAACTTCTGAAGGTCTTCAAGGCATGCCTCAATATCTATCTCAAAGAATTTACTTGAACGTCCTTCTTTGAAATAAAGCCGCCATTCCTTGCCATTGGTAAGAATTCCCCATCTTATGTGTTCGGACTCATTCAGATAATCTCTTATCTGTTGGTGCGGATACCTGCCTTTAGTAGCTTTGCCTTTACCGGAAGACGGCTGGTCTAAATTATGATCCCAGCGTTTTGCTTCTGCAATTGAAATTGAGAGCTTGTATTTCTTATGTGGGGACAGTTCAAATGCCTTGTCGGCTTCTTCAGGAGTGTAATAGAGAAAATAATCCGGCACTTGTCTGCGCTCTGCTTCCGGGATTTTATCCTGATTAAGATAACCAAACCCTAACTTGTTAAAAATCTTATCAATAAATCTTCTTTCGGTGTTGGCTTCGTTTCCTTTTCTCAAGCCGACTATATTCTTCTTATATAATTCTTGAAAAGCTTTATATGCAGAGAGCACTTCTTCGTCAGAAGGCCAGATTTTTGGCCCTGCTTGCGGCAGACGCTCTAAAAGATAATGACTTGAAAAGATACCTGCGGTTATCCAGAGGTCTTTCAATAAAGTTGTCTGCTGTTTTTTAGCCATTACTAAGACTCATTTTATACTAAATTGGCGTAATTTTTCAGCATGAGAACAAAGGTGAAGGCGGGATGCTGAAATAAATTCAGCATGACATCTTGATTATGTGACTTAAAACCTGCCGCTATTTCTTTGCAAACGTCTTCTTCCTTCCCCAGAGCAATACTATGGGGCTTGCAATGAATATTGAAGAATAGGTGCCGATGACAACTCCCATTATCATCGCCAGGGCAAAGTCGTGTATAACCTCGCCTCCGAAAAAGAAGAGTGTAATTGACGTCAAAAGCACCGTAAGGGAAGTTATGATGGTCCTTGAGAGAACCTCATTGATGCTTATGTTCATTATGCTCTCAAGCGGTTCTTTATACCGCACTTTCATGTTTTCCCTTATCCTGTCAAATACAACAACCGTATCTGTAAGTGAATAACCTGCAATCGTGAGCAAGGCTGTCACCAGGATGAGATTTATCTCGTGCCCCATAAGGTAGAACATGCCGAGAACCGCAAGCACATCGTGAAATGTCGCTATTGTAGCTCCCACTCCAAAGTTAAATTTAAACCTGAACGCCACATATGCGAGTATCCCTAAAACTGCAGCTCCCACTGCCATTGCCGCATCTGCACGGAGCTTGCCGCCCACCTTCGGCCCTATCTCGGTCGTGGAATCAACAACATACTTATTGTCTGGAAATTTCTGGCTGAGAATGCCTGTTACCGCATCTGACGTCTGCCCGAGTTTCTGCTCTGCCTTTTTTACTCTTATGAGAATCTTATTTACGCTAGGCAGGTCCTGAAGGTCAAAATCTTTAAGACTGCTTTCTTCAAGCGCCTTTCTAACAGCATGAAGCGCCACAGGCTTTTCAAATTTAAGCTGTATCGCAGTGCCGCCCGCAAAGTCAATCCCGAGATTTGCCTTTCCCGTCGCAATCTGGATTACGGCGATTACGCCTATAACTGCAAGAATCCCTGAAAATATAAATGCAATGCGCTTTTTCCCCATAAAATCTATTTTGGTGCTTTTAATAAGCTCTAACATCTGTCCTCCTATATGAGTTGCAGACTCTACGAGTCGCAGACTATATGCTCAATTCCCTTATGTCCCGCCTGCTCAGGATGAGGTCAAAGACTGTTTTGGTTCCTACAAGCGCTGTAAAAAGATTTATTGCAACGCCAAGACTGAGTGTTACTGCAAAGCCTTTTATCGGCCCGGTGCCGAGCTGGAAAAGGACTGCCGCTGTTATGAGGGTTGTAACATGAGAGTCAAATATGGTCCAGAACGCCTTCTTATATCCTGAATCAACCGCAGCCCTCGGAGTTTTGCCCGAGCGCAGCTCGTCCCTCATCCTTTCAAACATAAGCACATTTGAGTCAACAGCCATGCCGATTGCGAGTATTATGCCTGCAATGCCGGGCATTGTGAGTGTTGCATTTAAAGACGCCATCGCTCCAAGAAGGAGTATGATATTAAGGACCAGAGCAAAATCCGCAATAACGCCCGAAAGCTTGTAATAAACAATCATAAAAAGAACCACAAGCAGTGTCCCGAGAATACCTGCCATCTTCCCCGCCTCAATAGAGTCTGTGCCGAGAGAAGGCCCTACCGTGATGTTCTGCAGCATTTTTACGGGCGCAGGAAGCGCTCCTGCCTTCAGGACTATTGAAAGGTCTTTTGCCTCGTCCATTGAAAAGCTGCCTGAAATCTGTGCATTGCCGCCCCCGATTCTTTCCTTAATCTCAGGCGCTGAATATATTGTGTTGTCAAGGACTATGGCGAGCCTCTTCTTGACATTGGCTGCTGTAACCTCATCAAAGAGCTTTGCCCCTGCCGCATTGAATGATATAGAGACATAAGGATAACCGGCCCTTGACGAATCTATATTCACCCTTGCCTCCTTAAGCAGGTCTCCTGTCAGCGCTGCCTGTTTTTTCACAAGGATAGGAATCTTTCTTACCGCTCCTGTTTCTCTATTCACCCTTTTTTCAAAAAGCAGTTCATCGTCTGCGGGAAGCTTTTCCGCAAACTTCTTTAAAAGATTTTCCTCTTCCCCCGGTTCTATGGATGCAGGGATTTCAGCGGCAACAGGGGATGCGTCATCAACAAGCTTAAATTCAAGCTGCGCTGTCTTTCCAATTATCTCTATCGCCCTCTTCGGGTCCTTTATGCCCGGAAGCTGAATAACTATCTCATTTGTTCCCTGCCTTTGAATCGTAGGCTCTGCAACCCCAAACTGGTCAATCCTGTTTCTGATTGTTTCAATAGCCTGGTCAGCGGCATTGTTTTTAATCCTGTTTGCCTCTTTGTCTGATATCTTATATACAATATTTGTCCCTGTCTCAACAGGCGTGAGCACGGGATAATTGTCCTCTATCGCCTTTCTTGTTTCCATTGAGGAAGGGGAAACTGTTATAAAAAGGCCCTTGCTCGCAACCTCTGCATTTATTTTCTTTTTTGAAATAATATCCCTGATTGATTGGGCGATTCTTTCTGTTGTTATCTCAACAGCCCTTTCGCCTTCAACCTCAAAAACCAGGTGTATCCCGCCCTGGAGGTCCAGCCCCAGTGATATGCCCTTATCAGGCATATTCTTTTGCCACCAGTCCGGCATATTTTTGAACAACGGCGTGTTTGGCAGAAAAAATACTGCTGCAAGCGCAACCGCCGAGCCAATAAGAATAAACCGCCATAGAATCTTTTTCTTCATCATCTAAATCTAACCTCCAAAATAATTCGTAGTGCGTTTATTGCGTCATTGCGCTTTAACGCTGCACGCCATAACGCCTTACGCATCACGTTATGCCATTCTTGTATTATTTATATACAACTGAAATTCACAACCCAGGACCTTAGCCGCCTTTCTGCATGCAGCCATGCGCGACAGGAATATCTCAAAATATTCTATCACCTGAGAAATCCTTGTATCTATTATAAGCGAAAGCATAATGAGCTTCTTTTCTGCATCTACCGAGAGCTCCGACTCTGTCGCCGCATAATTAACCCTGTCATGTATATCCTCTGTGACCATCGCAGGGTTTCTCACTCTGCTCCTGTGCACATCAGCCTTATCAGCAATGACCAGCGCTGCCGCAATAGCATCCGGTATCACGCCTTCGTCTTCCTCATGCATGACTATTGCTCTCATAGCCCTTATAATGTCTCTGAGTTCATACCCGAGTTCCTCCAGGACTTCCTTTGCAAGGATTGCGCCCATTTTATGATGATTGCTCCTTCCAAGCATATTGCCAATGTCGTGTAAAAACCCCGCCGCCGCCGCCAGCTCTGCCTCGCTTTCGCTGGATGAAAGTTTCTTTAGTATATTGTAGGCAGTTTTAGAGACAATATCTGTGTGCCTGAAGCCGTGCTCGGTGTAGCCGATGAGCTCAAGATATTTGTCTGCCATTTCAATATAAAGCCTTGCCCTTTTGTTGTTGTGCAAGGCGCTGAGGTCCGGAGCCAAATCAATCTTCCTCTGAAGCGGGCCTTACTGCGGCAATATATGCCTTGCCGAACTTTACCTTCACGTTTTCCGCAATCTTCAAGGTCACTGTGGTTGTGCCGACAGCCTCTATAACAGCGTACACTCCGCCTGATGTAATGACCTTGTCTCCCCTTTTTAAGGCTTCAAGCATCTTCTGATGCTCTTTAGCCTTCTTCTGCTGCGGCCTTATCAGGAGAAAATAAAAAACAACAAAAATCAGTATTAACGGAAGAAAGGACATGATTGTTGATGCTCCTCCGCCCTGTGCTCCCTGACCTTGCGCCGGCGCCATTGCCCATGCTATGTCATTAAACATTCTAACCTCCATTCTGCCTCCCCTGATGTCATCGGGGGAGGAGAGAAAATTTTGATTATTATACTAACCGTTCACTGTGGATTTAATCAAGATAAAGAACACGCTACCGCAAAATCAGATATTCGGCGACAGCAACAAGAAATACAACAGAGGCGGCGGGGATTATCTTCTTATAAACACCCCACATATCCGCCTTAAAATATTCCCTCGTAAGCACCAGGCAGATGTGCACAGGAGAAAGCAGAACGCCCAAAAAACCCGACGCAAATGCAAACGAGATTATTACGGTAGATGATTCTCCCGCAATGCTCAATATCAGCGGAAAGGCGCTTCCGACAAATCCGACTGTCACGCCTGTCAGAAGGCCGCTCACAAACGGAAGCATAAAAAGCAGCGGAGCAGCAGGAATGCCGTTTAACCTCAAGAACTCGCTGAGGTTTTTTACTGCGCCCGAGGACTCCATGATTTCCTTGAATATCATTATGCCTGCTATAAGCAAGATTACATCAAACGACAGCCCGCGCTTAACTACCCTGATTATATCCTTCAGCCCGAACCTGTAAAAGATAAAAAGCCCGGGGAGCATAATCAGCAAGGCGTAGTGCAGCTCTATGTGAAAGAAAACAACGAGCATCAGCGCTATCGCTATGGGGACAAAGCTGAAGAGCCCTTTTCTTGATATGTTTCCAGCCTCTGAAAACCTGCCTGAAGCGCCTTTCATGCTGAACATAAATCCTGTTATCGCAACAAAAACAGCATACGGCATATTTGCAATAATTAAATTCCTCAACTCTATGTTTGACACTGCGGCGGCCAGCAATAACCCGGGATAAAGCGGAAGGATATACTCCCAGGGATGCCTGAACCAGTAATTTACAAATGCCTTTTCTTCCTGCGACATATTCATGCCTTTTGCAGATTCCTCAACCATAGGCGCTGAAAAATACGCGCCTCCCACAGACGGCAGAAGCCCTATCAGCAGAGGCATTGAGACCACAACTGCCTTTTTTCTCCTTAACAGCAGCCGCGACGCCGTCATCATATCCGACAGCACATCCTTCTCTCTGAGTATTAATTCAAAAATCCTTATAAGGGTGAGGGCCAGAGCAAGTTTGATTGTAACCTTATCAAGAAATGCAGCCTTTACCGCAGACGCCATTGACACCGGGGGCATGAGATATAAAAGCGCCAGAGCTCCGGAGGCGGCCAGCAGGACATACCCTATGTTCATTTTCTTTCTTAAAAGAATGAGTATAAGGACAAAGACAGCGGAGATTTTAAGTATATCCGACACGTTAAAGGCGCTTTCCGGCAAGTTCCATCAGCCCAAAAATCTTAAGGTCAATTTGATTGCCGTCTTTCTTAAAGGAAGATAATCTGTCGTATAGCTCATTCGCCGGAATCCGAAAAACTTCTATATCCTCTGCTTCGTCATTTTGCTGCTTCCCTTTAAATTCCAATCCTTTTGCAAGATACGCGGTGAGTATCTCTCCGGATGCGCCTGCTGATATCGGCCCCTCTGCAAGAAAAATCATTTCCTTCGCGGAATATCCTGTTTCTTCAAGAAGCTCTCTCCTGGCGGCGTCTTCAAGGGATTCGCCTTTGTCGTTAAGCCCTGCCGGAAACTCTATCACATAGCTGTTCACCGCAGGCCTGAACTGTCTTATTATGAGAACCTCGCCTTCCGGGGAAACCGGCACAATCACAACAATGCCGCTGCAGTTTACCCTTTCAAATGTCTCCCAGCTTCTCAGGACGCCTGCTGAATCTCTGTATACAATGCCCACGCTCTTTAAAAAATTCCCCTGCCATAACGTCTTCTTCTCTATAATCTCGGCCATCTTTCCCCTTTACAAAGGTTTTTGTTATCTTCAGGATTTTACAATAATATGGAGGGTTGCGATTATTCTTGACTCAACATTAACCATAAGAATAAAATCATGGTGGGCAGTCGCAGAATCGAACTGCGGACACGAGGCTTTTCAGGCCTCTGCTCTACCGACTGAGCTAACTGCCCGTGTGATTAAGTTTAGAGTTAAAAGTTGCAAGTTTATAAGTTAAACCTTAAATGCAACCTTGCTCAGTTCACTTTTAAGTTTTAACTTTACACTTTTAAGTTTTTTATTGTCAAGGCATGAGAACTTTTATAGCAAAGAAACTCCATACTTACGGGCCCTCTATGCTTTCAGGGACTCTTCTCCTGTTTTGTTTTCCGACCTTTGATTTTTTCTTCCTTGCATGGATTGCGCTTACGCCCTTTTTAATTTCACTCATGGATAAAAAGCCGTCAGAGGCATTTCGCGCGGGGTTTTATCTCGGCATCCCCTATTTTTTTGGCACGCTGTACTGGATATATCATTCAATAAACCACTATGGCGGCGTCCCTTTAATCCCAAGCCTTGCTCTCGTCTTTCTCCTATGCCTGTATCTAAGCCTCTATACCGGAGTCTTTGCGGCGCTTTTTGCATGGAAGATTGCAACTACCCGCCTGCCCGCGCTTTTTATAGCGCCGGTCTTATGGGTAACCCTTGAGTTCCTGCGTTCCTATGCCTTAACCGGATTTCCATGGTCAAGTCTTGGATATTCCCAGTATCTGTTTTTACCTGTAATACAGTTTGCCGACGTTACGGGGATTTACGGAGTATCTTTTCTAATTGTAGCTGTAAACGGAGCTATTGCTGATTTTTTCATAATCAAAAAACGTCTTCGCTCCATGCCCCTTTTCCCGCTTTCCCATACAGTAATCGGATTCTCCCTGCTTTTTGTTTTTATTGCCGCTGTATTTTTCTATGGATTCCGGCGTTTAGATGAAGCCCCTGTCGGCAAGACTGTCAGGGTAAGCGTTATTCAGGGGAATATAGAGCAGGATAGAAAATGGGACTTGGCTTATCAGCGTGAAGTCTTCAATACATACAAGGACATAACGCAGGCAGCCGCTGTCCTTTCTCCTGCATTAATTGTTTGGCCGGAAACCGCGGCGCCTTTTTATTTTAATTCCGACAGGGCCTTTACTCAGGAACTTATAAGCTTTCAGCAGACCTTGAATACTTATCTTTTATTCGGCAGCGTCCTCGTTAGAGAATCTGCTGATGGAGACAGCGCCGACAGTAAAAATCTTCTGACAAACAGCGCTATCCTCCTTGCGCCAGATGGAAAACCTTCGTTAATTTATGATAAAATACATTTAGTCCCATTCGGTGAATATGTCCCCTTTAGAAAAGTTCTGTTTTTCTTGGACAAGCTTGTTTCGGGTATAGGGGATTATGCGCCGGGGGAACACCAACTCAGGGGTGAAACGCCATACGGGAGTTTCGGCGTATTTATCTGTTATGAGGTTGTTTTCCCGGGACTGGTAAGAAAAACGTACTCGCACGGCGGGGATTTTATGGTAACCATAACCAATGACGCCTGGTTTGGAACAACATCGGGGCCCTATCAGCATTTCAGCGTGGCTGTGTTCCGAGCTGTTGAAAACAGAAAGCCGGTAATCAGGGCCGCGAATACGGGAATTTCAGGTTTTATTGACAGCAGGGGGAAAATACTGGGGAAAACATCCCTGTTTCAGAGAACATCTATGACAATGGATATAGTGACTGACGCCAGGAGGAGTTTTTACTCACGCTACGGCGACCTGTTTTCGTATCTGTGTATTGTTATAACAGTTTTATTATTAATAAATGTATCCCGGAGGCAATATGGCAGCGCAGTCAGAACTTAAAGAAGAGCTTTCAGCCTTAAGCGCAAAGATAGAAGCCCTTAGAGGGTATCTTTGATGTCCCAAAACTTAAACAGGAAATAGAAGATATAGACAAAGAACTCTCCCTATCTTCTTCGTGGGATTCTCCGCGCAAAATGCATGAACTCCATAAGAAAAAGGCGTACATAGCAGACATAGTTTTCCCCTTTGAAGCGCTGTCGGACAAGGCAGATTACCTTGAGGAATCCATAAAAATATTGGATGAGGAAGAAGGAGCGGTCTTTCTTCAGGAGATTCAAGAAGAGATTACAGGTCTGCGCACGCAGATAGATGAACTGGAAATGCGGCACCTGCTGTCCGAAGAGCTGGACAAGAACAATGCAATTGTGTCTATTCATCCCGGCGCAGGCGGCACTGAAAGTCAGGACTGGGCCCAGATGCTATTGCGTATGTACCTGCGCTGGGCGGAAAAACATAATCTTAAGACTCAGGTTGTAGACCTCCTGCCCGGAGAAGAGGCAGGTATAAAGAGCGCAACATTTACAGTCAGCGGCCCTTATTCTTACGGCTTTCTCAAAGCCGAGGCTGGAGTCCACAGGCTTGTTAGAATATCACCCTATGATGCAAATAAAAGAAGGCATACTTCTTTTGCCGCAGTTATTGTTTATCCGGAAATAGAAGATGATATAACTATAGAAATAAAAGCAGATGATTTAAAGATTGACACCTTCAGGGCGTCCGGCGCAGGCGGACAGCATGTGAACAAAACATCCTCTGCTGTCAGAATAACCCATATACCCACAGGTATAGTCATTTCCTGCCAGAATGAACGCTCACAGTATAAAAATAAAGAAATAGCTCTGAAGATACTTAAATCACGTCTTTATGACCTCTCACTTAAGAGACAAAAAAATAAAATGGAAAATATTATTGGAGATAAGAAAGGGATAGCATGGGGAAGCCAGATACGGTCTTATGTTCTTCAACCTTATAGGCTTGTCAAGGACCACAGAACCTCTATTGAGATTGGGAATGTGGATTCAGTCCTTGATGGAGACATAGATAAATTTATACAGGCATTTTTAGAAAAGAGAATAAAGAATCCGTAAGCTCTACTTCTTCTTATATATATAATCTTTTTAGTAGTAGAGGTAGAGGATGTTAGTAAGTATAAATATGTATAAACCTGCTTTTTTAAAAGAGTTTTTATTGTTTATAAAATATATAGAAAGGCGGCAATATATTTAACAAGAGAAGACGACAGAAAAAAAGAACAAAATATTAACAATAAAACTAACAGTTTTCTTGCTTGTAGTTTAAGAGATGCGATATAATAATGCGCCTCCCATAGGGAATTACTAACGCTTGTTGATAAACTGTTAATAACTTTGAGGGTTGGGAAATGACTTTAGAAGAGATTTGGGGGAAAAGCCTTTTAAAAATAGAAGAAAAAATCGGAACCAATATATTTGAATTGTGGATTAAGCCTATAAGGCCTGTCCAGCTCAAAGAGCAGCAGTTCACATTAGAGGTGCCGAACAGATTTTTTAAAGAATGGATAGAGGATTATTATCCAACCCTCATAAATGAAACACTGGAAGGAATACTTGGCCGCGCCGTAACATTAAAATATAGGATTGCCGAAAAACAAGTGGCAGAGATAAAGCGGATAGAAGCCAAGTTAGAAAGCAGAAAAACGCGGCTTGCAAATAGAGGAATATACCTTAACCCAAAATATACCTTTGAAAACTTTATAACCGGACAGAGCAATCAATTTGCCCAGGCCGCGGCAAAGGCAGTGGCAGAAGCGCCCGGAAGGGTTTACAATCCGTTATTCATTTATGGGGGTGTTGGCTTGGGGAAAACGCATCTAATCAGCGCAATAGGCAACAGCGTCATAGACAGCAAGCAAGACTGTAATATGCTTTATGTGCCGTCAGAGCAGTTTACGAACGAGGTGGTATCGGCAGTGCGGCACGGAAAAACAGAAGAGTTAAAAAAGAAATACAGGAATGTGGACCTGCTCCTTATAGACGATATCCAGTTTGTAGAAAATAAGATGGCAACACAGGAGGAGTTGTTTTATACTATTAATACCCTTTACGAAAAGCAGAAACAGATAGTCATTTCCAGCGACAGGCCCCCAAAGGAGATAAAGACTATCACAGACAGGCTCAGGTCCCGCTTCAGTATGGGACTTATCGCTGATATACAACCGCCGGAATATGAAACAAGGGTGGCAATAATACATAAAAAAGCAGCAATGGAAAGGCTAAACCTGAAAGACGACGTTATAAATTTTATTGCGGCAAAAGTAAAGACAAACGTCAGGGAACTGGAAGGCTGCCTTATCAGGCTCGGGGCGCAGGCGGCCCTTACGGGAAGCCCGATAGATGTGGAGATGGCAAAGGCGGTTTTAAAGGATTTTATTCAGGATGAAAAGCCGGTAACAACAGAGCAGATACTAAAAACAGTCTGCGAATATTTCGGCTTAAAAATGCAGGATATAAAAGCGAGGAAGCGGACCAAGGAGATAGCGCTGCCCCGGCAGATAGCGATGTATCTGAGCAAGCAGCTTACAGGGTGCTCGCTCAACGATATCGGCAAGGGCATGGGAGGCAAGGACCATGCAACGGTAATATACGCCTGCAAGCAGGTAGAAGACAGAAAGGCAAAAGACGAGAATTTTAACAGGATGGTAGAAACCCTGTTGCGTAAAATAAAACCTTAAGGAGGGGTTATGAAGCTGAGTGTTTCAAAAGAGGAACTGCAGGAAAAGCTTTCAAACATCCAGAATATTGTAGAAAAGAGGAATACGATGCCTGTGCTGAGCCACTTCCTTTTAGACGCCGGAAAAAAGAAGGCATACATTATTGCCACTGACCTTGAGACGGCAATAAAAGAACCGATTCAAGTAAAAGTTGAAAAAGAAGGGAAACTCTGCATCCCGGCGCGGAAGATGTTTGAGATAGTGAAAGAGGTGGACGGAGACATCACTATGGAGTCCGAAGACGGACAGTGGCTCAAAGTGAATGCGGGACGGAGCAAATTCAGGCTTGCCTGCCTCTCAGCAGACGAATTTCCCGCCTGGCCCGGGATGGAAAATATAGAAGAAGCTCAGATAGCTACAAAAAACCTGGTGGAGATGATAGAAAAGAGTCTTTATGCCGCAGGAGAGAGCGATACCAGATATACCCTGAACGGACTGCTCTTTCATGCAAAAAAAGACAGCGGTGAAATGACTGTTGTCGGCACAGACGGCCATAGACTGTCATGCATAAGCAGGAAGATAAACACTCCGTTAAAAGAAGAGAAAAAAGTGATTATCCCTCGGAAGGCGGCGGCGGAAATCAGAAGATTTCTTGACAGAGATACCGAGAACATTACGGTTATCATAGGCAAAAGCCATGTAATGTTTAAGATAGAGGAAGTGGAGTTTCTAACAAGGCTGATAGAAGGGACATACCCGAACTATGAACAGGTAATCCCCTCAGGCAATGAAAAGAAAGTCATAATAAGCAGAGATGAATTTATAAAAGCGCTGAGAAGGGTCTCCGTAATGAGCAGGGAAAAGAGCAATGCCATCAAGGTGGATATTGAAGATGGAGCGCTTGTCCTTTCTGCCTCAAACCCGGACCTCGGCGAGGCAAAAGACGAGGTGAAGGTTGAATATAAAGGGGAAGCGCTTTCCCTTGGATTTAATGCAAGGTATCTGATAGACGCTTTGAATGCCATGAGCGGAGAAAAGGTTGTCTTTGAACTTCAGGATCCGTTAAGCCCGACCCTCTTAACAGAAGAAAAGGATGCGAGCTATAGATGTGTGATAATGCCGATGAGAGTATAAAAAAGGGTTTAGGGGTCAGGGATTAGTTGTTAGCGAAGGCTTTTTTACCAATCCCAAAACCCTAATCCCCAACAACCATAAGAGAGAGGAATTAATGGAAGAAAAAGAACAGATAAATAACGATGTAGAGTCCTATGGCGCATCGGACATAAAGATATTGAAAGGCCTCAGCGCTGTAAGAAAAAGGCCTGCGATGTACATAGGCTCAACAGGCCCCGAGGGACTGCATCATCTTGTATATGAGGTTGTGGATAACAGCGTTGATGAATCCCTGGCCGGTTTTTGTAAAAATATAGAGGTAACACTCCACCACGACGGAAGCTGCACTGTGATAGATGACGGAAGGGGCATACCTACAGACCGGCATCCCAGAGATCCGGAAGGAAGGACAGCGGCGGAGATTGCGCTTACAGAGCTTCATGCAGGAGGGAAATTTGAGGCAAAGGCATACAAGATATCAGGAGGACTTCACGGCGTCGGAGTCTCTGTTGTAAACGCCCTGTCTGAATGGCTTGAGGTTGAGATAAAGCAAAACGGAAAGGTGTTTCAGCAGCATTTTGACAGGGGGAAACCTTCAGGCCCTCTTGCTCTTGTCGGGAAGACAAAAAGCAGAGGGACGAAGATTACGTTTAAGCCAGACGCCGAGATATTTGAAGAGACAACTGAATTCAGCTATGATGTTCTTTCCCAGAGGTTAAGAGAGATGGCGTTTCTTAACAACGGGCTTAAGATTTCCATATATGATGAAAGCACAGACAAAAAACAGGAGTTCCATTATGAAGGAGGAATTATTTCCTTTGTTGAACTTCTGAATAAAAACAAAACTCCGCTTCATCCCAAACCTGTATATATATCAGGAGAAAAAGATGGAATTATCGCAGAGATTGCGCTTCAGTACAATGACAGCTATGCAGAAAACATCTTCACATTTGCAAATAATATAAACACAAAAGAAGGCGGAACGCATCTCATAGGATTCAAATCCGCCCTCACCAGAACAGCCAACAGCTATGCCGCATCCTCGGGGCTTTTGAAGAACGGCAAAGAAGGGCTCTCAGGAGATGATATAAGAGAGGGGCTTACTGCGGTTATAAGCGTTAAGCTGCCCAATCCCCAGTTTGAAGGCCAGACAAAGATGAAGCTCGGGAACAGCGAGGTAAAAGGAATAATAGAGTCAATAGTCAATGACACGCTCGGCGCCTATTTTGAGGAAAACCCCTCTGTCGCTAAGAAGATTATTGAAAAGGCTGTGCAGGCGGCAAGGGTAAGAGATGCGGCAAGAAAGGCGAGGGAACTTGCAAGGAGAAAAGGGATTCTTGACGACACAGGACTGCCCGGAAAACTTGCGGACTGCTCTGAAAAAGACCCGGCCTTATCCGAGATATTTATTGTTGAGGGAGACTCTGCAGGCGGCTCTGCCAAGCAAGGACGCGACAGGCGCGCTCAGGCTATACTGCCTCTCAGAGGAAAGATACTGAATGTTGAAAAGGCTCGGTTTGACAAGATGCTTGCCTCCGAAGAAATAAAAATTCTCATAACAGCGCTTGGGACCAGCATTGATACAGAATTTGACATATCAAAAATCCGCTATCACAAGGTAATCCTGATGACAGACGCTGATGTTGACGGCGCGCATATAAGGACGCTCCTGCTCACGTTTTTTTACAGGCAGATGCCGCAGGTTATAGAAAACGGCTATCTTTACATTGCACAGCCGCCCCTGTTTAAGGTCAAGAAAGGAAGGGCAGAAAAATATATCCAGAACGAGACAGAGATGCAGAACATGCTCTTTGAGCTTGCCGCAGACGACCTCGCTGTTCCAATAAAAGGGCAGATTGTAAAAGGGAAGGCGCTAATCTCCCATCTAAAAAGACTTTCCAGGTTTGAGCGGCTGATGGAATGGTTCAGCAGAAGGAGAAAAGACACGGATGTTTTAAAGATTATCTTAAATGCTGGGATAAATAAAGAGACGCTGAAAGACCAAAGGGCGGTTGAAAAACTTTTAGCTGTGATAGAGAAAATGCCTGACATTGCCATAGGCGAAATTAATCCTGACGAAGAACATCAGGCATACAGCGTTGAGATAAGAAGGCATAACAAGAAAGTCCTGATAGACATGAATTTCCTGATGTCCCCTGAATTCAAAGAGCTTGAAAACAGCTACAGCATTATAAAAGATATTGGCGAGCCGCCGTATAGGGCAGAGACCAAAGAAAGTATAAAAGAGCTTGGTTCAAGCTCAGAGCTTCTGGACTATGTGTTCAGCGTTGCCAAAAAAGGACTCACGATTCAGAGATACAAAGGACTTGGAGAAATGAACCCGACACAGCTCTGGGACACAACAATGGACGCCGAGAAAAGGACGCTCCTTCAGGTAAAGATAGAAGACACGGTGCAGGCAGATGAGATATTCACTATCCTCATGGGCGACCAGGTAGAGCCGCGCAAGGATTTCATTACAAAGCACGCCTTAGAGGCGAGGAATATAGATATATAACTTGTTGTGTGTAAGATAACTGAT
Organism: Nitrospirae bacterium CG1_02_44_142; assembly: GCA_001871685.1. Classification (GTDB taxonomy): domain Bacteria; phylum Nitrospirota; class Thermodesulfovibrionia; order Thermodesulfovibrionales; family UBA1546; genus UBA1546. The sequence continues at coordinate 15,066 of MNVK01000076.1, forward strand.
ATGGAGAAAGCATATGAGAAAATCCTTAGTTTTAGGTGATATTACGGATTCCGAATTAGAGGAATTTAACACTGCCACTGAAACCATGAGGCGGAATAGACGCAGTTCTGCCGGCACGGAAGATGTTGATAGTTATTTGCAATTTCTTGAAGAGCGACAGGCGCTGTTTAACACACCTCAAAGAATTCACAGAAAGTGCCCTATAGAAAAGAGCCATATTCTATAATAGGATTACTCACAGTACCAAACATTTTTAAGGAGACGCTATAACTGAATGTTTCAATTGGTAATTAACGAACAAGCTCATGGGAGCGTGGCGGTTTAGCGCGATTCCATGTAGCGCCTTGGTACTCATTTACGTCCTATCTTTTCTTTTTAAACGGTCGCTGTTGTCCCTTCTCAAAATTTTAGTTATACCTCTTATGCTTGCTATATTTGAATATCAAGCAAATTCTTGTTTCGTTCCTGCTGAACGGTTAGCTTTTTGTCAGAAGAAGCGAATCGTTTGTATCCCTTAGCCTCTCGGCAAGTGTCACAGCAAGGGATTTATATATCTTATTTGCCATGTCTTTATCCTCTTTCATCAATCTTTCAAGCGCGCTTACCGGCACCTTTAACAAAGTGCAATCCGCGTTTGCAACAACCGTCGCAGACCTCAGCCCCTTATCCACGAAGGATACCTCGCCGACAGGATGTCCCACGCCGATGGATGCAATCTTCCTGCCCTGCCTTATTACGCTTACAGAGCCTTCCTTTACAAAGAATATTGAATCGCAGGCGGTTCCTTCCTTCACAACGTCCTGCCCCTTCTCAAAGTTAACCCTCCTGACCAGCTTGCTTATCTTTACGACATCAAGCGTCGCAAGCCCCTTAAATAAATTGAGATTCTTAAGCAGCCTTATGTCTTCCATGTCTCCTCCTTTTTTATGCTGTCAAAAGACTTCATATCCTTAAAACTCCTATACAGATGACATCATATTCTTTTATTTTTTTGTCTTCAGATCTGTGCCTGTTTCAGAGAATTCAGCATGGTTTTTGATATCTTTACCAGTCCCTTTTTCTTTGAGCACAACGCCGCGAGTCTTGGAACCGATGTCTTTGGGCTTTGTTACAATCCGAAAAATGCCGCCTTCAGCCTTGAGATTAATATCACCAAGCGGCGAAGTGCCTGCATAGACTATTACGCTCTCATCGCCATACGGCGGGTCTACCTCAAGCTCAAACCTATCTTTGCCGGACGGGATTTCATAGACAACCCCGCCATTAAAGTAATTATCATCCCTGTATGGATTCGGAAGCAGCTGATGAAGATGTTTTGAAGCGTCTTTATATACCACCCTTGCATAGAATGGTTTATTGCCTTTGATATATATTTTTATCTGCTCGCCGGTCTTGTATTCTTTTTTGTCCGTCCAGATTTGAACATTTAAAGGCGCAGACGGGTCATCAATCGTTTCCTGAGAGGTTTTTTTCATCGCTTTTTCATCGGGTATAACATTTGCCCTTATCTTTATTTTGTAGCACTTGCCCAATGACGGGTCAGTATACCAGCCTTTTTCAATTTCCTTGTCAACCACAACTGTGGCGCTGTTATAAGCCGCTATAATGTCATTAGCCAACTGCGCGTCTTTTAACTTTGTCTCGCCCTTGATATAAGTGGATGCATTCTTTGACGCTTTATCCTTTGCATCAGCTATTGCAGCGCGCTCTGTATCCTTCATTGACTTGTCCTCTCCCATGCAGGCGTAGCCGTCTGATTCTAAAATCGTGGACTGCGCGGCATAAAGATTAGGGATTAGGAATAAACTCAAAATTACGGAAATAAATATTTTTATCATAAATCCTCTCTCTTTAACCCTCCTCGTCTTCCCCTTAATTTAGGAAGAATAGGCAGGGTTATCAAAATCTTAAAGACTACATGCCTATAGAGTCAAGGTAAAATTACCCACGCGCAAAATTACCTAAAAAGTCAGGGCATTACCGGCCGTGTGTTGCTCCATAGCCTTTATCTGATATAATACGATACAATATGAAGAGAAAAATCTATACCTTCATGCTGTCGGATAAAGATAGAAAAAGGCATGAACACATGGCTGAGAAAGGAAAAGTTTTTGGGTTTGTCGTTCAGTATGAAATTCTATATGATAATAAATGGATGCCTGTAATCAGATATGATACAGCACATGGTTATGCTCATAAAGACCTGACAAACCCGGATGGAAGTTCGGAAAAAATATTTATTGGCATAACCGATTTTAATGAGGCATTGCTTATGGCTGATAAAGACATCAATGAAAATTGGGGAAGATATAAAGAGAGATATTTCAGGAGGATAAAAAAATGACAAGAGAAGAAGTATTCAAAAAAAATCAGCAGCTTTCTACGGAATTTGAATTATATCTTCTTGAACACCCTGAGATAGAAGATAATATCCCTGATAACGCCATGATTGTTTTGGTGCCTGACTATGACAAGGAACTTGCAGAGAAGAATATAGAACTTGCCGCGTCAAATAAAGAACCCGGTCAGGCAGTCGTTTATGTAAGAGTTGAAAAACTCAGGGCTTCAAGGATTGAAGGGCTGACACTTCAGGTAGCATAGGTAAATTTACCGGTCAAAACCGGTCGCTGTCCCTATTTATGCTCCTTTGCCCTTTTACGCAATATACCGCACTGCTAAGTGCCTTTTTGGAAGAGAGGCTTCAAAAAGCCTGATTGAATCTTGGATGTCAATATGCGACATCTCAATCCATAATTGTCCGCATGTTTTGCGTGTCCGAGCCAGCTTTGAACAGATGCGTTTAATTTTTCGAATGTAATAAGGCTCTTTTTGTAAAGCAGTCTCATATGTTTCAGCTTTCTGATAAATAACATGCTGTTGTCTTTTCTGAGAAGTCTGAGGTGGCCTAGTTTGTTTAGACAGCCTAAAGCAGTTTTTAAGTGATAAGCTGCTCCGCCTCATACCGCTACCTGTGCCCTCTCAAGTAACTGTCTCTTCCATTCCGTGATCTGATTGGGATGCACCTGAAACCTCTCTGCCAGCTCTACTATGGTTTGTCCTTCCTTCAGTGCCTCCACCGCTGCCCTTGCCTTAAATAATGCGCTGTGGTTCCTTCTGGGTCTCTTTGCCATCGTTACTGCTCCTTTCAGTCTTTTTCAGGGCAATCAGCCAATTTCGGCTTCGCCATTTGCCCTGTAAGAGGCGATCAGGCATTGCCTCAA
>MNVK01000118.1 GCA_001871685.1 Nitrospirae bacterium CG1_02_44_142
AGGCTTTTAGGCTTGATTACTTCTACATCAGAACCGTGCTTCAAAATTTCCATCATGATTTCTGCATAGCTTGCAACCGGGAAGGTTAATTCAATTGAGCCGTCTTTCAGGACTTTTTCTTTCTGGTCTTTATCCCATATCTGGCCTTTAATCCATTTTGATTTTTGCGGAGAAAATCTGAGAGTTACCTGTTTTAGGGAGCTGCCCTTATAAATCCCAAACCCGGACTTGAGATACTCTTTAATATCAAAGCCTTTTTGTACTGCAAACATCCTGTCCATAGCTTTAACGCTGCTTATCCTTACCATATTAAAACTTCTGATTTCATTTCTTAAATGGCAATAGGCAATCAGATACCAGGTTCCCATATAGTTAAGAAGGTGATAAGGGTCAACAGTCCTTTCAATCCTCTCATCGCTTGAAGGAGAATAATAAGTAAAACTAAGGCATTTTGTCTTTATGCAGCTATTTAACACTACCTTGAAAATTTCCTCAGGAGCCGGAGAATATTCTACCATCTGGAAGGACAGGGTATTTTCGAGTTCATCTTCTGCGAGGCTGTGCTTTTTCAGGATGCCTGTTATTTTATCTATGGCAGAAGAAAGCTCCTGCTTTATAAAATCTCCGCCAATTCCCTGAAGCATCTTTTTTGCTATCAGGAGTGAGGATAATTCCTCAGAGGAAAGATAAATCATGGGCAGGGAGAAAGTTTCATCCCGATAACAATAGCCCTTTCTGCTCTGGTCATATAACAGCGGGCATCTCAGCCTGTCCCGCATGAATTCAATGTCCCTTTGGGCGGTCTTGGGAGATATTTCAAATTCTTTGGAAAGCGCTGTAGTGTTGGGATATCTCTTTGTCCTGGCCTTATGGTCAAACCAGAGAAATCGTTCATAAATGGTCTTTGCGCTCATGTGAAACAAGTATAGCAGATTTCCTTAATGAAAAATTACTTCTAATTATATCTTGTAACCCTGACCAGTAACAGTTCAAAAGTGCAGTAGTGCAAAAATGCAGAAGACTGGAAATACAAAATTGCGGAGGTGCACAAGCGAGAACTACTTATTCAGTATCTTTGCTGCGTCTTTAGCAAAGTAGGTGAGGATAAGGTCAGCGCCTGCGCGTTTTATTGAGGTGAGAACTTCCATCATAACGCGTTTCTCATCAATCCATCCGAGTTTAGCGCCAGCCTTAATCAAAGAGTATTCGCCGCTTACATTGTAGGCAGCGACAGGGACATTGAACGCATTTCTCACATCAGAAATAATATCCAGATATGCGAGCGCAGGTTTTACCATTACAATATCAGCGCCTTCTCCAATATCAAGAGCAACCTCTTTCAACGCCTCTCTTCTGTTTGCCGGGTCCATCTGATACGAGCGTCTGTCTCCGAATTTAGGGGTGGACTCAGCGGCTTCCCTGAACGGCCCATAAAAAGCCGATGCATATTTTGCCGCATAACTCATGATTGGCATCTCTGAGAACCCTTCTGAATCAAGCGCAATTCTTATCGCCTTTACCCTTCCGTCCATCATGTCAGACGGCGCTGCCATATCTGCTCCTGCCCTTGCGTGAGATACCGCCTCTCTGGCAAGAAGCTCAAGTGTGGCGTCATTTTTCACACCGCCTTTTTCAAGTATCCCGCAGTGGCCGTGGCTTGTGTATTCACACATGCACACATCAGTTATGACATAGAGTTCCGGCGCCTTATCTTTTATTGCCTTTATTGCCTTCTGCACGACTCCGTGAGGGTCATAGGCGCCTGAACCTGTTTCGTCTTTGTGTTCGGGAATCCCGAAAAGTATCACCGCAGGTATGCCGAGCGAGTAAACCTCTTTTGCGTGTTTTACAATCTTATCAACAGATTCCTGAAAACATCCCGGCATTGATTTTATCTCTCTGTGGATGTTTTTACCGTAAGTAACAAAAAGCGGATATATAAAGTCATCAGGAGAAAGCGAGGTTTCTCTCACCATTCTCCTAATGACTTCGTTCTTTCTCAACCTTCGCGGTCTGTGTAAGGGGAACATAGATTTATTCGCAGCTCGTGCAGCCGGGGCCGCATGACGGAGCGCCTCCGCCTGTAATGACGAAGCCCTGTTTTCCGCCATCATCTATGAAGTCAATGTTCATGCCTTCAAGTTTTTTTGATGTGTCTTTGTCAACAAAGACCTTTAACCCGTTTTTCTCCACGACCTCGTCGTTATCTCCCGGCTTTTCATCTATATCCATTCCGTAAGAGGGGCCGCAGCATCCCCCTCCGGCAGTATATACGCGAAGCCCCCAGCCGGCTTTTCCTTCTGCTGTGAGCAGCTGTTTTGCTTTTTCTGCGGCAGTATCTGTTATTGTTATCACAATAACCTCCTTTATCAGGTTCTCTTGGAATTTTTTTATAGAACCATATTATTAAGGATAAAGCAAAAAAGACCCAAAAAGCAACCTTTTAAAGAAGTTAAGAGTTGAGAGTTAAGGCCTTTAAAAACGTTTAACTTCTAACTTTTAACTTCTCTCGCTTGTTATAATTAATCATGTCAAAAATCAATCTCAAGGCATTGAGCAAAGCTGCAATGGAGGAGTTCGTAAAAGAGCAGGGGCTTCCTGCTTACAGGGCAAAACAGATACTTCACTGGATATACGAAAAAAAAGCCGAGTCAATAGAAAATATCACCGAATTTTCAAGAGAGTTAAGGAAAAGGCTTTCAGATATAGCGTATATAAGCAATCTTGAACTGCTTAAAAGGCAGGCGTCAGAAGACGGCGCTGAAAAATTCCTATTCGGGCTTGAAGACGGAGAGTCCATAGAGAGTGTCCTCATCCCTGATGCAGACCGTCACACGCTCTGCATTTCCTCTCAGGTCGGGTGCGCCATGTCATGCGGTTTCTGTCTTACAGGCGGCATAGGGTTCAAGAGGAATCTTAAGGCGCATGAGATTGTTGACCAGCTCACTGCTGTAATGAAAGTTAAGAGTGAGAATTTAGAAGTTGAAAGTTCAGAATCAAAAATCCCCTCTCACCCCCCTTTACTAAAGGGGGGCACAGGGGGGATTACAAACATTGTTTTTATGGGGATGGGCGAGCCGCTGTTAAATCTTGATGAGGTGGTTGAGGCGCTTCTCAGGATAACCGGGTTTATGGGCTTTTCAAAGAGGAGGATAACGCTTTCTACCTGCGGAATAGCTCCTGCGATTTCAGAACTTTACAGAAAGGCGCCTCATGTGAATCTTGCTGTTTCTCTAAATGCGGCTTCCGATGAAGTAAGAAACAGGCTCATGCCGGTAAACAAGAAATACCCCATCAGGGTTTTGCTTGACGCCTGCAGGAAAATTCCTTTATCTCCGAGGGACAGGATAACATTTGAATATGTGATGATAGACGGCATGAATGATTCTCTGTCTGATGCAAAGAGGCTTGTGACGCTTCTCAGGGGGATTTCTTCAAAGGTGAATCTTATTCCTTTCAACCTATTTGCAGGAAGCAGGTTTAAAAGGCCCTCTGATGAGAGGGTTCTTGCCTTTCAGGAGATTCTTGTGAGAGGCAAGATTTATACTTTTATAAGAAAGAGCAAGGGGCAGGATATTCTTGCCGCATGCGGGCAGTTGAAGGCAGGATACAAATGAATTCGGACAATATGCCGGGGACAATCTTTTCGCTCATTCTCGGGCTTTGCCCTCCGAGGTATTTTGCCTCACCCCCTTTTTAATTCCCCCCTTGGTAAGGGGGGACACAGAGGGGTGGAATATCTGCAAAATAAAACCGCTCAAAGACAATCCCCAGCATATTTTAAAAAATTATGAATAAGGTAATCATTTTATTAGGGCCGACAGGCGTCGGAAAGACAGAGGTCTCCATCCTTCTTGCAAAGGCTCTGGACACAGAGATAATCAGCGCAGATTCAATGCAAATATATAAAGGCATGGACATTGGCACTGCAAAGCCGTCAAGGGAGCAGAGAGAAAAAGTAAGGCATCACATGATTGATATCGTTGAACCTTCTGAATCTTACAGCGCCGGCAGATATATTGAAGATGTTACGCCGGTAATAGAGGAGCTTCACAGAAGAGGGAAAATCCCCATTGTTGCCGGAGGGACGGGGCTTTACATAAAGGCGATGACAAGGGGAATATTCAGCGGGCCCTCCGCTGACTGGAAACTCAGGGAAGAACTTGCTTCTCTTGAGGAAGGACAGGACGGCTCACTTTATAGTTATTTGCAGGAACTTGATAGTGAGGCGGCGTCAAAGATAATGCCTGCGGACACAAGGCGCATCATAAGGGCGCTTGAGATATGCCTTAAAACCCGAAAAGGCATCTCGGAGTTCCAGAAAAAACTTACAACTCCTCTGCCGTATAAATTTATAAAGATAGGGCTCAGAAGGGATAGAAAAGAACTTTATAAAATGGTTGAAGAACGGGTTGATAAGATGATTGAAAATGGGTTTGTGGAAGAAGTGAAAAAATTAATAGCCATTCACCCATTCACCCATTCACCCATTCACCCATTCACCGCTCTGCAGGCAATAGGATACAAAGAGATTGCAATGTATCTTAACGGAGAGATACCGTTTGAAGATGCGATAAGGCTCATCAAGAGAAACACAAAGCGTTATGCCAAGAGGCAATTTACCTGGTTTAAAAAGGAAGAGGATATACGCTGGATAGATATTACAGGCATTCAGGACGTCAACGAGATATTCAGGCGGCTATGGCTGATAGCTGATGGCTGATGGCTCATATTAAAAGTTGATTCCGTTGACTTCCAGTATGTAGAATAAATGAATTGATTCTGAAAATGCGAGGTGCGGCGTGGGTAAAAACATTGTAGAGAAGATTTTTGAGGCGCATAAAGCCTATGGCGAGCTGAAAACCGGCAGTCCTGTCGGGCTCAGCGTTGACCAGGTATATACTCAGGATGCAACCGGCACTATGACATGGCTTCAGTTTGAGGCAATTGGTCTTGACAGGGTTAAAATTCCGCTTGCTGTGTCCTACATTGACCATAACATGCTCCAGACAGACTACATGAATCCTGATGACCACAAATTCCTTCAGACCGCAGCCGCAAAATACGGAGCATACTTCTCAAGGCCCGGCAATGGAATCTGCCATCAGGTTCATCTTGAGCAGTTTGCCGCGCCGGGGAAAATCGCGCTCGGCGCTGACAGCCATACGCCGACAGGCGGCGGAATGGGAATGATTGCCATAGGCGTAGGCGGGCTTGACGCCGCAACAGTGATGGCCGGAGCGCCTTTTGAACTCACAATGCCCCAGGTCGTAAAGATAAATCTCGCAGGAAAACTCAATCGCCCGTGGGTTAGTGCAATGGATGTTATCCTTGAAATCTTAAGAAGGCTGACTGTAAAAGGCGGGGTAGGAAAGATATTTGAATACGGAGGCCCCGGAGTTAAAGACCTGAATGTGCCCGAGAGGGCTGTGATTACAAATATGGGCGCAGAGCTTGGGGCAACAACATCAATATTCCCGAGTGACGGGAGGACAAAATTCTATCTTAAAGCAGTCGGCAGAGAAACTGATTGGGTAGAGATTAAGGCAGACGATGACGCAGAGTATTCGGAGATAATAAATGTTGATTTAAGCGCAATAGAGCCGATGATTGCGCAGCCTCACAGCCCTGACAATGTTGTTACTGTGAAAAGCCTTAAAGGCACAAAGGTTGACCAAGTCTGTATCGGAAGCTGTACAAATTCTTCATATCAATCATTAAAGACAGTTGCCTTGATATTGAAGGGCAAGACTGTTTCTGAAGGTGTGAACCTCCTCATAAATCCCGGCTCAAAGCAGGTATATGAGATGATTTCACGGGAAGGGTTCATCGCAGAGATGATATCATCCGGCGCAAGAATGCTTGAGGCGTCATGCGGGCCATGCATTGGAATGGGAGGCGCTCCGGGCAGCGGACAGATATCAGTCCGCTCGTATAACAGGAATTTTCAAGGAAGAAGCGGGACAAAGGATGCGTTTGTTTATCTTGCAAGCCCTGTATCCTGCGCTGTCTTTGCAATTAAGGGAGAGATAGTTGATTCCCGCGAATCAGGCATTAAAATAAAGACCTTTGAAGAGCCTTCTAAGTATCTTATAAACAGGGGTTTTATAATTCCTCCTCTGAAGGACGCCTCAGATGTGAAGATAATCAAGGGGCCAAACATAAAAGATGTTCCGATAAAAGAGCCTCTGAAAGACAGGATTGAGGCAGAGGTTTTACTGAAAGCAGGAGATAACATAACAACTGACGACATTATGCCGGCAGGCTCAAAGGCGCTGCCCTTCCGTTCAAACATACCTAAGATTTCAGAGTTTGTATTCAGCGTCATTGACGCCGCTTTCAGCAAGAGGGCGAAAGAGGCAAAGGGAAAAGGCGGAGGGATTATCATAGGCGGTGAGAACTACGGTCAGGGCTCATCACGCGAGCACGCTGCGATGGCTCCGATGTTCCTCGGGCTGCAGGCAGTGATTGCAAAGGCCTTTGCAAGAATCCATAAGGCCAATCTCATAAACTTCGGGATACTGCCCTTACAGTTCAAAAACCCCTCTGACTATGAGAAAGTGGAAAAGGGGGACAGGCTTATTATTAAGGATATGATAAATGCACTTAACGGCAGTCAGGTTTATAAGGTTGAGAACATCACAAAGGGTATAGTATTTGAGACTGCATCAGATTTAAATGACAGGCAGAAGGCGATTATTCTGAAGGGCGGACTGCTGCCATATGCAAAGAAGTAAGTGTAATGGTATAAATATTCTCCTATGAAAGATACAGCTATAATGAAACGGGTTCTGAGGCTTGCCGGAAAGGCAAGCGGGATGACGAGTCCGAATCCGATGGTAGGCGCTGTGCTTGTCAAAAACGGAAAAATCATCGCAGAGGACTATCATAGAAAACCCGGCGCTTCTCACGCAGAGGCTCTTGTCATAGACAAAGCAGGGGAAAAGGCAAAAGGCGCAGCGCTTTATGTGAACCTTGAGCCATGCTGTCATACGGATAAGCGGACTCCTCCATGCACAAAGGCGATTATCAAGGCAGGGATAAAGAAAGTTGTCATAGGAATGAAAGACCCTAATCCAAAGGTTTCGGGGAAGGGGATAGAAGAACTCAGCAAATCAGGCGTAAATGTAGTCTCCGGAATTCTTGAAGAAGATTCAATCAGGCTGAACGCGGCTTACGCAAAATATATTACAACAAAGACGCCGTTTGTGATATTAAAAGTTGCAATGACCCTTGACGGAAAGATTGCAACTCCTGAAGGCGAGTCAAAATGGATTACAGGAGAAAAGGCAAGAGAATTGGTTCACAAAACAAGAGGCAGCGTTGATGCTGTGATGACAGCAATAGGGACAGTCAAAGCTGACGACCCACAGTTAACTGTAAGAATAAAGAAAGGGACGAGAAGTCCAATCCGGATTGTAATAGACCCTGACTTTGAGGTTCCTATTGATGCGAAGATATTGAATACTCCGCCTAAGACGATAATAGTTACGAAAAAAAGTCAGAAGTCAGAAGTCAGTAATCCCCCCTCGCCCCCCTTTAGTAAAGGGGGGATGGGGGGATTTTCACCTAAAAATAAAATGAACGGCTTAATAGAGAAAGGCGTAAAGATAGTTGACTACGAGGGAGAGCGTGTTGACCTGAATTGGCTGATGAAAAAGCTCGGCGAGATGGGAATAGCATCTGTGCTGATTGAAGGAGGCTCTTCCTTAAACAGCTATGCCCTTGAAGACGGCATAGTTGACAAGGTCATGTTTTTCATTGCTCCGAAGATTATCGGCGGTAAAGAGTCGTTCCCGTCTGTCGGCGGAAAGGCATTCAGAAAACTCTCAGAGGCGCATCAGCTAAAAAATATAACTCTAAAAAGAATCGGCGAAGACATTCTGGTTGAGGGATACATCAAGCAATAGTTATTTCCAATTCTTTATCAAATCCATTATCAGCCTGACGCAGATGCCTGAAGCGCCTTTTGGAATATAAGGCTTGTCTTTCTCCACCCAGGCAGTGCCTGCTATGTCCAGATGAACCCACGGCGTTTTTTCTGCAAATTCATAGAGAAAATATGCCGCTGTTACCAATGAACCGCTTTTGCCTCCTGTGTTTTTGACGTCAGCCACATCGCTTTTTATATACTCTTTGTATTCATCAAGCAAAGGCATTTCCCATACTCGCTCATAGGTATTGTCAGCAGACTTTTTGATTTTATCAAGCAATTTCCTGTCATTTCCCATCATCGCTATCGCCTCGTTTCCGAGCGCAACGGAACACGCTCCTGTAAGGGTTGCAATATCAATAATCGCCTTTGGCTTGAAACGCTTTGCATATCCTATTGCATCTGCAACAACCAAGCGCCCCTCAGCGTCTGTATTGATTATCTCTACTGTTTTCCCTGTGATGGACCTTGCGATATCACCCGGCTTTGTTGCAGAGCCTCCGGGCAGATTTTCTGTAGCCGGCAGTATGCCGATAAGATTTACTGGAAGTTTTAAGGCAGAGGCAGCCTTTATCACGCCTAAGACCGCTGCGCCTCCTGCCATATCATACTTCATCTTTTCCATGCCGTCAGAAGGTTTTAGCGATATGCCGCCGCTGTCAAAAGTTATTGACTTGCCTATCAGAGCCAGAGGTTTCCCTTTGCTGCCTTTATATTCAAGCACAATGAACTTCGGAGGTTCTTTGGAGCCCTTTGCAACAGAGAGATATGCTCCCATTCCAAGTTTTTCTGCATCTTTTTTCTCCATAACCTTAACCGAGAGATTTTTTTGTCTCAGAGAAACCGCTGCATTTGCGAGGTCTGACGGAGTCATGTCATTGGACGGAGTGTTTATCAAATCCCTTGCAAAATATACAGAGGATATTACGGTTCTGGTCCATTTAAGTTCATCAGCAAGCCTTTTTGATGACTTTGAGAGTATCGTAATGCTCTCTACCTTTTTGCTGTTTTTTTCTTTTCTGTATCTGTTAAAGGTGTATAAACCGAGCAAAGCTCCTTCCACAAGATTTACAAGGGGGAGTTTAAGGGATGAGATTAAAGTTGTGGAAACAGCAATCTTCTTCATCCCCTGGCCGCAAAGATGCGCCGCTGCTTTTCCGCCCGCCTGTCTTATGTTCTCGGCAGATACCTCTTTTTTTTTGCCCAGGCCGACAAGCAAAATCCGTTCAGGCTTTATCCCTTCCGGCGCAGGCATTAGAAGAAGTTCGTTCCGCTTGCCGTGGAATTCCTTTGAGAATGCCTTCCTGATTTGTTTCTGAAAGGCTGTGCCAAATTCCTTATAAAACTCTGAATCCCCTTCTACAAAAGGGAGAATCAGCGCATCGCAGGCGCAGTTTGTTCCGCTGATATTTTTAACTAATATCTTCATTTTAAACCTAAAATGAATCCTTGCAGGTATATGTTATGTCTTTAATCTTATACTTGTTTTCGCAGAAATAGACTCTCCTTGTAACACGCTGCCCTGAATCTATTCTTGTGTCTTTAAAGTCTCCGTAAGTCCCATCACACGCAGAGTCATCCTCAAAAACTGCATGGAAGCAGTTGTTATTGATTAACCTGCTGCCGCCCCCCTGATACTTAATGGTTATTGTTGCCTCTCTTTTCTGGAGCCTTGCTAATTTGTGTTTTGAAGAAATGGGGCGCCATTTGGCGATGATATAATCGCCTCCAAACACGGCCCCTGAATAACAGAATGTTAATATGCAGGCAGCGCATGACGTCAGAAAATATTTTTTCAGCATCAGTCCCCCTTTTTCCTCTATGGAGATTATAACAAATGATTCAGATAAATATCTGAATTATTTACAATAACGCGAGAGAGGGGAATGGTGGGCGTGAGAGGATTTGAACCTCCATGGGTTGCCCCACCAGATCCTAAGTCTGGCGCGTCTGCCAACTCCGCCACACGCCCTAATCTGCTTTTTAAAAATCGCAGGGTTTCCCCCGACTCTTTTGCAGTGAAGACAGCAATAAGCAAATGCTATCCAGATTATACTACAAATATTTACAGCAATGCCAAAAATTATTCCATTCAAAAATCCCATCGTCTTATGAGATAATTAAGATTATAAAACTATATTCAAAGGAGAACGATTATGGCGCACGTCCCAAGCCCGAGTTACAGCATAACAATCCGCTTTGAGATAGACAACAGGGTCGGCATGTTTGCAAAGCTTGCAACCGCTATCAGTTATGCAGAAGGAGACCTCGGCTCAATTGATATAGTACGCGTTGAAAAAGGAAAGATTATCCGTGACATCACTGTCAATGCCCGTGACGAGGAACACGAAAAAAATATTGTAACCTCCATAAAAAACATTGCAGGCATAAGAATATTGAGGGTCATGGACAGGACCTTTTCTGCGCATGAAGGCGGAAAGATTGAGATACACAACAAGGTGCCTATAAGAGACAGCAATGACCTCTCAAAGATATACACGCCCGGGGTTGCCAGGGTATGCATGGACATCCATGAAAACAAAGAGCATCTATTCCGCTATACGATAAAGGGCAATTCAATTGCTGTGGTAACTGACGGCACTGCGGTGCTCGGACTCGGCAACATTGGGCCCGAGGCTGCCATGCCTGTCATGGAAGGCAAGGCCATGATATTCAAGGAATTTGCAGGCATTGACGCATTCCCTATCGCCCTTAAGACAACGGTTCCGGATGAGATTGTAAACACCGTAAAAAACATTTCCATTCCGTTTGGCGGAATAAATCTTGAGGACATATCAGCGCCGAGATGCTTTGAGATTGAGGAGAGGCTGAGGAGAGAACTGGACATCCCAGTAATCCATGACGACCAGCACGGGACTGCAGTTGTTGTGCTTGCCGCGCTTATAAACGTATCAAGGCTGCTGAAAAAAAATATAAAAAAATTCAGGGTGGTCATATCAGGAGCCGGAGCTGCAGGCATGGCAAACGCCAATATGCTTTCTTTATATGGAGTGAAGGATATAATAGTCTGCGACAGAAAAGGCGCAATCTATGACGGACGGAGGGGAGATATGAATCCTTATAAGAAGGCGCTCGCAAAAAAAACTAATCCAAGAGATGTAAAAGGAAGCATTTCAGATGCATTAAAAGATGCAAATGTGTTTATCGGTCTTTCAGTTCCCAATGTAATAACTAAAGATGACATAAGGAAGATGTCAAAAGAGCCTGTTGTATTCGCTCTGGCCAATCCTGAACCTGAAATAGCTCCGGAGGACGCATTTCCCATAGCGCGTATTCTTGCAACAGGGAGGTCTGATTATCCGAATCAGATAAACAACATGCTGAGTTTTCCCGGAATATTCAGGGGACTGCTTGACGTAAGGGCCAAGGGCGTAAATGAAGAGATTAAGTTTGCAGCCGCAGAGGCAATCGCCCATACAATAAAGGACGACGAACTGCACGAAGACTACATCATCCCCAGCGGCTTTGACAGAAAGGTCGTCTCCTCAGTAGCTCATGCAGTTGCTGAGACGGCCAGGAAAACAGGACTTGCCAGGCATTAAAGCAGCCCTGCCCTCTCCATTATCTCAGGCACTTTGTCTTCCATGCCGATTGCCATGATATGAACGCCGTCGCATATCTTTTCTTCCTTCAGTTGTTTTATATGCCTTGCCGTGATGTTCATGCCTGTATCAAGCGCCTTTTCTTTGCCTGCCGCCTTAAGCTCATCAATCAATGCCTGTGGAACCCTGATTCCCGGGACATTGTTATTAAGGAAATTCGCCATGCCCGCTGATTTGAGGACAACAAAACCCGCAAGAATCTTTACCGGGAATTTCCGGGCATGTTTCATAAAATCTCTGAACTTCTCAATATCGTATATCGCCTGCGTCTGGAAAAACTTTGCTCCTGCCCGTATCTTTTTTTCAAACTTTATCAATTGCGGTTCAATCGGGTTGGCCTCGGGCGTTACAACCGCGCCCTGAAAGAAATCAGTTGAGCCTTTGAGTTCATTGCCTGACATGTCTTTTCCGTTATTCAAGCCGTCAACAATCTTAAGAAGCTGAACTGATTCAACATCATAAACAGGCTTTGCGCCTTTATGGTCTCCCGCTGATACATGGTCGCCTGTCATACAGAGCACATTCTTTATTCCAAGTATATTTGCGCCAAGGAGGTCTGATTGAAGCCCTATCCTGTTCCTGTCGCGGCAGGTCATCTGGAATATCGGCTCAAGCCCGTGTTCCATTGCAATCTTGGATACTGCCATTGAACATATCCTCATCACAGCGGACTGGTTGTCCGTAACATTAACAGCATCCACCTTGCCCTTCAAAAGCTCCATGTGGTGGAGCATATCTTTTATATCCGTGCCTTTGGGCGGGCCGGCCTCTGCCGTTACAGCGAATTTTCCTGAATTCAAAATGTCCTTAAAGCTCATTTCTTTTTCTCCTCCCTCGCTGTAAGCGCCCTTGGCTTCTGCGACGCTGACCAGTCCTTTGCTTCTAAAGTAACATCACAGAATTCCTGAAGTTTATCAAGCTTCTTCATCCTCTCGTATATCCTTACCCAGGCGCATTTGATATCCGGGCTTACCTCGCAATGGCCGTCCTTGCAGCCGCCGCAGGGCCCGTTTAATATTCCTTTCGGACAGGCTGTAACCGGGCATATACCGCCTGTCTTGTCAAGAATGCAATTCCCGCACAATGAGCATCTCTCATCAAACATCCGGTATCTTGTCATATTGCCGAGGAACATGCTGTCGTTTGCAGAGAAAACCGGTTTGTCCTCAAATATCTCAACAGCAGCCTGAGCGCCTGCTCCGCATGACATAGTGAGTATGCATTCAGCCTTATCAACCTCGTCTTTGTTCTTCTTAAGCTCAGTCTTTGTCCCAAGAACCTGACACCCTGTCTTTGCAACAATGCCGCCTGTTACTATCTTGCCTTCGGCCTCAAGCGTCTCTTTCATAGCCTTAAGCTCAGGCTCCCCTCCGGTTCCGCACAGTGTTGCGCACTCAGAGCAGCCTATAAGGAAAAAACTCTTATAGTTTTTTATGTTTTCCCTCAGTTCCTTAAAATCCCGCTTTTTTGTGATAATCATTCTTCCTCCCCAGTGGCTGTTATTAGTGTCAGTGAACAGACACAGAAAACTGACACAGACACTGTTTACTGACACTGTTCACTGCTTTTATTATTATAACGAGAATTTCAGGTAAAAATAAATAATTTTCTGGCGCTCCACTATTGAACTATAAATATCTCCACGGCACTGTTGTAATCATCTCATTTAATTTTTCAGGAAGCCTGCCCTTTGTGACCACATATGCACGCTTAACCAATTTTTTATATGTCTCAATAAAACTCACCAGTCCTTTTAGCTCGGACAATCTTACCTTTTCGCCTGATTTTATCTCAACGGGAATTACTTCAGCGCCTGTGTCAATAACGCAATCCACCTCAGCGCCGCCTGACGTCCTCCAGTAATACACTTTATAGCCCAGATTCAATGAGCGAATCCTGCGGATGATTTCAAGAATGACGGCATGTTCAAACAGCTTGCCTTTTTCCACATTCAGAAGATTTTCTGTTAGCGGCGCCCTTGCCAGTGCGTTTCTGACCCCAAGATCAAAGAAATAATATCGGGGGGAGGAGAGAATCCTTTTCCGTGCATTTTTAAGGTATGGCTCAACCTTTTCTACAACAAGCGTATCTTCAAGGATATTATAAAACTCCTTAATTGTAGGCACGCTCACCCCTGACTCAAGGGACAGCTTTGTCAGATTGGGGTTTGTGCCGGATTCCTGTGCCGCCAACTCCAGAAATCTTCCGAAGGCCCCTATTTTCCTGCTCAGCGCTTCAGCCCTTATCTCTTCCTCAAGGTATATTTGCGTATACGCAGTTATCATCTCACTGCGTTCTTTGTCATCATCCAACGCCACAATCCCGGGCAGCGTCCCGTATATAAGAGATTGCTCGAATGTATAATGCTTAAGATTGTTGATGTTATCTATAGGCAATATGCCGGTTGCTTCCTTTTTAATCCAGCCGCATTCGTTCCAGAGAAGAGGGTCGAGCCTGTAGGCTTTTACACGTCCCGGCAACAGGTTTATACCCTTTCTTTTCAGTTTACGGGCGGAGGAGCCGGTAATAATGAAATTAGCCGTCTTTTCGTCTATCAGCAATTGAATGCTGTCAAATATTGAAGGGACTTTCTGGGCCTCATCAATAAAAACAATAGACCTGCCGGGCCGCGCCTTTAATTGTCTTATTATCAGAGAAGGGTCCTTCTCCATTTCAAGGCGGATACGGGGGTCTTGAAGGGAATATGTAATGACATCTTTATTAACAGAAAGGATATTCTTTACCAGAGTTGTCTTGCCTGTCTGCCGCGGCCCGAGTATCAGCGCCGACTGCCTCTTCCCTACCAGCGATTTAAGACTACCGCCCAGATTCCTCATGTATGGTTTATATTTGCCTTGCATATTTAAAGTATAGTTAAGACTTCAAGAATTTTCAAGTATTTTATTCAATTCTTGAATCAGAACCTTCGTCAGGAGTGCCTCCGTAATATCGGCAATCCCACGATAAAGTGGAAGTGGCGGGCAGAACTTCTATCACAGCCGGGTCAGCCGAGAAATCGCATTCCGGATATTTGAAAACTGTGACCGAGACGCTGTCGGAAAGAGTTTTATCCTTGGGATAATTGCAAGTCATAGAATAATTGTATGTTTTGCCTAAGCCGGGATTAGATGTTCCTCGGGCTATTCTGCCTAATTCTTCTCTGCCCGTGGCTGGGCCTTTACTGCCGCTCCAATCTCCGGAAGCTGAACAAGACAACGCTCCT
>MNVK01000120.1 GCA_001871685.1 Nitrospirae bacterium CG1_02_44_142
TAATGCCTGCATTTTTTCTCACCCCCTTTCATCTGAATTTATTATGCCAGCTATGAAGCCATAGCCAACACCCAAGATGTAAAACAAGATTACAGAGAAAAAACCCGCAGAAATGTAAAGAGCTAATTCAGCGGACATTAGAACGCCACCTCGTTGCACATGTCAAAATACGCAGAGACCTTGCCCTTAAAAACCGTATTCGGTTTATGTCCGAGACGGTCGGTAAATATTGTTAGCGAATCAGCCTGCCCGTCTGCACGCTTAACAAGAATGCCGAGGATTTCTCTTTTCTTGTCTTTTGTTACACCCACCTTGTAGATATTTCCCTCAATTGTCAATTCCATATTACACCTCACTCCTCATTATTTGATTTAAGCGTCAAGGGCGCTTAGCGAAATCTCTGTTATGTCTGAACAACGAATACCCCATAAACAATAGCCCTGCAAAATAAGAACATCACATACAACATCTGTAACCCGACCAATCACCGAAACAGAAAGCTTTTTACTTCTAATCAGAACACGCTTGCCAAGATATTCCGCTACCATTTCAGTTTCCATTTTTTTTCTCACCACCTTTCTTTTTTTTTTAAAATAAACTATTGCTAAAAGCTCCGGAATCCACAGAGCGACCCACTTCCAAATTTTCAATGGAAACTCCATTTTGCAAATCAGAAATTATTTGAGCAATTAACGCTTTATAACAACCGAGACGACGGGCCTGCAACAATTCCTGATGAAGGGAAAGAAAAGAACAATAAAACGTAGGCTCAATCTCTATCTGATTGACTCGGTTAACAACAGCGGTAAGAATGCGAATAAAAGATTCAGAATCATAAGCCAGCATTTTGCACCCCCTCCTTAATAACAATCAAATCGTTATGCGCACGATTCAAAATCTCGGAAATAATTTCATTAGGAAGAATAAAAAATTGAGTGCGGAGACCAACAAGATTCAAAATTAATTCGTCAAGAACTGCTAAAGCACTATCTTCAAGATAAGGAGTTTTCATTTTCTTTTTCTCTCCCTTAATTTTTTGAAAAATTCAGTTCAGGTGAACGATAGCAAGAATCACCTAAATACCCAAAAATCTGATAACCTTTTTGTTCAAGTAACGTTATTGCTGTATAAGGGTCAACTCTATTAGAAATTTTACGAGCGACAAAGAACCCCAAAGACTCAAGATATTCTTTAAGTTCAAAATCACTGTAACGATTTTCAAATTTTATAGGTTTTCTCGGAATAGGGAACAACTGATTAAGAAGACGCAAAACATGACCGGTGCGCTGAGGAGTAAAGCCAAGTTCACCTTCAAAGACTTTGCGAAAGGTTTGACGAGTAAAAGTTACAGTTAATTCATCAGAGGGAACAGTAAGACAAAAAACAGCAGTTAAATTGTCATCACCAGAGAGCTTTTCTAATTTCCAAGACATTTCAATCTCCTTTTAAATTAGATTTAACATAATATATCTTATCAGACATAGGCTATAAACAAAGGTTGTTAGTAAGCTGTTATTAATGCGGCATATAATCCTGCTCAGACCAATGCCAGTATAGGTTTTTACGGATTTGAATGAGTTTTAGGCAGGCTGAAATACCTTTAAAATCAATCAGTTATGACGAAAGATTGGGATGCCGACATGCTTGCCCTCTTGAATGCCCTGAATCCTTACGGAAACAAGGGCTCCGCGAGGATGGACTTATTTCATGTACCCTTCACCCAAATGATGCAGACATTGCTCAAAAATTTGTTTAATTCTATGATTTCATTAAAATATCTTGATTTGTTATATCCAGTGAAGTATTCCAAAAACCATGCTTTTTATGATTGTCCTTTGTTTTAAAATAGTTCCAATAAGTTCTGAAAGTTATACTTTAGGTTCTAAATCAAGACCATAGGCGACTAAATGAATGACGGCGCTGAAAAACATAAAGAAGAATCTATGTTTATTCCATATAACTTATTAATAATACTAAGTTTATTGTGTGTTATTAGGCTTGATTCGTGAGCCTGCCTTCAAGAGAGTGTCTCAGAGCCTTTCTAATCTCAACATTGATTAACCTTCCAACAAGCGCCGCATCTCCCTCAAGATTGATGATTTTATTTGTCCTTGTCCTGCCTGTTATCTTTCCATTGTTTGTTTTGCTTACCCCCTCAACGAGAACCTCCTGAAGCGACCCCTCAAGTTCCTTATTTTTCCTTAAAGTAATATCGTCCTGATATCCGAGTATCTCATAAAGCCGCAGCGACTTTATCTTCTCAGAAATCTTGTCATCCATCTCCGCTGCCTTTGTCCCCGGGCGTGGAGAAAACTTAAAGGCAAAAATACCGTCAAATTCAATACGTTTGAGGGCTTCAATGGTCAGAGAATGGTCATTGTCTGTTTCGGATGGAAATCCTGCAATAATGTCTGTTGTTATCGCAATGTCAGGGACGCATTCCTTGAGTTTTCCGACTTTTTCAAGATAGTCCTCATAGGTGTATCCCCTGTTCATCAGCTTGAGTATCCTGCTTGAACCAGACTGAAGCGGCAGGTGAATATGCCCGCAGATTTTCGGCAGTTCTTTAATGCATAAAATCAGTTCATCAGAAAGGTCCCGCGGGTGTGATGTGACAAACCTTATCCTCTCAATGCCCGTTATGGCATTTATTTTCCTCAGGAGCCCGGCAAAATTCGTATCGCTATCGTAAGAGTTAACATTCTGGCCGAGCAGAGTTACTTCTTTAAACCCATTTTCAGACAGTTCATGTATTTCTTTATATATATTTTCACTGGGCCTGCTTTTTTCTCTGCCCCGCGTATAAGGCACTATGCAATAACTGCAAAAATTATTGCATCCGTACATTATGGATACCCATGCCTTGACATTATCCTTTCTCTCCGCGGGAATGTCTGTGTGTTGAATCTCAGGGTTATCTTCAATGCAAACCATTGTATCTGCTGTTAACATGCTGCTTAATTTGTGGACATTCTGGGGGCCAAACACATAATCTACCTGCGGGTTCCTTTTAAGTATATCCCTCCCCTTCTGCTGCGCAATGCAGCCTGCAACAGCAATCTTAAGCAGCGGGTTTTTGATTTTTAATAATTTTATCCTTCCGAGTTCGCTTCTGAATTTTTGTTCTGCCTTTTGCCTTATACTGCAGGTGTTAAAGATTATGAGGTCTGCCTCTTCAGTATATGCAGTCTCGGTATAGCCTTCAGCCTTAAGAATGCCAGCCATTTTCTCAGAGTCATGGACATTCATCTGGCATCCGAAAGTATGAATATAGACTTTTCGCTGCATCTCAGGCGGCTTTTTTAATGTATATCTCTTTTGCAATATCAGGGTCAATTGCAATCGCCGTCTCTTCAACCTGAATAACGAAAGATGGTTTTTTTTGCAATAATCTTATTATGCTTCCGGCAGTTATGCCCATAGAACTGAGCCTGTTAAGCCTTGATGTTTCGGTTGATACTATAAAAACAATCCTTCCTTTCAGTCCGACTTCAAAGTCAATCAGCCTGACAACCAGCGGTTCTATCTCTATTTTATATTTCTTGCAGCATTCGCCTCTTGGTATCGGCTTTCCATGAGGGCATTTTGGAGGATGTCCAAGAAAAGTGCAGACGCTTTCTGTCAATTCTTCGCTAAGGATATGTTCCATCTTGCATGCATCTGCTTCAACGGAGTTCTCAGTAAGCTCAAGGACCTCAGTAAGAAGCTGTTCTGCAAGACGATGCCTGCGTATAAGTCCTTTTGCGAGTATACGGCCTTTTTCTGTAAATCCGACCTTATCTTCCGTAAGAAGGATAAGGTGATTTTTTATCATTTCATTAACCAGCTCATCAAAATTAACATCATCAGAGTTTAATTTAAACCTGTTAAACTCTGTGCGCCCCTCTTCTTCAAGGAGCCATACAAGCTCTAACGCTTCATCTATTCTTTCCTGCTCCATAACACCTCAAAACATGAGCAGTAGCTCAGCAGAGCAATAGCGCAGTAATTCTACTGCCCTGCTGTTCTGTTGCTCTATTGCTCTTTAAAAGGCAGCGCTAAATCCATTACCTTATCAAAGGTTTTTCTGTGAATAGGGCAAGGCCCATAGCTGAGTAATTTTTCCACATGTTCTTTTGTGCCGTATCCCTTGTGCTTCTTAAAGCCGTATTCAGGGTAGATTTCGTGATATTGACACATCAGCCTGTCCCTGGTGACTTTTGCGATTATTGACGCCGCTGCTATAGAGGCGCTGACGGATTCCCCTTTTATCTGAGAAATTTGCTTAATATGCACCTGCGGCAGTTTCACGGCGTCTATAAGTAAAAGGTCTGGTTCCGCTGAAAGGGCTTTTATGGCCTTTTCCATCGCATGTTTTGTCGCCCTGAGAATGTTAATCTTGTCTATTTCCCCCGCATCTACTATCCCTACGCCGACGTCAATACAGCAGCCCAATATATCATCAAACAGGCTTTCTCTTTCCGCCTCGGGCACTTTTTTGGAATCACGCAGTCCGTTTATTTTTTTACCAGTCGGCATTACCACGGCAGAAGCCACAACAGGCCCTGCCAACGGCCCCCTGCCAGCCTCATCTATCCCTGCAATCCTATTGAATCCCTTTTCCCTAAGAGATTCATCATACCTGTAGATATCCATTAAGCCTCTTGTTTTACAAATTCTCTTTCTTTCTCTTTTATACGTGTGCCCTTCCCTTTTTTGCCTCTCAGATAGTAAAGCTTAGCCCTTCTTACAGAGCCCTGTTTGAGCACTTCAATCTTATCTATACTTGGAGAATACAGCGGAAATATCCTTTCAACTCCAATGCCAAAAGATATCTTTCTGACCATAAAAGACTCTCTTATTCCGCCGCCGCATCTTGCGATAACAACGCCCTCAAAAGGCTGAAGCCTTTCCTTATCTCCCTCAACAACCTTTACGGATACCTTCACTGTGTCGCCGACATTGAATGCCGGAACTTCTTTCATGTATCCTCTTTCAATTGATTCAATCATATTCATGGTTTTTCCCCTCCTCCTTTATTTCCGAAATCAATTTATAATCCTCGTCTTTCAACGGAATCCCCTGTATAAGGTCAGGCCTTCTAAGAATGGTTAATCTCAGAGCCTCTTTTCTTCTCCACTGCGCTATTGCCTTATGATTTCCTGACAGCAAAACCTCCGGCGCCTTAAGCCCTCTGAATTCAGGGGGCCTCGTGTAATGCGGATATTCAAGCATCCCGCAGGTAAATGATTCTTCTTCAGCAGAGCGCTCATCGCCAAGTACGCCTGGTATAAGCCTTGCAATGCTATCTATTATAACCAAAGCAGGCAGTTCTCCGCCAGTCAATACATAATCGCCTATGGAAATCTCCTCGTCAACAAGATTTTTTACCCTTTCATCTATAGCCTCATATCTGCCGCATATAAGAATCATATTTTGATTTTGTCCGGACATAGAAAGCGCCATATCCTGACTAAATGTCTTTCCACGGGGGGTCAGCATAACAATGCGCCTTGGAATTCCATCGGATTTAATATGTTCCACAGCGCTGAAGAACGGCTCAGGCTTCATCACCATGCCCGGCCCGCCTCCGTAAGGATAATCATCCACAGTCCTGTGCCTGTCGGTTGTGAAATCCCTCAAGTTATGCACCTTTACTTCAATAATATTTTTTTCCGCTGCTCTCTTAAGAATGCTCTCATTGAGGTAGGCATTAAAGATTTCAGGAAAGATTGTAATTACATCAAATCTCATCCTTGAGAGTCTCCGACCGGCATCTATTTCTTTTTCTCTTTTTCTATATCAGCTTTCTTTTTCATCATTTCCTCAGCCTTTTTCTCATCACCTGATTTCCGGTATGCATCCGACAGGGAATCCAGCGCCTCTAAAGCTCCTTCCGTATCCCCGGCATTGCTGCTGACATCATAAGCCCTCATATAAAAAATTGCGGCGTCATGAAAATGCTCCTGATTTGAAGAAAGCATTCCAATACCCCTGAGTGTCATGGCAATTTTCTTGCTGTCTCCAAGTTCCTTGTCAATCTCAAGCGCTTTCAAATAAAACTCTTTTGATTCTAAATAAAGACCTTCCTTTGCATTTATCTCGGCCAGCAGCCTTAAGGAATTTGACTCCTCAGCCCTTTGCTTGTTTTCCCTGTTGAGGTTAAGCGCGGTATTTGCCATGGCAGCGGCTTCGTCGTATTTGCCTTCCGCAAAGGCAATCCTTCCCATGAGATTCCATCTGCTTCCTTCGCGCAGCCCTTTATCCAGAGACAAAGACATGTTAACCCACTCCTTTGCCTTTGCAGTATTTTTCTCCTTGAAATAAATTCTTGCTTTTTCATATGCTGCATCCGACCTGATTTCACTGCTTATATCAGGCATGGAAAAAGCTATATTGACGAATTCATGTGAGTTTGAGGTATTGCCTTTTTTCTGATAGAGCACAGCTATGTTTATAAGGTTAACTGCTATTCCCTCTGCATTCTCAATTGAGCGGTTTACCTTTAGGGCTTCCATATAATAAGCCAAAGCCTTTTCATGATCGCCTTTTTCCACAGCCTTCGCTGCGTTTTGATTGTATTCAATTGCCTTAATATGAACTGCGGACAATGTTTGAGTTTGAGCTCCGCCGCAGCCAACAACAGTGAACAGTGAACAGTGAACAGTGAACATCAAAACGAAAGTGACCAGTGACCTGTAAGTATTTATGAGTTTTGATTTTTTTGACTGACGCCTGACGCCTGACGCCTGACACTGTTTACTCATAGCTGTCTCCATGAATAAGGCTGTCCTTCGGCTTTTCAATAAAGAGGCGTATAGGCCATACCTGCTTTAGAGATTTTACCACTTCATTGGCGCCGCTCAGAGCGTCCTCGCCTTTATTTAAAAGCAGCGGCACTTTCGGAGCGGCTTTCTCTACTGCATCCTTAAGGCTTGCCGTTGTTTTCTCTGCATGGTCCATGGTCCTGTTAAGTTTATCAATCACAGGATTTATTTTTTCGTTCATAGACGAGACAGTTTTATCAATATTTTTAAGGGCTTTTGAAGCGTCAGACGAAACACCCGAAATATTACTGTCAGCGTTCTTTAAGAGCTTGTCGGCATTTTCCTTTGTTGCGTTAAGGCCGGAAGACAATGTTCTAAGGTTTGCAAGTGTCTGCTTAATGTCGCCCTTCGGGTCGCTTATATAATTAATAATATCCCTTATTTCCACTATTACCGGACGCATCTCTTCAATAATTTCACCAAGTCCCCTGGCCTTCTCATTCTGAATAACGCCTCCTTCTCCTATAATAGGCTTGTTCACGCTGCCCGCTGTAATAGCTATGACGCCCTCACCTATAAATCCTCCTTCTTTCATAAGTATTGCCTTTGAATCCTCTCTTATCCATTTGTTGTATTTCTTATTGATTAAAAGAGTGACTTTGACCTTTGCATTTTCGTCAAGCGACATGGAATCTATTTTACCAATCTTAAACCCTGAAAGTTTGACAGGCATACCCTCAAAAAATCCCGTGCCTTTATCAACCGTAAAATTAATCCTGTATTTGGCCGTAAAGACGCCGCGTTCAATTCCAATAAAAACCACGGTAGCAATTATGCCTGCCGCTGCAATAATAAAAAATAATCCTACTTTCCCCTTAATGCCCATAAATCTCGGATCAGTTTCTTTCATAAAGTTTTCCCTTCTTTAATGTGTAAATGCTGTCTGCTCTAATATAATCCAACAAGCCTTCATCCATGTCAAAAAACAGAGACGCCCTGCCCTCTTTTTGACGCTGGAACACAGTAATGGTTTCCAGAGCTTTATTCCTGATTTCAGGGCTTAAGCCATCAAAAACTGAATCGTAAATAATCAAATCCGGTTCCATAAGCATGGCCCTTGCAAGCCCTGCAAGCCTCTTTTTGTAAACAGGCAAAGGGCCGGGAAGCGCGGCTATGTCATCATCATAGCCTATTTTACCCAAAATGCTGAGCATTTTCTCATCCATATCATGATGTGATAAGGATGAATGATAAGACAGGGGCAGCATTATGTTTTCCCAGACCTTGAGATTGCTTATAAGCCCTCCATTGTTCAAAACGATACCCATTCTTTTCCTTACGGCATTGAGTTCGCCGCATGAAAAAGATGATACCTCTTTTCCAAAAATAAAAATCTTGCCTGAATCCAGCCTTGTCAGCCCTGTGAATATTCTCAGAAGAAGGTTTTTCTCAAACTCGGTTTCTGTCAAAATAATACAGGACCTTCCTCCGGAGACAGCCAGCGAAGCGCAATCTAAAAATCCCTTAAGGCTTGCACATTCAAGTGTAATCATAGGAAAAATATAAGGGTTATTATACCATCAAAGATAAACACAAAAAACAGGCTCTGCATTGTCGCCTTTGTTGTTGCCTGCGGTATTTTAGTTATGCTGCCGCTGACCTTAAGCCCCTGAGAACAACTCACTGCTGAGATTACCAGCCCGAACAAAAGGCTTTTCACAAGAGATGCGGATAACTCCGGGATGGTTAGAGAAGTCAGTATCCCTGCCGTGTGCTGCTCAAATGGGACGCCCCAGAATAGCGATGTGACAATTATGCCTCCGAGTATGGCGGCAAGTTCAAAATAAAAAGTCAGTATGACCGCTGACAATGTAATCGCAATAATTCTCGGCATTATAAGGTATCGCTCAGGGTCTATGCCCAGCATTTCAATGCTCGCAATCTCGCCCTGCACATTCATGGAGCCGAGTTCTGCGGATATTGCGGTAACACTTCTTGCAATTATTACTATTGCGGCAAATAACGGGCCTAACTCCCTGATTACAACCCAAACAAGAATCTTCCCTATAAGCTCTCCCCTTCCGACTCCTACGAGGCTTGTAATCTGGCTTATTATGACAATTCCTATTAACAGCCCTATGATTACCATCTTGCCTAAAGTCTCAATTCCGGCAAAGTATATCTGTCTGAAGAAAACAGTGCGCACCGGATTTATTTTTAAGGCAGGAAGGTTTTTAAACGCGTTAAGTATCAGGTTAAAGAGTTCTGAAAGATAAATTATTGTGTCAAGAAGGCTCTCAGTTATCCTCTTTATTTTCATTCTTTACTTCCCTGTTTTTACCACAGCTTTGCCCTCGTTTATGCCGCGTCCCTCTTGAGCGACTGGTTAGAAGTTAATTTGGTGCCTCAACCTGTTCCAAAATTAAAGAATTTATTTTCTTTGATATGTCCTTCATGTCCGTCTTATCTTTATTGTTCTCTAAGTGAGTTTTAAGCGTTTGTATCTCGTTTCCGATTTCATTTTTCGTCTTTTTTCTTTGTTCCAATGACTTAGATATTTCTACGAGACCGTAGTAGAAAGAGCAGCGTCGGTGGTACTCCTGCACATCTCTAAGTCCTTTAGCCACTGTGTATTTTTCCGGCTCCTTTGTCATTCCACTTTCTATCTCGGCATAGTATTTCTCTCTGGCAACCGATATAGCTCTAACTATCGTAGTGCCGATAGTTTCTATATAAACCTCCTCATTGACCAATGATCGTGTAGAATTGCTAAATGTCGCAGCTGCTGCCAATGCGGTTTTAGTGACGGTCCCACCCAATACCGTACCTAAGGCTGAAAGAAGGCTCGTTGTTGTGCCCGTTGCTACATTCCACGCATTCGCATTAGCAATTATTTTAGCCTGATGGAGAGAACAAACTCTGTCTGAAATCGTAATCAACTCGTTCATCAGAGCATTTCTTTTTTCTTTGTCGGTTGCTGCTTTAACTTTTCCTTCCAGTTTTTTCACATTAACAACATCTTTACCATCCTCTAACAGATCAGATTGCTGTGCCATAATCGGATTAGCTTCATATGGCTTCGCCACTGTTGAGCAACCAATTAGTGATAGACCGCTTACAGCAACAATGAAAATCCTCTTCAACTTATTACGCATCTCTTTCTCCTTTTGTCCTGCTCGACATTTTTGGAACAAGCAGTAAGTGTACCTGTCCCCTTTTTCGTTTTTAGACAGGCGCAGTGTCCCTCATTTCCCCACTAAACAAATTACCCCTCCTCCTGCAATATAAATACCGCCCACCTTTTATTTCCCTCATTTAACCCCTATCGGAAAATCCATACCCTGAAGGTTCTTTTGTGGTATCTGTTCATAGCCCCATTTCTTCATGGTAATCGCAGGCAGTGTCTCTTCTACGAATGTGGCTAAATCGTTTATGGTCAACTGGTTGTTGCGGTATCTTTCCAGTCCATTGAGCGCCTTTAGCACAGAGTAGGTGAAAACGCCGTGTCCTTCAAAGCCTTCTAATGCCACCTGGTCTTTACTGCTTGCCACTAATGTAGACCTGCCTACTGCGCGGGTCAGCTTGTTTACCGCAGTCTTTTCCAGCATGCCTCTGTTTGATATCGCCTCTGCAAATGAACCGCTGTTGCAGGTGTCCACCAATAGCAGGGATTTTAATGCCTTTACATTGGTCAGGTATCTCTTAAAATCATCTATGGATACCCCGAATTTCGGGATTGATTCAGGAGATGTGTATCTAAAGTCAACCGGCAGGTAGTAGTAGCTGCCGTCCACATTGTAGGTTATGCCGTGTCCTGCTATGAAGAGCAGGAACACATCTTCAGTGCCGGTCTTGTCTTTTATCTCCTCAAACTTCTTCCTTATATTATCCTTTGTCGCCTCGCTGTTGTGGATTGAATAGACATGAATATTTTTAAAGAGCTGTGCAGACCTCTTTTTTATCGTCTCTATTATACCGTTTGCATCATTTACTGAATATTTCAGCCTTAAATCTATGTCATTGTATTTGTCAATCGCTATTGTCAGGATATGGAGGTCTGGTTTCTCTATGGTCTTGGACTTATAAACCAGTTCTATCTCAGCCCTGTTGGATTCTATTGTGTTTCCCTTGTTATATGCCATTATCCCTATCTTGTTTGTGCCATTCTGAAGGGATATGAGCCTCTCAAAGTCAGTGCAGTTTACCGGAGCCGATTTTTCTTTGCCTACTATCTTTACTCCCCTGTCTGAATGTTCTATTGATACAGGGATATTGTTTATGAACATGGTAATATCTCCTATACCGTCTCCTGTGTCGCAGAGCCTTGCCTTGAGCATTATATCCTTGTCCTTTGACATGCCGCCTACTGTCCTCATCTCCACCCTTGGCGGGAGTCCGCCCTTGAGGATGGTTGCTATGTTAATCTTCCTTGCATACTCGGATATATCCCTGCCATTGAGCCTTGCCTCTATAAGGTCCGGACGGTAGAAGGAGTTGTAGAGTTTATCCACAGGCACAAAGCCCGCCTCTTTCTCCGGTCCTTTATTTATATGATACCCGATATATTTCGCGCCATTTTTTGATGCGTTAAAAAAACCCTCTTCACTCCAGACCACCCATTCGTCTTCTCCTGATATGAATATGCTTACAATGGGTTTGATTTCCGGTATTTTCATATATTCAGAACTTTGCCCTTGACTATCCAGAGAACTCTTAACGCTTTTAATTGTCCATTTTTGATCAGGTTGTATTTTTGCCCAATTTTTTGCTATTTGTTTCAATTTTTCATAATCAATTGACAGCGGTTTAAGATTCTTTAACTCTCTCAAATCCCATAACTTTATCGTCTGGTCATCACTCCCTGAGACAAGGGTGTCTCCGTCTATGGCAATACCCCATACCTCTCCGGTATGCCCTATGAATGAGGCTGTTTTTTGTCCTTGTCTGTTGTATGCGGTTAGAAAACCACTTACCCCGCCTGATATTATAGTCCCATCTCCTGTCCAACCGTAGGTGTTATGTCTGTAACCGTCTGTTGAATCCCTCGTAATCCGTGCTGTAACACTGCCATCCTTCTTAATCAAAAGGACTGCGTCATATCCATAGTCTCCGCCTGTGGCATGTGTTAAGGAATATCCTTGATAGTTAGTATCTATCCTCTTGAATCCCTCAGACTTGTCCCCGAATGTATCTATCGGGGACTGGGTTAACTTATTTACTGAATAGGTCTCAAGATTTATTGATTTTTCTAATTTGCCTCTGCTATTATGGTTTTCATAGCCTGATGTATTTCCAAAGGCTATCTCCCTTCCCCTGATGCCGACAGACCAGACCATCTTTCCATGGCCTGTTATTTGCTCTTTTACCTCTCCTGTGAACGCATCCCATATATAGATGTCATTATTATTCCCGCCTCCGGTTACTGCGGTGCGGTTGTTTAAGAAGGCTGTTGCCTGTGCTAAGTTATCGTGTTTATTAAATGAGGTGATTTTCCTGAAACCTGCCTGGCTGTCGTAGATGTTACATACACGAGGAGAAGTTCCTGTTCCTGCCAGAAGGAGTCTTCCGTCAGGCGAAAAGGAAAGACCAGAAGGGTTAGTCTCTGACTCTATCTCCTTTATACTTTTGAGGTTGTGGTCAAAGATGACTATCTTATTGTCTTGAAACCCTGAAGCTGCTATGTATCCTTCGCTTAGTGCAAGATACTTTAACTTATCGGTATGCATATATGAGTTTAAATCCCTTTTATCTCTCAGGGACCAGAGTATCGCCTTGTTATCATATCCTGCTGATACAATCTTATAATCCCCCCCGCTTTTGAATACCCGGACAGCATAGACTTCTTTTGTATGCCCCTTAAAGGTATGCGTTAGCCTGAAATTGTCTGCTATATCCCATACCTTTACAGTCGTGTCGGCAGAGCCTGATACCAGATACCTTCCGTCCTTACTTACCGATAGGTCATTGACAACATCTTCATGTGATTTAAGAACCTTTATAAGTGCGCCGGTCTTCGGGTCATAGATGCGGATTGCACCTACAACACCATGTCCTTCTGCCAAAAATCCCCCCACTGTAAGCCATCTTTCATCAGGGGCCTGTCCCTGAATGTTTCTATCAGGGATAAGGGCTATGGCGAATATCTGTCCCTCAGGTCCTCCGCCTATCTGCCCGAGTATCTTTGTGGTCTCCTGCCCGGTAGATGTGTCCCAGATGCGGATGGTCTTGTCATCGGATGCAGAGATTATCCGCCTTCCATCCCCCATGGCTATTATCTTCTTTATCACAGCCATATGCCCTCCTGTATCAAGTTTGAGGATTGGGGCGTCAGCAGATTCAGCAAATACCTGAGCAAAACTGCTGAGAGACAGGACAATAAAAACCATTGCCAATATTCTTTTCATACTTTACCTCCAGCGCTCTCCTTTTTCATTTACACAGGATTCCTAATTATGCCCGAATAGCAGCAGCATACTGTTACTTCCCTGTTTTTACCACAGCTTTGCCCTCAAAAAATTCTGATGCCTGCTGAGCCTTTCCTTCTGTGACTTCCTTTATCTTGACGCTTCTTGTCTTTATGCCTATATCTTTTGACTTAGTTTTTACCTGATAAACACCGCCTTCTTCTTTCAAGTCTAAATCTCCAAGCTGAGAGACGCTTGTATGAAACATAACGCTCTCCTCTCCGAATGGAGGGTTTACCTCAAGTTCAAATTTGTCATTGCCTGAGGGGATTTCATAAATAACACCGCCGTTAAAGTAGTTATCCTTCCTGTAAGGGTTTGGTAAAATCTGG
>MNVK01000113.1 GCA_001871685.1 Nitrospirae bacterium CG1_02_44_142
GTTCCTTTGCAGCTTCTTCCATCTGAGTTACATTTTTTATTGATATGCCTGTCAGAACTGATGCCTCATAGATGTTCGGGGTTATCACCTTTGTTAATTGGGGACACATCCCATATTTCTTGACATTAATATAACTACCCTGTAGAATTACTGCATGCCGAGAATAGCAAGAGCCGTAGCGGT
Organism: Nitrospirae bacterium CG1_02_44_142; assembly: GCA_001871685.1. Classification (GTDB taxonomy): domain Bacteria; phylum Nitrospirota; class Thermodesulfovibrionia; order Thermodesulfovibrionales; family UBA1546; genus UBA1546. Next base: position 184 of record MNVK01000113.1, read on the forward strand.
AGGATTCCCTCATCACATAGTCCAAAGGGGGAATAATAAGGAGAAAGTCTTTTTCGATAAAAAAGACAGAGAAAAGTATCTATTTTTTCTTAAAAAATATTCTGAGAGATGGAAATCCCCTGTCCTTGCCTATTGCCTTATGAGCAACCATGTGCATATACTGGCAAAGCCGGGTAAGGAGGAATCGCTTTATAAGATGATGCAGGGGGTCACGTTATGTTACACACAATATGCAAACAAGAAACATCAAAGAAGCGGGAGGTTATGGGAGAACAGGTATCACTCATGCATAGTAGATAAAGACAGATATTTATGGGCGGTAGCGAGATATATAGAACAGAATCCTGTAAGGGCAAAGATAGTGGAGAAAGCCGAAGATTATCCATACTCAAGTGCGAAGGCTCATTTACAGGGAATCAAAGATGAAGTGTTAGGGGAGGAGCTTTTTGAGGAAAGCCAGAGGAAGGATTACACGAGACTAATCCATGCAAAGCCAAAAGAAGACGAGATAAATGAGATAAGATATTACACGAGGACAGGGAGGCCGTTAGGGGAGCAGAAGTTTGTGAACCTAATGGAAAGGAAACTTCGGAGGCAATTTTCGCTAAAGCCTCGGGGCAGACCGAGAAAAATTGAAAAGGATAATTAAATTGGTATGTGTCCCTATTAAAATAGTTCAGGAAAAAATATTTCATATATTAAGGAGTGATATATGGACAGCAAACCAACGGCATTAATCGTGGAGGACAGTGAAGCGTTCGCAATGTATTTTTCGCTGGTTTTAAACAGGCTCGGCTTGAATGTTGTGCCTACCAAAGACGGGCTTGAAGCCCTTACGCTTTTAAGGGTGATACGCCCCGATATTGTTATTATTGATGCCGCTGTCAAGGAGAGAGACGGGATTAAGGCTTCAACTCTTGTTTCCGCCGTAGAGCATATATCAAACGTCCCGGTAATCATAACCTACAAAGAAGAAAACAAGAAGGCATTTGAAGACTGCGTGAATCACGACCATTTCGGGTGTCTTTTAAAACCGGTCAACATACTTGAGTTCCACAGGATGGTACAGCAATGTGTAACATTCGCAAGAAACACTAAACGGAGAGCCATAAGAACCGTATGCAATAAAAAGATTTCCGTAAAATACAAAAAAACATCGCACGATTATTATGCTACAAGCCTGTCGGGAGGAGGCGTTTTCGTGAGGAGCATTGAGCCCCTGCCTGTAGGCACGGAAGTGGAAGTCTCTATAGAAATGAAAGAAGGCAAATGCGTTAACCTCGCAGGCACTGTGATATATCAGAAAGATGTTTATACCAATGCGTTTAAATTCGCGTCAGGCATGGCGATAGAATTTAAAGATTTAACTGCTAAAACTTCTGAACTTCTCAAAGAGTACATATTAAATCTTCTGGTGGGTGATATCATGGAAGAACAGAAGAACATTTTTAAGCTTAAATAAGGGAATAAAGATTTAGTTACAAATTCAGCAGCCCCATTCCTTTTCCGAGATGGTAAGCATTTTTTATTGCATTGTCTATAAATTCCTTTGCCTTCTTTACTGATTCAAGAGTTGTGCGTCCGAGGGCAAGGGATGCGGCGATTGCCGCTGAAAAGGCGCATCCTGTGCCGTGGTATTCCCCTTCCCTCTTTACAGAGCCCATCTTGAAAAAACTGAATCCGTCGTAGTATAAATCAAGCGCCTCTCCTTCCAAATGCCCCCCTGTTATCACCACATTCTCAGTCCCCATCTTTTTCAATCCCCGCGCGGCTTTTTCCATGTCAGTTACATTTTCTATTGATATGCCTGTCAGCGCTGATGCCTCATAGATATTCGGGGTTATCACCTTCGCCAATGGGAAAAGCTGTTCTCTTATTGCATCCAGTGTTCCGTCTTCAATAAGACTGACCCCTGATGATGATACGGTAACAGGGTCTATCACAAGGTTTTTAAGTGAATATCTTCTTGTAGTTTCAGCTATTACAGCTGCCATCTGTCTGCTATAAAGCATGCCTGTCTTAACCGCATCAGGCTTTATATCCTTTAAAAGAATGTCCAACTGTTCTGCAAAGAAATTCCTATCAACTTGAAGGATAGAGGTTACACCTTCTGTGTTTTGCACTGTCAGCGCTGAAACGGCCGAAAGCCCGTGAACCCGGAATGCCCTGAATACTTTCAGGTCAGCCTGAAGTCCCGCCCCGCCTGTAGGGTCAGAACCTGCTATAGTGAGCGCAGATTTCATTTTTAAGTATTATACCTCTGCCTGAAATAGATTAACAAGGCGCAAACTAATGAACATCTATCCTTAAAACGCACATGGGCGGCTATACGCAATCAGCGTAAAAAATCTTATATATTTATAAAAATTAAAAATCACAAAACGACTTTTATTTTATGTTATGATAACTTTCCCTCCAGCTTGCTGGACTTACTTAATAGCAAAGCTTTTAATAAATTAAGGAGGTTTTTAAGGTAAGGTAATGATAATAATAGGGGAAAAATTAAGCATCATAGCCAAGAGGGTCAGAGAGGCAATGATGAAAAAAGATAAGTCTCCTATACAGGAGATTGCAACCCGGCAGTGGAAGGAAGGCTCCGGCATAATTGACGCCAATATCGGCCCTGCAGAAGACGGCGGAGAGGATTTGATGCAATGGATGGTCACAACAATTCAGGAAGTTGTTCCTTTACCGATATGCCTTGACACAACAAATGCAAAGGCAATAGAGGCAGGATTAAAAGTCCATAATAATCAGTGGGGCAGAGCCTTAATCAATTCAACATCCAATGACCCTGAGAGATTTCCCATTCTTGAACTCGGGGCAAAATATAACGCTCAAGTTATAGGGCTTACAGTAGGAAAAGGCGGGCTTCCGGCAGATGCGGAAGAGCGCGCCGGGATAGCAGCAGAGATAATGGCGAGGGCTATGGAATATGGCGTTCCTCTTGAAGACATCTACCTGGACCCCTTGGTTTTACAAATTGCGACATCTCAGGACCATGCAAGACATGTGATAAATGCGATTAAGATATTCCAGGAAATTAACGACCCGCCGATGAAGACCGTGGTCGGCCTTAGCAATATTTCCAACGGTTGTCCGAAGCATATAAGGCCGATATTGAATAAGCACTATTTTATAATGCTAATGAATGCCGGATTGACTGCCGCCATTGCGGATGCTCATGAGATGGCGGAAGCCGTGCAGGAGAAGAAGTTGATTGATGATGTTCTTGCGGGGAAGAAGATTGATGACGCTAAAAAAATGGCAGAGATAACAAAAACGATTGACGTCATTATGGGTAAAACCCTTTATGCACATTCGTATCTGGAAATGTGAAAAACAGGGCTTAGGGATTAGGGGTTAGGGATTGGTTTAAAAGCTAATCTCCAAACCCCAGCCCCCAATCCCTAATTAATGGAGGTTTAAGAATGGCTTTTACTGCTCCAAAAGAGACCTATTCAGGCAAAGTTTATAATCTAACCATAGGCGCCGGCGACAGGGCGGTAAGTTTCGGAGGGGAAAATGTCCTTCCTTTTCTATTTTTTGAAGGGGCAATCCCGAACAAACCTTTAGCTGCGTATGAAATACAGGATGTTCCCCCTGCAGACTGGCCTGAAAATGTTCGGAAACCCTTCAGCAGCGTTTCAGGCGATACTGTTGCATGGGCAAAGTTCTGTCAGGATACGCTAAAGGCAAAGGCTATAGCTTTAAGGCTTATCGGAACCCACCCTGACAGGGAAAACCGTTCAGCGGAAGACGCTGCAAAGACCGTTAAAGACGTGCTTTCTGCCATTAACATCCCCCTGATAATACTCGGAAGCAACCATGCGGAAAAAGACGCTCCGGTGCTGATAGCTGCCGCAGAGGCTGCAAAAGGTAAGAACTGCATAATAGGCAAGGCTCAGGAGGCTAACTATAAAACAATCGCAGCCGCTGCCATGGCAAATAACCACAAACTTATTGCAATGTCGGAACTGGACATAAACCTTTCAAAACAGTTGAACATTCTAATAACCCAGATGGGATTTGATAAAGAAAGATTAATCACAGACCCTATGTGCTCTGCGCTCGGGTACGGCCTTGAATACACATATTCTGTTATGGAAAGGATAAGGCTTGCCGCGCTCTCACAGAACGACGCAACCATGCAGACGCCAATACTTGCTGACGTCGGCATGTATGTATGGAAAATCAAAGAGACACATGCCCCTGAATCAGATATGCCCTTATGGGGCAATGCTGAAGAGAGAGGAATTGCATGGGAGGCAGCAACAGCCGCCGGGCTTCTTATTGCCGGCGCAGAACTATTAATTATGAGACATCCAAAGGCTGTTGAGGCGGTAGAAAAATTAATAGAAGAACTAATATAAATAATACGGGACTTGGGATTGGGGATTAGGGATTGGTGTTTTTTAGCTTATCCCTAAACCCTAAATACCAGCCCCTTTACCGGAGGTTTTAGATATGGCTTTATCAGGCATTGCAATATTCAAATTATTGCCAAAGACAAACTGCAAGAAGTGCGGGTATCCGACATGCCTGGCATTTGCAATGAAGCTTGCGCAGAGACAGGCAGCTCTTGATTTATGCCCTGATGTATCGGAAGAAACAAAAAAGATACTTGGAGAGGCTTCAGCGCCTCCGATACGGGCTATCACCTTTGGGTCCGGCGACAGGGCGGTAAAAATTGGCGAAGAGACAGTCCTTTTCAGACATGACAAGAAATTCGTAAACCCCTGCGCTCTCGCTGTTGAAATCAAAGACACTCTTTCAGAGGAAGATATAACAAAGAAGATAGAAGAAGTCCTTACATCGGAAATAGACAGGGTCGGGCAGAAACTCAGAATTGACGCAATAGCGCTTACAAACGCATCCGGCGATAAAGGAAAGTTTGAGTCAGCCGCAAAACTTATCGCTTCAAAGGCGCCAAACGTGCCAGTGATACTTTCAACAACAGATGCTGCATCCGCAGAAGCGGCTGTAAAACTCTTTCCCGGCAAGAGGCCCATTATCTACGGCGCAAACGCAGGCAACGCAGAGGCCATGGCAAATATTGCAAAGACAGAAAAGGCAATACTCGGAGTAGCTGCAAACGGTTTGGATGAACTCTCCACACTTACGGAAAAGATAAAAGCCCTCGGCGTTGAGGACCTGGTCATAGACTCAGGCGCAAAAAAGGCAAAAGATATCATTGAAAACAACACCCTTATAAGAAGGGCTGCCGTTAAGAAGAACTTCAAACCATTCGGCTACCCTGTAATTAACTTTGCTCAGAGGGACGACAGCCTTCATGAGGCATTGATTGCAGCGGTTGGGATTACAAAATATGCGGCAATCGTCGTTCTGAGCAGCATTGAGAAATGGAAAAACCTCGTGCTCTTCACACTAAGGCAGAATATATACACCGACCCCCAGGTGCCGATGCAGGTAGAACAGAAGATTTACAAAATCGGAGAACCGGCGTCGGAATCTCCTTTTTTGATTACTACAAACTTCTCCCTGACATACTTTATTGTCTCAGGCGAAATAGAAAACAGCAAGGTCCCGTGCAGACTCGCAGTCATGGACAGCGAAGGACTATCGGTATTAACTGCATGGGCGGCAGGAAAATTCACTGCTTCAAAGATAGCGGCCTTTATAAAAGACAGCGGCATTGAGAATGAGATTAAACACAAGGAACTGATTATCCCCGGCTATGTTGCGATATTAAGCGGTTCAATAGAAGAAAAACTTGAAGGCTGGAAGGTTACGGTAGGCCCCAGAGAGGCGAACGGACTGCCGGCATTTTTAAAGGCAAGAACAACATAATAGTGTCAGTGAATAGTGACAGTGTCAGTATTAGCATAAGAAACGATAGAAAAACTGACACAGAACACTGACACTAAAAACTAATACTGGAGGTAACAATGTCAAAGATTATAGCATCTGCTGCTATAAGGGGTACACATAAGTTGGTAAAGACCGCTGAAGAGATGTTAGAGAAGGCAATTACTGAGAAGGGGAAAGACTATGTTTTTGAATTTCCGGATACGGCGTTTTATCTTCCGATGATTTATGCAATGACTGCCTTCCCCGTAAAGACTCTGGCAGATATGAAGGTTGCCCTCGGAATGGCAAAGGAAATGCTTCATCCTGAGCCGGAGGAACACCTGTGGAAGCCCTATCTCGGGGAGACCCTTGATTGTGGTATGGCAACACTCTTTGCAGAGGAGATTATTCTGGCGCTTAGATACATTAATGGACTTGAACCAACGGTTGATGCAGAGACAGGGTATGTTTATAACGGATTTATAACAGACACTATCCAGAGGAATCTCGGCATTCAGCTCGTTGACGGCAGGATGCCCGGATTTGCCGTAATCATAGGCGCTGCGCCTGATGAAGATACAGCAGTTAAGATAGTCAGGGAACTTCAGGAAAAGAACATCCTTATATTCCTTTGTGGACAGGCAAGAGACAAAAACGGCAATATGACAAATGTTACAAGGCAGCTCCTGCGGAAAAATATTGAACTCGGATGGGATACCTATATCGTCCCTCTCGGCACTGACACAGAGCATGCAATTTATGCGGGCAACTGGTCTATAAGGGCGTCACTAATATTTGGCGGGAAAAAGCCGGGAGACTACAAAGGGCATCTGAAATATACAAAAGACAGGGTCTTTGCATTTGCAATGGTTTTAGGTGAACTTGACGACATTAAATGGTCCACAGGAGCAGGGGCAATAAATATGGGCTATCCTGCAATATGCGACACAGACGTCCCTGTTATCCACCCTACCGGTGTATGCACTTATGAGCATGTAGATAAGGAGCTTGACCACAGCAAGATTGTTCAGAAGGCTTTTGAGGTAAGGGGGCTTAAGGTAACTGTTGAAAAACCGCCGATTCCTGTTGCCTACGGTCCTGCCTTTGAGGGTGAGAGGATAAGAAAAGAGGATATGTTCATTGAATTCGGAGGACAGAGAACGCCCTCGTTTGAATGGGTCAGGACAAAGGAACTGGATGAGATAGAGGACAATAAGGTAATTGTTATAGGAGCTGATTGGAAGGAGAAGTACGAAAAGGGCGGACAGATGCCCCTCGGCATTGTGATAGATGTGGCGGGCAGAAAGATGCAGAAGGACTTTGAGTCCATTATTGAAAGAAGGATACACCATAACATAAACGAGGCGCAGGGGCTCTGGCACATGGGCCAGCGCGACCTTAACTGGATAAGAATCAGCAGCAATGCAAAAAAAGAAGGCGTAACATTAGAACACCTCGGCGTGATTATGACAACCATGACACATAACAGGTTTAAGTCTATCGTGGATAAGGTGCAGGCTACAATTTACACGGACGAAAAAGACGTCCTATCTGTCAGGGAGGAAGCAAGGAAGGCATATAAGGAGCGCGACCATCGGCTCGGTTCTCTCACAGACGAAGCGGTAGATACGTTTTACTCATGCCTCCTCTGCCAGTCATTTGCGCCAAGCCATGTATGTGTCATCAGCCCTGAAAGGCTCGGCCTCTGCGGCGCATACAACTGGATGGATGGAAAGGCTGCTTACGAGATAGACCCCACAGGAGGCAACCAGCCTATCCCGAAGGGGACGCTTCTTGACGCAAGATACGGAAGATACACAGGCATTGATGAATACCTGAAAAAGGCGTCGGGAGGGGCTGTTGAATCTCTTAACCTTTATACAATAATGGAAAATCCAATGACGTCATGCGGATGCTTTGAATGCATAATTGCAATAATTCCCGAGGCAAACGGGATAATGATAGTGCAGAGAGGGCATACCGGCATGACGCCTGCAGGGATGAAATTCTCTACCCTGGCAGGAAGTGTAGGAGGCGGAACGCAGAATCCCGGCTTTATGGGCATAGGAAGAAACTTCATTGTAAGCAAGAAATTCCTTCACGGAGACGGCGGCATCAAGAGAATCGTCTGGATGACCAAAAATCTTAAGGAAAGCCTTAAGGAGGAGTTCAGCAAAAGGGCTGCAGAGGAAGGAGCGCCTGACCTCATGGACAAGATTGCGGATGAGACCATCTGTGAGGATTCAGAAAAACTTGTTGAGCATCTTGCAGCAATTGGACATCCAGCATTAGAAATGGAACCAATGTTATAATAAAGTAAGTGTCAGTGTTGGTGAATAGTGACAGTGTCAGTAAGATTTGTCACTGACACAGACACTAAAAACTGAAACTGTAAGAGACTGACACTGAACACAGACACTAATCACTGATGTGGAGGGAAAAATGGAAAAAGAGAAAAGAATAAAAAGCGCTAACCCGCAGGCAGAACAGATAATTGAGTGGGGTGAAGCGCATAACTTGACAACTTGTTTTGAGCGCGCGGAAAAGATGAAGCCGTGTCCTATCGGAGCCTCGGGCGCATGCTGTAAGCATTGCCATATGGGGCCGTGCAGGCTTGTAGGGAAAAATGCCGAAGAAGAGGCAAGAGGGGTATGCGGCGCGACACTTCCAACAATTGCCGCGAGGAACCTTCTGAGGATGATTGCTGCCGGGACTGCTGCACATTCCGACCATTCCAGGGATATGGCGATGACCCTGCTTGCAGTTGCAACCGGAGAGGCAAAGGATTTTAAGATTACCGACGTAAAAAAACTATATCGTGTTGCCGGCACGCTGGGCATAGAGTTTGAGGGCAGGGCAGTCCATGATGTTGCAAAGGATGCGGCCCTTAAGTTTCTTGAAGACTTCGGCAGACAGAAGGGCGAAATCAACTATATTAAGAGGGCGCCGGAGAAGACACAGGAGAGATGGAGAAAATGGGGTCTTGTTCCGCGAGGGATAGACAGGGAGGTCGTTGAGTCAATGCATCGCACAACAATGGGAGTTGACCACGACCCTGACCATCTCCTGACACACGGATTAAGAACTGCGCTTGCTGATGGCTGGGGCGGCAGTATGATATCAACTGATATTACCGATATCCTCTTTGGAACCCCCATGCCGGTCAAGGCTGAGGCAAGTTTTGGAATATTCAAAGAAGATGAGGTAAACCTAATTGTTCACGGACATGAACCTTCGCTTGCAGAGATGATAGTTGATGTTGTCTCTGACCCCAAGATGCTTGAGTATGCAAGGTCAAAAGGCGCAAAGGGCATAAACCTTGGGGGGATGTGCTGCACTGCAAATGAAGTTCTAATGAGACACGGCATTCCAACCGCGGGCGGGTTTACCAATCAGGAATTAGGAATTATGACAGGGCTTGTGGACGCCATCACAGTAGATGTTCAATGTATAATGCCGGCGCTTGCAGAGTTGTCTAAAAAATTTCATACAAAGGTTATCACTACAAGCCCGAAGGCTCAGATGCCGGGCGCCATTCATGTGGAATATAATGAGCATCATGCAAAGGAAATAGCTGAGAAGATTGTCAGAATGGCAATAGAGAATTTCCCTAACAGGACAACTCTGGGAAGCCATATAACCGATAAGTTCCCCGTAATCGCCGGTTTCTCGCATGAATATATAGAATATATGCAGGGCGGAAGATGGAGGGCGTCATTCAGACCCTTAAATGATGCGATTATGGCAGGCAGGATTCGCGGGGTTGTCGGTCTTGCGGGATGTGATAATCCGAGGGTTCCAGCTACAGGACTTCACAGGTTCCTTGCGACTGAACTGATAAAGAACGATGTATTGATTGTTTCTACAGGCTGCGGCTCTGCAGCCTGCGGTTCAGCCGGCTATCTGACGCCTGAAATGGCATTGGAGCACGCAGGCCCGGGGCTTAGAGAGGTCTGTGAGGCAATAGGCATCCCCCCAATCCTTCACTTGGGTTCATGTGTTGACAATTCAAGAATACTTACAATTGCAACAGCCATGGCCCATGAAGGCGGGCTTTCGGATGAGATTGGAAATATGCCTGCAGTCGGCATAGCTCCTGAATGGATGTCTGAAAAGGCAATTGCAATAGGCTGCTATTTTGCAGCATCGGGCGTTCCAACTATATTTGGCGGAGAATCGCCTATTGGAGCAAGTAAAGAGGTTACAAGGATTATGACCGATGTTTGGTTTGAACGTTTCAGGGGTTGTCTCAGATTTGAGCCGGACCCTGAGAAGATATTAGCCCTTACTTATGATTATATTGATAAGGCAAGAGATAGGCTCAAATTAAGGAAATATGAACGTGGGAAATTCGCGGCTGAAAGGGTTCTTATGGATATGGCTGCACGAAGGGAACTTGAAAAGAAGCCGATAGCTGTGCCTCATGTAGGTGTGGGAGGGTAGTAGAAAATCAAAGCCCCGCAGAAAAAACTGCGGGGCTTTTTTATTGAGCAATAGAGAATCTTACCAAGGGACTTCGCCTTTCAGAAAGTTGTTGATGTCTGCTGCTGCTCGTTTGCCTGCGCCCATGGCGCTAATAACCGTAGCAGCGCCGGTAATAATATCTCCCCCTGCCCATACCCTGTGTTTCATCGTTCTCCCGGTCTTCCGGTCAGCAACGACAGTGCCATGCCGTGTCCTTTCAAGCCCGGCGGCGTCAACAAATACCAGAGGGTTAGGGCTGGTGCCCAGAGCCATGATTACCGTATCAACTTTCATCTCAAACTCAGAACCTAAAATCGCCGCGGGGCTTCTCCGTCCGGAATTATCAGGCTCGCCGAGTTTCATGCGGATGCACCGCATCCCCCTAACATTACCCTTTTCATCACCCAGTATTTCTATAGGATTGGTTAAGAAATTGAAGATAACCCCTTCTTCTTCTGCATGGTGAAATTCTTCTCCCCTTGCAGGGACTTCATCACGGGAGCGGCGATATACCATATGCACTTCGCCTGAATTATTTTCTGATTTCCCTGAGTGAAGGGTTTGGAGACGAAGGCTGCATCGGGCCGCATCCATTGCCACATTGCCGGCGCCAATCACCGCAACTTCCCCCCCCACCTTGACAGGGGTGTCATATTCGGGAAATTTATATCCTTTCATCAGATTAACCCTGGTAAGAAATTCATTGGCTGACATCACGCCATTATAATTTATGCCGGGTATTTTCATGAACGACGGCAGCCCTGCCCCAGTGCCCAGAAACACTGCACTGTAATTTTTCAAAAGCTCATCCAGCGTAAATGTGCGGCCAATGATATGGTCAACCTTGATATCTATCCCAAGACATTCAACAGCATAATTAACTTCACTATGAACCACCTTTTTAGGAAGTCTAAATTCAGGGATGCCGTAAATCAGCACACCTCCGGAACTGTGCAGGGACTCAAACATGGTCACTTCATGACCTTCTCTGGCGAGGTCCACAGCGCAGGTCAATCCGGCCGGCCCTGAACCTACTACCGCCGCCTTTTTCCCTGTCTTTGGGGCCTTTTCAAGCGGACAGGTGCGGTGAACAAGTTCATAGTCTCCTACAAACCGTTCAAGCCTGCCGATGGCAACAGGTTCACCCTTTTTGCCCAAAATGCAATTTCCCTCGCACTGCACTTCCTGTGGACATACGCGGCCGCATATTGCAGGCAGATTGTTCTTTGCCTTCATCCATTGCACGCTCTTGACAATATCGCCTTCTCTCAGGGCCTTGATAAATTGAGGAATCATCACTCCCACCGGACAACCCTCCACACATTTCGGCTCTTTGCATTGCAGACAGCGCTCTGCCTCTTCCTTTGCGGTCTCAAGGCTGTAACCCAGGGCAACCTCATCATAGTTCCCCCTTCTTACAAAAGGGTCCTGATTAGGCATCTCATGCCGCTTTATCTTCATCCGCTCTTTTTGAGTCAACCCGGCCATTATCTGCCTCCTTCGGCAGCGCCCTCAAGCCTGCACTTGTGCTCATAGCGCTGCAGAGATAATTGTTCTTCCTCGCGGTAAAACCGGAGGCGTGAGAGGAGGCTGTCCCAGTTCACTTTGTGAGCGTCAAATTCGGGGCCGTCAACACATACAAACTGTGCGCCGTCATCAAGCAACACCCTGCAGCCGCCGCACATACCTGTTCCATCAATCATTATTGTATTAAGACTCACAACTGTCGGCACATTGTATGGCTTTGTAGTTAGAGAGACAAATTTCATCATTATAGCAGGCCCGATTGCCCACACGCGAGCAATCTTTTTATCCTTATTCTCAAGGAATTCCTTTAGGGGTTCTGTAACGAGAGATTTGCGGCCGTAAGAGCCGTCATCGGTGCAGGCGATTAGTTCGTCAGAGACCTCTCGCATCTTGTCCTCCCAGAATAAGAGGCTCTTTGTACGCGCCCCGATGATGGATATTACGGTATTGCCTGCCTCTTTCAATGACCGTGCTATAGGATAAATAGGGGCAATACCAACCCCTCCTCCAACACAGATAATCGTTCCGTAGTTTTTAATCTCGGTTGGATGGCCGAGGGGTCCTGCAAGAGTGGAAATTTCAGCTCCCGGTTCCATCCTGCCCAGATGCATTGTGGACTTTCCAACTTCCTGGAATATGATTGTAATTGAGCCTTTTTCTTTATCATAATCTGCAATAGTCAGGGGAATCCTCTCTCCCGCTTCGTCTATGCGTACGATGATAAACTGCCCTGCCTTGGCGCTGTGAGCAACATGAGGCGCTTGAATTTCCATAAGCTTTGTAACATCACTAAACGTCTCTTTTCTCAGAATCTTATACATTGCCTGCCTCCTGCAAAAAACGTTTTTTGTCGGTTATATTACTAATGGTGAAAAATTGGTTGTTTCCCCTCAAAAATATTTTTCATTTTAACATAGAACTCATATCCCAGTCTATTTTCTTTGACTCTTTTGTACCACCAATTTAGAAATGTCCGCTTTTATGCTGCTTTACTGCATGACCGGCATAAAGGCGATGATACGGACATAAAAAAGGCATTAAAGACAAAGGCAAAGGTTACATTGAAGCCCTTCAAGAAAAAAGAAGGGCTGGATGTGAATCCGCAGGAGATGATAGAGTCCATCAATGCATCTGTAATCAACGGGTCAAGGCTTCTCTGGCTCAAAGAGTCTGAAAAGGCAATGGCAGTTTAAATCCGATTTAAATTGATTCAAGAAATTAAAGGCTCCGCAATGGAGCCTTTTTATTTTTCCCAAAACTTGCGATTATGCTATATTAATAATAAAAGAGTTCTCGGAGGAAAAATCTTATGAGACAATATAAAATCATAGTTGAAAAACATCCTGATGGTTATGTGGCATATCCGTTGGGGCTTAAAGGTGTTGTAATCGGACAGGGAGATACATATGAGGAAGCCCTCTCTGATGTCAAATCTGCAATCCGATTTCATGTTGAGAGTTTCGGGGAAGAAGTGCTGCATGTTGAACCGCCTATCCTTGAGGCATTTGTTGCTGAGGCCGGAGTTTAGGCTTAATGCACAAGTTTCCAGTTGATGCCCCGAAACAGCGGGCTGTTAAGACACTGAAAATGTTAGGTTTTCGAATAGTCCGTGAACGTGAGCATATCTCAATGGAAAAGACTAATCCTGATGGAACTAAAACACCGTTAACTATGCCGAATCATCCAAAGATAAAGGCTTCAACACTCAGAACTATTTGCACACAGGCAGGTATTTCAAGAGACGATTTTCTTAATGCTTATGAAAAGGCATAACGCAGAGAAGTACTTAAAAAAACAACTCTCTTCAGAGGAATTCAGGCGCTCATTTCTTGAGGAAAAAGTTAAGCTTGACCTTGAATATAAATTGGAGGAATTAAAAAAGGACATTAAGTCTCGCAAAAGCCGCGACGAACTTATCAAAAAGGTTGATTCTATTGATCAATATGTCATGTCTGCATGAGGGCAGTAAGCGGGAATCCAGAATGAATTTACCCAAAAGGGCGATGTCAGCAGACACCGCCCTTTTTTATTTTGTTTCCTTTCATTATAATACCCACATGAAATATGGACTATCCGCATTGCACCTGTCCCTCCAAATCGGCGGTATATACGCAATAACTGCGGATATGAAGAAGTTATCTGAAATATCCCGCATGGGGGAAAAGGTAAAAATATGACAGAATTCAGCAAATCTCAATGGGCAAAAGCAGAGTTCGC
>MNVK01000004.1 GCA_001871685.1 Nitrospirae bacterium CG1_02_44_142
TTGCGGCTTGCTCTTTTTTGTGAGCGTTCCGCCCGATAGGTGTACTTGTTCATGCTCGCTCGATTAATCTCTCTGCTAATCGTACTTACATTTCGGTCAAGCAATCCTGCGATGTTCCGGAAAGACAATCCTTGCGCCAATGACCGACTGATTTCTTCTCTTTCTTGCAATGACAACCTCTTGTAACTTCTCTGACTCATTATATCTAATGCCCTCCTTTAGTTTCCTTCTCAGGATACCAAAGTGTTGCATTAAATTCTTGAGCCTAACTAGCAATAAGTAGTGCTCTTTAACTTTTGATAGAGATTGGCAAGAAATTTGAGAGATGTTTTTCTCTCTAAAAATTCCTGAGTCTACTAAATCATTTTTTAAACTATTAAACTGCTCATCATTTGCAACAATAGCAATCTTTCTAAACCACCTACCATAACCCAATCGCCATAACAAAGGTGCGATACCCAATATCCAAAAAATAAAGTTTAGTAGAACTCCTACAATTACCAATGTTGCAGAAATGCCACCAAATATAACAAAGAAAGGGTGATTGAAAAATTGATATATTGTTTCCATAAATTTTACCCCCATTCTACTTGCCTCATATAATCAAGCGCCGTTTCCATTACTCCATCATCGACCAAAACTTCGCCTTTATCATTTATCCTAAAAAGGTCATTAGGCATCGGCTTTTCGCCTCTTTTGGTTCTCTTGTAGCCAATATTTTCTACCTCTGCCATAAAGATTTTATAATTGAGTTCTTTTGCTACCTCGCCAAAAACCCACCAAGTATTTACAAAACCAAAGGTATCCTTGGTGTCGTTATCGTGCTTGCAAAGTTCTTTGAGCTCATCGGTGTATTTTTCAACTAACTCATTGGCAGAAAGCTTGTTGTCGTCTTCTTCAAAAAAATCCTTGAGCATTTTTGTTAATATTTCTTTTTCTTCTTTTCCTGTTAAATTTTTAATAGACGGCATTTTGTTTCTGTCTTTCTCGTTAAGATAAACTAATATTAAGTTTTCGCACCTTGTTTTTAAGTTATTCCATTCATTACTGTATTTGCTCCAAAGTTTATTCCATTCTTCAATCTCTTTTTTGGTTTTCTTTTGAGCAAACAAAAGACTGGTTTTAGTGCTGGTAAATGGCTCAAAAGTTAATTGTGGAAGTGAAACAACCGCCTTGACCTTGAAATATTTGTAAATGAAAAGTCTGATATATTTATTTTCTGTCGTATCAAAAACGCTTTCGGGCAAAACTACGCCAAATCTTCCGTTTGGTTTAAGTAATTGATACCACCTTTCTACAAACAAATTTTCAGAGTTCTTTTTATCGCCAAAAACAAACTCTTTTTTAAGATGCTCCTTTGTTTCATTATCTAATGTTACGCTAAACGGGGGGTTTGTGATAATTACATCAAATTGCCCATTTACTTCTTTATCAAAGTATTGTTTATCTGCATCAGATTGTTTTAAAAAGTTTGGGGCTGTTTCTTTATCGTAAAACTTAAATGGCAGAAGACCGTCTTTTACAAAAATGTTTGTAGAACCATCTCCGTGCAAAATCATATTCACTTTTGTGGCAGTGCCAAGATTAAAGTTAGTTTCTATTCCATAAATAAAATTTTGTGCCCATTTGTTTTCTCTATGGTTTGGCATAAACCACTGATGAAATTTATCTTCAACATCTCTTGTTTCGTCGAGTTTATCTTTAAATCTGTATTTTAAATTTTTGGTGATAAACTTCATATATTCAATAAGGAATGTTCCGCTACCGGCGCTTGGATCAACAAGATAAGGAATTTCCAAATCTTTGTTTACTCTTTCAATAGCAAGTTTATCAATTTGTAATCCCCAAAGCAGAAATTTAACCACATTGATATGAGTAAAAAACTGACCTTTGGTCTGCTTAAATCCTTCCCTGATAATCCCTTCAAAGAAATCGCCCAAAATATCTTTGCCGTCAAAACTGTTTTTGCCATCCACAAAGGAGTATTTTTCCAGTTCAAAAACGGTATATTTTAGTTTGGATAGCGAAAACTTGTTTTCATCTATCACAAACGATTTTTTGAGTTTACCCTCATCAAGAATATTAAGTCTTTGTTTCAAAGCCCTTCTGTAAAGGCTATTGACCCTTTCAAAAAGTTCTTCGTTGGTTTCAAAAACTTCATTACCTTTTTTTGCATAAGAAAAGATTTGAAAATCGTATTTCTCGCCTTTCTTTTTCTCGCTCTCATCTTGGATTTTCGCCAAAATGATATTTACTAAAGACGCGAAAACATCATTGTCATCAGTTCCACCGCCACCCCAAAGCACATTGTGAAGGTTTTTTCTTAAACTTTCCAATTGCTCGTGAGTAAAAGTGGTTTCTAAATCTTTTTTTCCTCCTTTGATAAACGGTTCTTTTTGGGCTATGCCGTATCTTTCTGGCAGTTTGTCTGCATAATCCCTTTTTTCTTTCCAAACGATAAAAGAGGCAAACTTTTCATAGTCAATCAGAATACATCTGTCTTTGATTTCTTTTTCAACAATTTCAAAAGAATAGAGAACAAGATATTTTACATTTATGCCTTGCCCTTTTTCCTGCGAAGCAAGATTAAAAAGTTGTTTTTCAATAATCTCGTCTTTGTCTTTTTCATAATCTTCCAGGCTTTTAAGTTCGATGTATAAAAAAGCATCCCCTTTACTGTCTCTGACAATAACATCTATTCTTGGTTTGTTTACTTTCGGTCTGCCAATATCATACTCTTTTTCAATTTCAATATTCTCTGGCTTATAACCGAGTTCATTGACGAGTTTAGCAAGTATGTAAGCTCTGACAATTTCCTCATTGCCTCTAAACTTATCAATCTTCCAGCCTTTGATTTTTTCAGAATACTTTACCTTTTTGTTTTTAAAGTCATAAGTCTCTACGACTTTTGTCTTTTGTTGTTTGAGATATTTTTCAATAACAGTCTTATCCATGTTCTACCTCTTATTTTGGAATGATCGCTATGTTTTCTTTTGACATCTAACTATATGATTATCCCAACTTCCTATTTACAGCTTTCATGGAATAAATATAGCACATTGGAAGGATTGTTCAAAGAGAAAAATCGCGCAAAATTAAGAATGCTGAGGTATGTTATAATTTTTATGCATAAAACTAACAACACTTTTCTTGCTGGGATGCATGTCAAATGATGTGAATAACGCTTTTCAGCAGGGCAATAAACAAGGGGGCATGATTAATAAAATGGCAAAGGTAAAAGAAGGAGACACAATAAGCGTTCATTACACAGGCAAACTTGAAGACGGAACAGTCTTTGATTCTTCTGAAGGCGGCGCGCCTCTAAAATTCAAGGCAGGCGGAGGAGAGTTTCTGAAAGGGCTGGAAGGCGGCGTTATAGGAATGGAAATCGGAGATGCAAAGACAATCAGAATCCCCGCTGAAGAAGGATACGGCATTTACACGAAGGAAAAGGTTTTTGAATTTGGCAGAGACAGGGCGCCTGAAAACTTTGACCCTGAAATCGGGCAGCAGCTTCAAATGTACAGGGCTGACGGTATGCCTATAACAGTTAAAGTTACCGGCAAAACAGAAAAGGCATTTATCATGGACTGCAACCATCCGTTGGCGGGAAAGAATCTGGTGTTTGAGATAAAGCTTGTGGAGATTGCGTAAAGAGGCCAGCCACCTGCAAAATAATGCTGGATAATTTTATTTTGACTAAATTTTATTATTGGCATATAATACCCATGACTACATGAACGCTGAATTGATAGAGCATTCAAAGGTTATTGATGAATTAGGCAATACTGCTGAAATTAATTTATGGAAATTGCCAAAACCTACAGATGATAAACCGCACGGATATAAATATTCCCTAGTTTATATTGTAGAGGATAAGCGGGTAATCGGCTATGACAATGCAGAAAGCAAGGGAGACCATAGGCATATCAGAGGAGCGGTAAAACCCTATAAGTTTATTAATATATGGAAACTGATAGAGGACTTTAATAGAGACATAGAAAAATTTAGGAGGGGTGAGTTATGAGAATAAAAAAAATCAAAATAGGCATTAAAGACTTAAAAACAGCCTTAAGGGAATTTGCTGAGAGTGCCGATGCTATTGAGCGGGGAGAGACTGTCAAGAAGGAAACAGGCGTTTATTTCACAAGCTTTGAGGCGTTCAGGAAGATATTGACACCCAAGAGACTTGAACTCCTGCATATAATCAAGATTCAGAAACCTTCTTCAATTAATGAGCTTGCGAGAATGGCAAAGAGGGATGTAAAGAATGTGGCAGAGGATGTGAAATATCTTGAACAAACAGGGCTGATAGAGAAAAAAGAGACAGACAATAAGACTGCCCCGGTAACTAAGTATGACCGGATAGCCTTGGAGATTGCGGTTTAAAAGTCAGGGGATAGGATGGTGCATGTATTGAACGTCTATCCCCTCGGTTGGTAGTTGTGCTCAATATTTTGAAGGATGCTTTTTAAAATACTCTAAATTGTCAGAGAATAGCGAGGGTCTTTTGAGATTGAATTAGCTGGAAACTTTATCTGATATACGCCTCGGTGACGTATCTTCTCATCATCCTGTGGCTGTTGAAGTAGTAGGCATTTTTGCCTATGGCATTCTGCATCATTCTTATCCAGGTATGCCTGTCGCTGTAATACATCGGGATTATAATGGACTCCAGCTTGCTGTATAAATCATCAGCATCTCTTTTATCTATTGCGGCAGCATCTTCTGTAAGTATTGTCTCTGTAGGGCTTGGACCAATAGCCCATCCCGTAAAACCCTCAATGTGCCCCTCTATCCACCAGCCGTCAAGCACGCTGAAGTTTATCACGCCGTTATGAGCGGCCTTCATGCCGCTTGTGCCTGACGCCTCATGCGGCCTGAGAGGCGTGTTAAGCCATATATCAACGCCGGAGACGAGCTTAAGCGCTTTCTCCATATCATAGTTTTTCAGGTAGGCTATGTTAATTTTTCCTTTTAACTTTTCCTTTATGACATGGATTTTTTCTATCAGCCATTTGCCGTTATCGTCTTTCGGATGCGCCTTGCCTGAATAGACAAGCTGTATCTTCCCCGATGCAATCCTTTCAATTCTGTCCATGTCGCTGAAAATCAGGTCGGAGCGTTTATACGCGGTGGCCCTGCGCGCAAATCCTATTGTAAGGGTGTCGTAATCCATGCCTGCTTTTGTCTCTGAATTTATAAAATCAATGAGAACTTTTTTTGCTTCAATATGGGCTGTCCATAATTCTTCTTCGGGTATTTTGTCTACTCTCACAAAGAGTTCAGGTTCGTTAGCCCAGCCCGGCAGGTATTTGTCATAAAGTCTTTTGAAGCTGTCGCAGGTCCAGGTATAGCTGTGCACGCCGTTTGTTATTGCAGATATCTCATAACCGGGGAACATATTTTTTGAAACATCTCTGTGCTTTTTGGCAACACCGTTAACGAACTCGCTCAAGTGTAAAGCAAGCATAGTCATATTTAAATTGTCTTTACCGCCAAGCTCCTTCATTACATTCAGAGGTATTAATTCTCCCATTACCCGCAGGATTAAATCATACGAGAATTTGTCATGGCCTGCTTCAACAGGGGTGTGGGTTGTAAATACGCATATATTTTTTACCCTGTCAACATCCCACACAAGCCGCTCGTCCCACACGTCTTCTATCGGCCTTTTATATCTGAGCAGCAATTCCAGCGTAAGAAGACTGGCATGTCCCTCATTCATGTGATATTTTTTTATCTCAAATCCGAGTTCATAGAGCATCCTGACGCCCGCTATGCCGAGGACGATTTCCTGTTTCAGCCTGTATACATGGTCGCCTCCATAGAGGTAAGAGGTAATCTCTTTGTCATCAGGGGAGTTTTCTTCGGTGTCAGTATCAAGAAAAAACACAGGGATGCTTCCGCCTGTCAGACTTTTTACAATGTAAAGCCACGCCTGAACAGCGACAGATCTTCCCTCTATCTGCACATATACCTTTGCAGGAAGAAGGGTCATCTGTTTTGACGGCTCCCATAGTGTCGGCGTCTCCGTCTGCCTTCCTCTTTCGTCTATCTCCTGCGTGAAATATCCTTTTTTGCTGAGAAGGGTTACAGCAGCCATCGGGAGTTTAAGGTCAGCTCCTGATTTAATCGTATCTCCTGCGAGCACCCCAAGACCGCCGCTGTAAGTGGGGATGTTATTGGCAATCCCTATCTCCATTGAGAAATAAGCAATCTTCGGCTCCTTTGTGAATTCCTGTAACTGAGGCAAAAAATTGTTCATATAGGGTTTACCCCTGCTTCTCTGAATCCCTTTGCCCTAAAGAGACAGCTGTCACACCTGCCGCAGGGAACGAAAGAAGTTATGAGTTTAGATTTATGAGTTGAGACTACCCCCCTTTTAATCCCCCCCTTGATAAGGGGGGGCTGGGGGGGTAAAGGCTGCGGGTCATAACAGCTCCATGTCAGGGAATAGTCCAGTCCTAATTCTGTTCCTCGTTTAATTATCTCTGCCTTTGTAAGCCGGAGGAGAGGGGCTTTAATAGCGAATCTGATTTTTCCTTCCACCGACGCCTTTGTTGCAAGGTTTGCCATTTTTTCAAAGGCCTTCAGATATTCGGGACGGCAGTCCGGATAACCGCTGTAATCAACTGCATTTGCGCCGATAAATATATTTCCGGCCTTAAGCGCCTCGGCCCATGCAAGCGCAAACGAAAGAAAGATTGTATTGCGGGCAGGGACATAAGTGACGGGGATATCCGTGATGCGTAATGCGTGATGCGTGATGCGTAATGCGTAATGCGTGATGCGTGATGTATCTTTTGACTCATTACGCATTACGCCTAACGCTTTACGATCTTTCGGGACTTCCATCTCCGATGTCAGGGCTGAGCCTCCGATTGCTCTTAGATTAAATTTTATTACGAGATGTTTTTTTATTTTTAATGCTAAGGCGACTTTTTTTGCCGCCTCAAGTTCTATTTTATGTCTCTGATTATAATCAAAACTCAGGGCATATACCTCATAACCCTCGTGCTTTGCTATTGCTGCTGTTGTGGAAGAATCTATCCCGCCGCTTAATAGCACAACCGCTTTAGGGATTGGGGATTGGGGATTGGGGGTCGGGGATTGGATTTTTTTTCTAATCCCTAACCCCTGTCCCCTAACCCCTGTTTTAATAAACGTCATCCTCTGTGCCTTCTTTTCCGTCAGGCCCTGTGCTGAAGAGGACAAAGTCATCTGCCGCCGGTTTATAGATATACTGTCTGCCCCACGAATCAGCCGTTTTTGCTATCTGCTCAATTGATTGTGGATAAGAGCCATTCTCATATTTGTATGCCTCAATAATAAATCTTATGTTATCTATATCTGCTGATGTTTTAATTCTGTCAGCGCCCTCAGACCGCTGTGCCGGGAATGAGATTACCGCAATAGAAAGGCTGGCCAAGAATATAAGCGGAGTAATAAATGAGGGGTAGGGAATGCCCTTTTTCGCGGCTGGCGACGTCTTATGTAAAGAAATTGAAGGAGCTACAGGAGCAGCCTCTTTAGGCTCTATAACGCCTTTTTCCATCAGAGATACAAGAGACTTGGACGCCTGAAAACTGTCCATACGGCTGGAGTCAATTATTGTGCTGACATCGCTTTCAGCGTCCACGAACCTGAGAATCTCCTCTTCATCAGAGGTAAGCGCTCCGCCTCCGGCGCCTGATTTGCCGGTTTTTTCAAAGATGGCGTCCGGGGTTAACTTGCCTTCTATCAGCGACCATTCATCCACGATGCGGAGTCCTTCCATCAGGACGTGCTGGGTGTCAAGCGATACAGGCGTCTCCTTGTCAACTGGCACTCCCTGCGGAGAAAACTCATAGTTTCCCTCCTTCCAGCCGAAGAGATGAATCACTGTCTCGGTTATCTGTGTTGTAAGAATTTCCTGTATCTGTTCTTTTCCGATAAGACCCTTTTTTATAAGGATGCTGCCAAGTTTTTCTCCTCCGCCTGAAGCGGATGACTGCTGTTCCTCAAGGGCTTTTTGGAGGTCTTCCTCTTTGATAAGGCCGTTCTTTAACAGCAGGCTGCCGAAGCGGTTTGCCTCAACTTTTCTCTTTGTCTCTGCCGATATAATATTGCCCTCATAGAACATCAGCCTAACTCTGTCCATCCTGCCTTCAAGCGTGAGGACGCCTGTTTTACGCTGAAAATATATAAGCTGCAGGATGTCTGCCAGTCCGAATTCTTTTAAATCGCCTTCTAAAGACATCTTCTACTTCAGCCTCCTTCGCGCATCTATATTAGAGATAAGGTATAAAAGAGCCATAATTACTAACGCCGGGATTGTAATCCAGCTATGTGAAAACAGTGAAAGCCCGGTAGAAAATAACGGTCTAACCAATATCAAAAGCAGCAGGAAAAGGAACAGCCACAGGAATAAGGTTCCCGAGAGAATTCTCCCCCAATAAATATGGGCTATCCCGGGCGGGGCAAAAGAAAGGAAACTGACTATACGCCTTTTTTTCTTCTGGAATTCCTGCACCTCAAGCTGTTTTGCCACCCTCATCCTTGAATCAAGGGCGTCAAGTTTAATAAGAGACTTATAGCATAAAGAGCACATCTCCCCCCAGAGCTTTCCCTTCCCGCACTTTCCGCAGAGTATTACGCCGCACCGCCGACACCTGTATGCCTTGTGTTTAAAGCCGACGTCAATTATGCAAAACAGCGCCAATAGGGCTATAGAGACGATGACTGAAGATGCGGAATTCAGAGGAGAGATTTTTATCTCCGAGCCGCTCGGAGCGCTGTCTTTCGCATATTTCCATAGGGCAGACATCGGAAGGGTTTCGTCAATGACAAAACGGTTCGGATTCCGGCTTGCGGTTGACGAGAATTGGGATACGGATTCACTGTTAAGTTTTATGGCTTCATTGAAATATTCCTCTCCTTTTGCAAAGTCAAGTGTTTCTCTTGATACCTGGCTGAGATTGTAATAAGCTGATGCAAGCGGTTTCAATTCTATGGATTTTTTATATGAATCTTTTGCCGCAGCCATATCATTGACGCGGACATAGCAGCTGCCGAGATTGACATAAGCCCGCGAATCAGGATATGAGGCTAAAAGTTTTTTATAGGCAGCTATCGCCTCTTCATAGCGGCCTTCCCTCTTGAGCGCAAGCCCATAAGAAAAAAGGGATGTAAAATCATCTTTATTTTTAAGAATGGAGGAGGCGTATTTATTGTCCCTGCTTTCATTTACAGCCGAAACAGCCCTGAGTTCAGGAGCTGGCGCTGAGAGGAACATGTTTATCATGCGCAAGCAGAAAGGAGATAGAAGGAGAAACAAAATAGACGCATAAACAACAGCCTTATTCATTCCTCTGAAATACAGCCCCAGAAGAAGCAGAGAGCCTGTCATAAAGAATAAAGGGCCGAGAAAAGATAGCGGGACAAGCAGCAGGGCAATTAAAATCTTTTTCTTGTTTTCCTTAATATCATGAGACAAAAGAGGGGTATCTATAAAAAACCTTACAGCTAAAACCAAGGCAAGCGCAACAACAAAAGAAAGCGTCAGGCTTGCGGTAAAAAGCCCTGAAATGCTCATCATCCACCAGAAATTTTCCTTGTAAGCCTTAAATCCTTTGACAGTATAATCAAGGCTTTCAAATATGCCTTTTGCCGAAGGCGAAAAACTTATCCTTGCCATTTCAAAATATGCCGGCGGTAAATCCGGAGAATACTTTATTGCCTCTGTTAAAAGGCTCTTGGCTCTTGATGGGTCAGCGTGGGCTTTTTTTATCAAGACATACGAATAAGGCTCATTGTTTTTAAGTCCCCGGTCAATGCGCGCTTCGTAGGCGTCTTCAGCTAAGGATGAGGATGAAAATGCAAAGGTAAAAAGCAGAAATGCAACAGTAATATAAATGGTGAATAGGCAAATAAGTTTTTGCGATTCACCGTAATGTTTTTTCATTTTGTCTCTTGAATTTTTAACTGCCCTGATGTTGTTCTCCAATCTTTTTTTCAGTCCCTTTGATAATCCTCTCTATATTCCCGATATGCCGCAATAAAATTAAAACTGTAATCATGGCTGAGATTAATACTTTTATCCCCACAGGGGGGTTCTTGTCAAACAGAAACACATTTACAGGAAGAAGCCCGAATGATACTATCGCTCCAAGAGAAGAATATTTTGTGATAAGCGCTGTAACAAACCATATTATAAGTGTAAGTATAGCAACTTGGGGAGAATAAATCACTAAAACCCCGAGGCTTGTGGCAACGCCCTTGCCGCCTCTGAATCTGAGAAACAGCGAGAAATTGTGGCCGAGTATTGCGGAAAGTCCCGCCAGCCCTTCAATCGCTGATTGCTGATTGCTGATTGCCGATTGCAAAAATCCGAAATCTGAAATCTGAAATCCGAAATGGAAAAGCGCCCTTGCTATTGCCACGGCTGCTGTGCCTTTTAGCGCATCTCCCAAAAACGTAAGCAAAGCAGCCCCTTTCCCTAAAGACCTAAGCACATTTGTTGCGCCTATGTTGCCGCTTCCAATTTTTTTCAGGTCCACGCCTTTTCCCTTTGCTATAATGACGCCGCACGGGATTGAACCGAGAACAAAGGCAAAGGCTATCAGCAGGGCTGACTTCATCGGACCTTTTTCCAGAAAGAGATTGTATATTGAACCCCCGAGACTACAGAGAGGACAAGGGCAGCCCAGACAAATGTGGTGCCGATATCGTATAAGTCAATCGGGAGATTGTCAAAGATGCTGCCTACAAGGATGAGGCATAATATAGCCGTTATCTGCGCGGTTGTCTTGAGTTTTCCTCCCATTTCAGCCGGGATAATAATGTCTTTTGAAAGAGCAACAACGCGCAGTCCTGTCACAAGGAATTCCCTGACGATTATAACTATTGCCATCCATGCGGAAAGCCGGGCCATATCCACTAATACCACAAGCGCCGATATAACAAGGAACTTATCTGCCAGGGGGTCAAGGATGATGCCGAACTTTGTTATCTGCCCTGAACGCCTTGCAAGATAACCGTCAAGAAAATCTGTTAATGCAGCGATTCCAAATACTGCTGCGCCCCAGAACGGATGCTGATAAGCTACAATGACGAAAACAGGAATAAGGATAATCCTGCTTAAGGTAAGGACTGTTGGGATATTAAGTTTTAAGATACCCATCTATGACTTTATTCCATAACCCCTTGGACTTAAGGATAAGGTCCGTGACTTCTCTTGCAGCAGCCTTGCCCCCTCTGTTTTTTGTGACCGCTGATGCATGAGCTTTGACTTCATCAGGCGCATCAGCAACGGCAAAAGAAAGCCCAACTCTTTTTAGCAGAGGCAAATCCACTATGTCATCGCCTATGTATGCTATCTCATTATCCCTGAGAGAAAACTTGTTTTTAATACGCGTATAGGCTTCAATTTTGTTATAGCATTTCTGGTAAACCTCGGTAATGCCAAGCTCCTTTGCCCTTCTCTCCACGACCTTTGAGCGCCGTCCCGTAATTATAGCAACAGGAATGCCTGCCATGATGAGCATCTTTATTCCGTGCCCATCGCGCACATGGAAGGCCTTAAACTCATTGCCTTTGTTGTCAAGAATTATGCTTCCATCTGTCAGGACGCCGTCAACATCAAGAATCAGGAGTTTTATATTTTTAGCTGTCTCCGCAATATGTTTTTTAGTCTTTTTCATAAAAATAAACAGTGGAGCTGACCCCGATGTTATCGGGACGACCTCTTATGCCAATTGCTCTCCTCTATGTTCAATTCTGGTGGAGCTGATCGGGATCGAACCGACGACCTCTTGAATGCCATTCAAGCGCTCTCCCAACTGAGCTACAGCCCCTCAACTAAAATTTGTAAAACAAATTTTAGAGTTTATAGTTTTTAGTTAGTTATGAGAAGAAAACAATTTAATTATAACATTTTGTTCTGACAAGAAATTCTAAATTTTAAACTGCACTTTAGTCAACCCGAAAAATTCAATCCCTGCTCTGCAAGCCGCAGACCTTCCCGCCCCCTTTCTAAGTAAGGCAGTTTACCCGAATGATGCAGGCATTGCTAAAAAATTTCTTTTTGGCATTGCAAGCGGGTCTGTTCTGGATGTCTTTCAGTTCTCTATGCTAAACTTGTAAAACCGATTGCAAAGAGGAGAAAGCTTTGGAACTTTATAGGCTCAGCATTTCTGAAGCAAGAGAGATGCTTGATAAAAGAAAAATTACTGCTAAGGAATTGCTTGATTCCATATATCAGAGGATTGAAGCTGTTGAGGAGAGAGTAAAGGCATTTATTACTTTGTCAAAAGAGAAGGCTTATGAGATGTCGGACGCCTCTCAGAAGCAGATAGATTCCGGCAGGTCGTTCCCTCTTGCCGGGATTCCGCTTGCAATTAAAGACAACATGTGCACAAAGGGCATACGCACTACATGTTCGTCAAAAATCCTCGCTAATTTTATCCCGCCTTATGAGAGCACAGCAACGTCAAGGCTAATTAATAATGGTTATGCGCTTCTCGGAAAGACAAACCTTGATGAATTTGCAATGGGTTCGTCAACTGAGAATTCGGGTTTCTTTACAACAAGAAATCCTTGGGATATTGAGAGAATTCCGGGCGGTTCAAGCGGAGGCTCTGCGGCAGCGGTTGCTGCAGATGAATGTATCGCAGCGCTCGGCTCTGACACAGGCGGCTCAATAAGACAGCCGGCGGCATTGTGCGGCGTGGTGGGGTTAAAACCCACTTACGGAAGGGTCTCAAGATACGGACTTGTTGCATTTGCATCATCCCTTGACCAGATAGGACCCATAACAAAAAATGTAAAAGACTCCGCAATACTGCTGAATGTAATTTCAGGGAAAGACCCTTTTGATTCCACATCTGCGCCTGCTGCTGTTCCTGATTTCACAAAAGTTCTGGGGAACGAAATTAAAGGGTTAAAGATAGGCATTCCAAAGGAATATTTTATTAAGGGAATGGACAGGGAAATAGAGGAATCCGTTAAGACTGCTATTAAGAAGCTCGAATCCCTCGGGGCAATACCTGTTGAGATATCACTGCCGCACACAGGATATGCAGTTGCAGCTTACTATGTGCTTGCAACTTCAGAGGCATCATCAAACCTTGCAAGGTATGACGGCGTTAAATACGGCTTCAGGGCATCCGCCTTAGGCGGAGGCAAAGACCTGATGGAAATGTATATGAATACCAGGGCGCAGGGATTCGGGGCCGAGGTTAAAAGAAGGATAATGCTTGGAACTTATGCGCTTTCCTCTGGTTATTACGATGCTTATTACAAAAAGGCGCAGCAGGCAAGGACCTTGATAAAAGCGGATTTTGAAAAAGCGTTTAATAGCGTTGATATGATTGTCACACCCACATCTCCGACAGCGGCGTTTA
>MNVK01000107.1 GCA_001871685.1 Nitrospirae bacterium CG1_02_44_142
TTTGGTAAAGGTCGTTTCCCCCGCCGCTGATTTAGGTCGTAAATGCCTATTTCTTCAGTTTCAAAAACTCTCTTGCCTTTATAAACATCTCAACGCATTTTTTATCCTGATAATCCGGATATGTAAAGATATGCGGTATAAATGTCCTGTCTTTTTCTTTATACAGTAGAGAGACCTCTCCGTAGATGCCTTTGCCGAGGTAAATTCTGTGTGAATAGCCTTTTGTTGTTGCAAGGATAACATTTGCAAGCGTGAGGTATCCGGGGTCAAGGTTGACTTTTCTTTTACCGTCTATTGAAAGGGATGTTTCAATGTCGTTTGTCCTGAGTTTAATGTTAGCAATCTCAGAGCGGTTTATGAGGTCTTTAAAAAAAATAAAGGTTCTCATTATCGGTGAGCCGATTTCCTCTTTGTAGTATTCTGAATAATCCCAGCTAACAGGTGGTGTTTCCAGAAGTGCGGCTCCGAAGGCGCTTAACAGAGACTCTTTTGCCTTTGATAAGTAAGATTTATCCGAATAGAGAATCCCCGTGAACAGCAGAGCCGGCTTAGGAGTTGCGGGTTTGCCCATAGTTCAGTGAAAGGTTATTCTTTGAGCAGAGATGAGATTAATGCCAGAACATCAGGTGAATCCCATTCATAGGGACCGATGACTTTTTTTCTCAGGACGCCCTTTTTATCCACAATGAATGTTTCAGGAATTCCCCTTAATCCATAAACTCTGGCTGCTTTCCCTTCCCTGTCAATCAGTACCGGCAGGTTAAATCTGCTCTCCTTCAAATAATTCACGGCATCCTGCGGGCTGTCTCTAAAAAGGATAGGCAGTATGATAAAGTCCTGATTGCTTGAAAAATGTTTAGAGAGTTTAGCGATTGACGGCATTTCTTCCCTGCATGGACTGCACCACGACGCCCAGAAATTAATAAATAAAACCTTGCCCTTGAGGTCTGAAGAAAGTATTCTTTTCCCGTCTGCAGCATTTTCAAGTTCAAATTCAGGTATATATAAGCCCACAAATACAGACTTTTCCTTCATACCGCGGCGGCTTATTAAACCGTAGGCAATTAAAAATATGCCGATAAGAAGAAGCGCTATTAGTATTATAGACTTGTTTTTCAATCAGTAAACTCCTTTTGGATAATTTTCAATGAACCCTGTGAAGTCAATTTACACCGGAAAGCACCCGGGCATCCCCGGCTTCAACAAAGGTCGGCGTTCCAGCCTCAAGCGTAACCTTTATTTTATGGGCGTCTTTAAATCTGCCTTTGAGCAGTTCTGCTGACAGCGGATCCTCTATTTCTTTCTGCACGGCTCTTCTCATAGGCCTTGCGCCGTAATTTGCCTGATAGTAATTTTTTACAAGCCACTCTTTAACGGTGTAGTCTATTTCTACGACAATATCCTGTTCAAGCAGCTGCTTGTTGGTCTCGTCTATCAGCAGGTCAATAATTGGAAACAACTGTTCTTTTTCAAGAGGATGAAATACGACTATCTCGTCAACACGGTTAAGGAATTCAGGATTAAATGTTTTTTTGAGCTCAACGAGCACATTATCCTTTATCTTCTGATAGACATCTTCGGATTGGGTTCTCTGAAAGCCCATCGGAGTTGCTTTTTCAATAATCCTTGCGCCTATATTTGAGGTCATGATTATTACCGCGTTTTTAAAGTCAACCTTTCTGCCGAAACTGTCTGTTAGAATGCCTTCATCAAGCACCTGAAGCAGTATGTTAAATACGTCGGGATGCGCCTTTTCTATTTCGTCAAAGAGAATAACAGAGTAGGGATGCTTTCGTATTTTTTCTGTCAGCTGTCCTCCCTCTTCATAGCCGACATAGCCCGGAGGCGCGCCTGTCAGTTTGGAGACATTGAACCTCTCCATATATTCTGACATGTCAATTTTAATAAGCGCATTTTCGTCATTGAAGAGGAACTCCGCAAGCGCCTTTGCAAGTTCGGTCTTTCCAACTCCTGTAGGCCCTAAAAAGAAGAAGGAGCCGATAGGTTTCTTCTTGCTCTTTAGTCCGGCCCTGGACCTTCTGATGGCCCTGGATATAGCTTTTATCGCCTCATCCTGTGAGATTATCCGTTCATGAAGGACATCTTCCATTCTCATGAGTTTTTCCGATTCTTTTTCTTCCATTTTCAGGAGCGGGATGCCTGTCATCTTTGCAACTGTGTAGGTGACGTCATCTTCTGATATGACCGGGATTTCTTTATTCAGGTTGTCTTTCCACTGTCTCAGTATTTGGTCGTGCAGTTTTTTCAGCCTTTCTTCCTCGCCGCGTATGGATGCGGCTTTCTCAATGTCGTGGAGTTTTACATAGAGATTTTTTTCTCTGGTCAATCGCGCTATATCGTGTTCAAGTTCTTTTAGCTCGCCGGGAGGCATATATCTTTTGAGGTTGACCCTTGAGCCTGTCTCATCAATAACGTCAATTGCCTTATCCGGCAGATTCCTGTCGGATATATACCTGTCGGACAGCTTTGAAGCCGCTGTTATGGCGCCGCCGCTGATTTTTACCCTGTGATAAGTCTCGTATCTGTTTCTTAATCCTGTCAGGATATCTATTGTTTTATCTACCGTAGGAGATTCAACATTGATTGGCTGGAACCTTCTCTCCAGGGCGCCGTCTTTTTCTATATATTTTCTATATTCGTCAGGCGTTGTTGCGCCGATGCATTTAATCTCGCCTCTGGATAAGGCTGGTTTAAGCATGCTTGACGCATCCACAGAGCCCTCAGCCGCGCCCGCTCCTATTAATGTGTGCAGTTCATCAACGAAGAGAATCACGTTGTCTGTGTGGGTGATTTCCTTCATCACAATCTTCAGCCTCTCTTCAAACTGTCCCCTATATTTGGTTCCTGCTATGAGCGCGCCGAGGTCAAGAGATACAATCCGTTTGCCGAGGAGATTTTCCGGCACATCTCCCATTACGATTTTCTGAGC
Source organism: Nitrospirae bacterium CG1_02_44_142 (assembly GCA_001871685.1). Classification (GTDB taxonomy): domain Bacteria; phylum Nitrospirota; class Thermodesulfovibrionia; order Thermodesulfovibrionales; family UBA1546; genus UBA1546. Next base: position 2,951 of record MNVK01000107.1, read on the forward strand.
CAGGCCCTCAACAATAGCTGTTTTGCCTACGCCCGGCTCTCCGATTATTACAGGATTGTTCTTGATTCTTCTGCCGAGTATTTGAAGCACGCGCTCAATCTCGTCTTCCCTGCCGATTACAGGGTCCAGCTTGCCTTCTTTTGCCATCTGTGTCAGGTCTCTGCCGAACTCGTCAAGGGCAGGCGTTGCGCTGCGTCTTTCCCTTACAGTATGCGTCTGCGGCCTCAGCGAGAAATTTATTGCAAGCTGTCTTGCAGCAAGAAGATTTGCGCCAAGACTTCGCAGCGTTCTGCCGGCTATTCCTTCGTCTTCCCGCAGAAGGCCGAGCAGAAGATGTTCGCTGCCGATATAATTGTGTCCTATGAGTCTTGCTTCTTCCACAGAGAGTTCCAGAACTTTCTTTGCGCGCGGGGTAAACGGTATGTCGCCGAAGGTAAGCACATTTGTGCCGTAAGGAAGTTTCCTCTCTATTTCCATGCGCACCTCTTCTATTGAGATGCCCATTTTTTTGATTATTGCAGCGCTTACCCCTTCTTCTTCTCTCAGAAGGGCCAGAAGGAGATGTTCTGTCCCGAGGTAATCATTCTGGCGCTTTTCAGCCTCTTCCCTTGCATAGATTATTACTTTTCTGCCGCGCTCTGTGAACTTCTCAAACATTGAATAACTCTCCTCTGTGAAGTTCTAACATTCTTGATTAGATAATACTTTTTTATCTTATTAAAGTCAATATATTGTCCCTGCTTACATTATCTCTAACGAGGGAAAGAAGAAGGGGATTTCATAGGAGGCTGACGCCTGAGAATCCGAGCCATGAACAATGTTATGCTCTATGTCGGATGCGAAGTCTGAGCGTATGGTTCCCGGCGCTGCATTTTTCGGATTTGTTGCACCCATTATATCACGGACTCTTGATATGGCATTTTCACCCTCTACAATCATAACAACAATAGGGCCTTCAGACATGAAATCTGTTAGACTGTTATAGAAAGGTTTATCTTTATGGACTATATAAAATTTTTTTGCATTCTCTTTGGTAAGTTTCAGCATCTTTAATGCCGCAATTTTCAAGCCGGCCTTTTCAAATTTTACCATGACCTCTCCTATGACCCTCTTTTTTACTCCGTCAGGTTTGACAATAGACAATGTCTGCTCCATAACTCCTCCTAAAGTTTATAATAAAAGTTTTTTTATAAGTTTTCTTACAGAGGCGCACGATTTTTTGAACTGTGCTTTCTCTTCCTTTGTCAGCTTCACCTCAACTACTCTCTCAACTCCCTCCCTGCCGAGAATAACGGGCACGCCAAGATACACATCTTTCATCCCGTATTCTCCGTTCAGGTACGCTGCGCAGGGAAACATGCGCTTTTCATCAAGTAAAATTGATTTAACCATCTGGACAACTGCTGCGGCAGGGGCGTAGTATGCGCTTCCGGATTTAAGCAGGCTTACTATTTCAGCTCCTCCGCTGCGTGTTCTGTTTATCAGCGAATCAATGGTCTTTTTTTTCAAGATTTCGGTTATTGCTATGCCTTTTACCGTGGTGAATCTTGGAAGCGGAACCATCTGGTCCCCGTGACCTCCAAGCACAATGGTTTCTATATCTTCAGGCGATATATTCAGTTCCCATGAAAGAAAGGCCCTTAGTCTGGCTGCGTCAAGTATCCCTCCCATTCCTATAACCCGTTTGCATGAAAACTCAGTAGTCTTCCATGTGAGCTGGGCCATTACATCCATCGGGTTTGTTACGACAATCAGGATAGCGTTCGGGGAAGTTTTTGCAACTGCGCTTGACACTGTCTTAACAACATCAGCATTAGCATGGAGGAGGTCATCACGCGACATATTGGGTTTTCTTGGAAATCCGGCAGTAATTACTACAATATCGGAGTCTTTTGTGTCTGCATAGCTGTTAGTCCCCTTAACTGAAACAGAAGAATTCCAGAGAGGGCAGGCCTCTGCAATATCAAGGGCTTTCCCCTGTGGGATTCCGTCTGCAATATCAAAAAGAACAACATCGGCAAGCGCTGTCTGAACAATTAACTGAGCTGTGGAGGCGCCTACATTTCCTCCCCCGATTATGGATACTTTTTTTCTCATATCTTTCCCTTTAGAAATTCAATATAGATTAATAAAGAAAGGGGCTTAAATCCTCCCTTTCTCGCTGCGAGAAGGCAATTTGCCTTAAAAACAGGATAAACTTTTATAGCATGCAGCTAAATTGTTGTCAAGAAAAAACCACAGATGAGAAAATTATTGGAGGCTTGCGATTTTACCATGCGATTTTCCTTTGACATAATATTGTGAAATATGGTATTCATAGATACACGGAAAAAAGCCCTATTCTGATAGGAGAAAAACAATGAAGAACTTTTTTAGTCTTAAGAGGCTGTTGTTAGCTCCACTGGTTATTTTATTTGTATTGGCCGCCTCAAATGCATCACACAGCGGCAACATCATAGTGAAACCCGGAGGTTTTGACCACTTTGCAGTGCAGCTGCCTGAAAAGGTGAGGGCAGGCGAGGGATTTATAGTCAGACTGCAGGCATATGATATGCATGACAACTTGATTACGAATTTTGCAGAGACGGGCAAGGAGTTTAAGGTCTTAGTTTCAGGTTCAGCTCAGGCACAGCCCTCAATTTTAAAGGCTGCGGCATTCATGGGGGGCAGCGCAGGCATTACTGTAACAGGGGAAAAGGCAGGGGCTGTTATGCTGTCTATTTTTGAGTCCGGAGGAACGGTGCCGGTTGTGACAAAAGAAATAACAATCCTGCCAAATAAACTGGACCACTTTTTTATCCAGTCTCCGCCCTCTGTTGCGGCAGGAAACAACTTTGATATAAAGGTTATTGCAAGAGATGTGTTCAATAACCCTATTGCTGATACCGATATAGAAAGCAAGAATCTAAAACTCACCCTTGCAGGCACAGCAGGCGTAAAGATTGTAAGCGCAGATATGGTGTTTAGGAATGGCATAAGCATTGCCGCTCTTACGGCTGAAAAGACAGGGGAATCTGTATTTGAAGTTTATGACACAGCCACAGGCAGCAAGGGCGTAAGCGCTGTCTTGAAAGTTATGCCTGCCGGGCTGAGTCATTTTAAGGTGTATGCGCCAAAAGAAGCAGCCGCTGGAGAACCCTTTGAAGTAACCATAAGCGCATTTGATGCGTTTGACAACCCCATAGACAATTATGCGTCTTCCGGCAGGGGTGTTAATATTATCTCTACAGGACAGGCAAAGGTATTGCCGTCTTTTATAGGGCAGTCAGAGTTTAGAAATGGACAGGCAGTTATAAAAATGAGGTATGAAAAAGCTGAAGAAATAAGCATAGTAGCATCCGACAGCGCTAAGAACCAGCAGGGCAAAAGCACTGCGATAATAATAAATCCTGCCGCACCCGAGAGTTTTGTGGTTGTTACTCCTGATTCAGCGGTTGCAGGCCAGAGATTCAGGATAAAGATAGAGGCCTATGACAGGTTTAAGAATATTGTGAAGAATTATAATCTTATCGGCAGTGATGTTTACCTGAATACCGCAGGGACGGGTGTGCTGGTTCCGAAGATGATTCATGCCTCAGAATTCGTTAATGGCGTTGCAGCTGTTGATGTTGTATATGATAAGGCGGAATCTTTTGCAATTTCAGCTTCAATGGCTCCCAAAAAAGAAGAGAGAAAAATAACAGTCAAGGAACAGAAAAAAGAAGTCAGGGCTCACCCGCCTGTTAAATCCATAGCAAAACCGCAAGCGACAGAAGTAAAAACGCCAGCTAAAACAGCGAAGAAGCGTAAGAAAAAGAGCAAGCAGATAACTGTCGCAAAAGACGAGGGAAAAACTGCCGTAAAGACAATGGAGAAGAAGGCCTCTGTAAAAAGCCAGAAAGCGGCAAAAAGACCTTTTGAGATAAGCAAGGTTTCACTTATAGAGGCAAAGAACAAGGCAATGATAATAATGAATATGAATGTCCCCAAGGGGAATCTTGAATACAAAAACAGGACAGAAACCATAGATGGAAAACAGTGGATAATCCTCAGTCTGAAACCTGCGGTGAATAAAACAAAAAACCTCTGGAAATTCAAGTCTGCATTTATTAAGGGAATTCATATAGAAGACGACAAGACGGCAGGCGTGCTCAATATAAGGATTGAGACCATGGGAAAGCAATATACCTTTGATATAAATAAAGTAAAAGACTCTCTCATTATAAGCATTACGGCAATAAATTCCTGAGCAGTAAGAAAGATAAGCGAACCTTGCGCAGACCATTCATTGCAGCCAATTGGAAGATGAACAAGACTGTCCCTGAGACAAGGGGATTCTTTAAAGAATTCGCATCTCTGGTAAAGGATGCAGCAGGAGTGGATATCGTAGTAGCCCCAGCGTTTACATCCCTTTATGCAGCTGCAGAGAGTGTTAAGGGCGCTAACATAAAAATCGCTGCACAGGATGTTTTTTATGAAGAAAAGGGCGCATTTACAGGGGAAATATCACCCTCTATGATTTTGGACTGCGGATGTTCTCATGTTATCATCGGGCATTCGGAACGGAGGCAGTATTTTAATGAGACCGATGAGGTGATTAATAGAAAAATCAGAGCCGCAAAAAAGAACGGCCTCGGAGTTATTTTCTGCGTAGGAGAATCACTGGCAGAAAGAGAATCAGGGAAGACATTTGATGTGCTGAATAGAGAGATAGAGAAGGGGCTTGAAAATATAGGTGGAGATAATATTGTTGTGGCGTATGAACCTATATGGGCAATAGGCACAGGTAAGACAGCCGCTCCTTCGCAGGCTCAGGAGGCTCATGCCTGCATAAGAGAAAAATTAAGACTCTTGTATGGAAATAAAGCTGCTGAAATACGTATAATATACGGAGGCAGCGTAACGACTGAGAATGTAGATTCTCTTATGACTTGTGAAGATGTAGATGGCGCGCTTGTCGGCGGAGCAAGCCTCCAGGCGGATAGTTTTGCAAGGATAGTGAAATTTAAGACGGAGGCAAGATGACAACATTACTTTTGGCAGTTCACGTTATGGTGGCGTTATTTTTGATTTTTATTGTTCTGATACAGAGCGGCAAAGGGGCGGAACTCGGCGCAGCGTTTGGCGGTTCCAGCCAGACCCTTTTTGGCAGCCGGGGCTCGGCTACTTTTTTCAGCAAACTTACCACAATTGCCGCAGTTGCTTTTATGCTTACGTCTTTATCTCTTGCGATTGTCTCAACAAAGGGCGGTTCGGTTGTAAAGACAACTACGGTTAAGGAAAAAACTGATACGCCGGCAGCGCAGGGTCCAATTTCTGGCGGAGGCGTTCAGCCTTCGCAGCAGCCTCCTCAAATGCCTGCACAGCCTGCCGGTAAATAGCAGATGAGCAATCTGCTTTTAGCATTGGGGATTCTGCTTGTATGGATAATTCTTCAGGTTGTAGTATTCCCGCGCTTAGGCATTTCCACATGAGGCGCTCCCAAGAAGCCGGGCGCTCCTAAGAAGAAATGCTGAGAGAGCAGAAATTCTGCTTGCGCTTTCTGTGTCTTAAAGCATAATCTACAATAAAGTCCTTAGCTTTACATTTTTGTCATATCTTATTAAACTTATCTTATGAAACGTGATTATAATAAGACACTGGAAATCACTGCCCTTTACGAGATAAGCAAGCTCCTCGGTTCTTCACTCAATTTAAAATCAAACCTCAGAGGCGTAATGAGGGTGCTCTCAGAATATCTGGATATGAAAAGGGGAACCGTTGCGCTCAGAAGCAACAGCGAGGTGTCTATGGTTGCTGCGCACGGGATGACAGAGGAGGAGATAAAGAAGGGCAGATATAGACTGGGCGAGGGAATTATCGGAAAGGTTGCCAAACTCGGCTCTCCCATTGTCATTCCCAATGTTGGCGATGAGCCCCTTTTTCTCAACAAGACCGGAGCGAGGAAGATGATAAGAAAGGAGAACATCGCATTTCTGTGTGTTCCCATAAAATTCAAGGATGAGGTTTTGGGGGTGTTGAGCGTTGACAGGCTTTTTGGCTCTAAGGTCATATCTTTTGAGGAGGACCTTAGACTGTTGAAGATTATAGCATCGCTGATTGCACAGACAGTAAAGCTTCATATGGAGATTGAAAAAGAGAGAGAGGCGTTTCTTGAGGAGAAGGAAAATCTCAGGCAGCAGCTTAAGGGCAAATACAGGCTGGAAAACATCATCGGGCAGTCAGACAGGATGCAGGAGGTCTTCGGGGCTGTTCACAGCGTGGCGACTTCAAAAGCAAATGTGCTTTTACGCGGTGAAAGCGGAACAGGCAAGGAACTTGTTGCAAAGGCAATACATTATATGAGCCCGAGAGCAAAAATGCCGTTTATAAAATTCAGCTGTGCATCTATTCCTGAGGGGCTTCTTGAATCAGAACTCTTTGGCCATGAAAAGGGCGCTTTTACAGGCGCAATGGCAATGAGAAAAGGCAGGTTTGAACTTGCTGACAGAGGCACAATATTTCTTGATGAAATCGGCGACCTTCCTTTGGCGCTCCAGCCGAAGATACTCAGGGTTTTACAGGAAAAGGAATTTGAAAGGGTAGGCGGCGAAAAAACAACAAAGGTTGATGTGAGGCTTATTGCTGCGACAAGCAGGAATCTTGAGGCTCTTGTTTCTGAAGGAAAGTTCAGGGAAGACCTCTATTACAGGCTGAACGTTGTTCCTGTATTCCTGCCTTCGTTAAGAGAAAAGATTGAGGACCTCCCTCTGCTTGTGGAATACTTTCTGAAAAAATATAATGAAGAAAATCATAAGTCCGTGTCCATTACATCTGACACTTTAAATGTTCTTGTAAGTTATGACTGGCCCGGCAATGTGAGAGAGCTTGAGAATACAATAGAAAGACTGGTGGTTATGTCGCGGCAAAAAGTTATAACCCCGTCTGACCTGCCTTTTAATATCAGAGACTACACCCTCAGGGCAAAGTACGCATCTCAGATAAAGGATGCCCTCCCCTCAACAATAGAAGATATTGAAAAGACCAAGATACTTGATGCGATTAAAAGGACAGGAGGGATTCAGGCAAAGGCAGCAAGACTGCTCGGTATTACCCCCCGCCAGATAGGCTATAAGATTAAGAAGTATAATATCCAATCATAATCCTTTCTAAAAGAAAGCAGCCCGTTTTCCTCATCTCTCAATATCTTTTGTATTAATACAAAATTGTTTCATTCAAAACAATTTTGTTCACTAAGTATTTTCTGATAACTACCCAACTCCCTGTTATTCCTTGTTTTTCAGTTCTGGCATGATTCTGGCAATTACTAAGTCAGGTGACAGCAATGAGTTCACTGAAAGATAAAATCATGAGATTGAGAGGGAAGAGATAATCAACGCCCTCAAGAAATGTGAGTGGGTTATGGCAAGAGCCGCAAGGAAGCTCGGTATAACCGAAAGGATGATCGGATACAAGATTAAAAAATACGGCATTAGAAAGGAGGCTTACAGAGGAGAGATGGTTGGGTTTGACAGCAGCAGGTGGTGAAATGATGAGAAAGAATCGCAGGTTTCCTGCAATAAGAAATTTGGAGGTGTTGTGATGAAAAGGTTAAGGATTTTAGTTTTAGTTATGGTGATGATGTTTTCCGCAGGCAGCGTATATGCGGAAGAGGCAAAAAAAGCCGAAGAGGCAAAAGTAACCGGCAGTGCGGCTGTCGGGGTTTTCAACAAGTATGTATTCAGGGGCTACGAATTAAGCTCGCACAGTTTTGTGACTCAGCCCTCTGTAAGCGTTTCTTACAAGGGGTTCTCGGCATCGCTCTGGAGCAACATTGACAGCAATGTGCACGGCACGCAGAGCGTGAGTAATGCAAATTACCTTGCCAATACAGGCAAGAATTTAAATGAGACTGATTTCACGCTGAGCTATACCTATGCGATTGACAAACTGAGCCTGACAGGCGGATACATCTATTACGGCACGGATTACACCGCTGAGACAGAAGAGGTTTTTGTGACAGCGGCTTATGACATGCTGTTAAAGCCTACGCTGAGCGTATATCGCGATATAAATGAATACGGCGGAACATATTTCAATCTCTCAATAGCACATTCATTTCCTGTGTATAAGGAAATAACACTGGACCTCGGAGCGTCAGCAGGTTATTTCGCGGGCAGCGATGATTACTGGAAAACATACGACTCAGCAACAGGGACATATACAGGCGAGAAATACAGCGGATTGCATGATGGAATGGTAAAGGCAGGATTGACCATCCCTGTAGCGAAGAATATGTCGCTTCAGCCGCTAATTCAATACTGGTTCCCGCTCTCAAGCAATGCTAAAAAAAGCGTGAGCGGAAATTCGTATAACCCGAACGGAAAGCTTGATGAAACACTTGTGACAGGAGTAAACCTGACACTCAGTTTTTAAGAAAAATTATGATGGAGGTGTAAAATGAAACGTTTAGTAAGTGTTCTGGTTTTAGTATGTATTATTGCGTTAGCAGGTTCTCTGTTTGCTGGGGAGGTAAAGACTGAAGTCCCCGCTGCAACGTCGGCACCTGCTGTTGCAGCACAGCCTGAGCCGCCAACGGTTCCGACTCCGCCAAAGGTTGATACCGGCGATACTGCATGGGTTCTGATTTCTTCAGCGCTTGTAATGCTGATGACCCCGGGGCTGGCTCTGTTTTACGGCGGTATGGTGCGGAGGAAAAATGTCCTTGGAACAATAATGCAGAGCTTTATAGCGCTCGGGGTAATAACAATATTATGGGCGCTTTATGGCTACAGTCTTTCATTCGGACCCGATAAATGGCACATAATAGGCGGTCTTGAATGGGTAGGGCTTAGAGGCGTCGGACTTGAGCCAAATCCTGATTATGCGGCAACTATACCACATCAGGCATTCATGATATTTCAGATGATGTTTGCCGTGATTACTCCGGCGCTGATAACTGGCGCGTTTGCCGAGAGATTCAAGTTCAAGGCATATCTTTTGTTTCTTGTGCTCTGGGCAACTATTGTTTATTTCCCTCTGGCGCACTGGGTATGGGGGGTTGGCGGATGGATAAGAGAACTTGGAGCGCTTGATTTTGCGGGCGGTCTTGTTGTTCATATAAGTTCCGGAGTTTCAGCGCTTGCAGCCGCTATTATTGTCGGCAAGAGAAGGAAGCACGGCATTGAGCAGATGGCGCCTCATAACCTTACAATGACGCTTCTCGGAGCTGCTCTGCTCTGGTTTGGATGGTTTGGTTTTAACGGAGGAAGCGCTGTTGCATCCGGTTCTCTGGCAACATCAGCCTTTGTTGTAACGCATATTGCAACTGCAGCCTCAGCGCTTTCATGGATGTTTACTGAATGGATTCACAGGAATAAGCCGACTGCTCTCGGCGCGGCTTCAGGCGCGGTTGCCGGGCTTGTTGCGATAACACCAGCATCAGGTTTTGTAGGTCCGATGCCCGCTCTTGTGATAGGACTTGTGGCAGGTGTTTTGTGCTATATGGCAGTTAATCTCAAGACAAGGCTTGGTTACGATGACTCTCTTGATGCAGTTGGAGTGCACGGCGTAGGCGGCACCTGGGGCGCAATAGCAACCGGTTTGTTCGCATCTAAATTGATAAACAGCGCGGGCAACGATGGGCTGTTTTACGGGAATGCATCGCTTTTGCTGAACCAGATAATAAGCGTTGGCGCTGCATGGATTTATTCCTTTGCAGCGACTCTCGCGATATTAAAGGTTATTGACTGGACTGTTGGTTTACGTGTAAGCGAAGAAGATGAGGCTGGCGGCCTTGATCTGAGCCAGCACGGTGAGAGCGGATATACATTATAAATAATGGTGAATGGGTAAATAGGTGAATGGGTCAAAAGGTAAATTTCAGGCGATTCACCGATTCACCGAATAGCGATTCACCGAAAAAACGGAGGCAATATGAGAAAGATAGAAGCCATTATAAAGCCGTTCAAATTAGAGGAGGTAAAAGATGCCCTGAATCAGATAGGGATACAGGGTATGACAGTTACGGAGGTTAAGGGGTTCGGGAGACAGAAAGGGCATGTGGAGCTTTACAGGGGCGCGGAATATGACATAACTTTTGTGCCAAAAATAAAAATAGAAGTTGTGGTGTCCGAAAGCCTTACAGAAAAGGCCATTGAAACGATAGAAGCTGCGGCAAAGACCGGCAAGGTAGGCGATGGAAAGATATTCATCTCAAGACTTGATGATGTAATCAGGATACGGACAGGAGAAAAGGGCGACATGGCGATTTAAGTTGAGCCCCCTGAAAAAGTCTTTTTGAGGTGTCATTGCGAGGAGCGTAAGCGACGTGGCAATCTTTGACCTGTTGCTTTATATAAAGGCGAGATTGCTTCGCTTTGCTCGCAATGACAATGCGCTGGGGTTTTTCAGCAGCCGCATAAGAACAAATCTGTATTTCCTACAAAAATGTAGGCAGATGCTAACCCTCTGTTTTTAAGGAATAAAGCGGGAAATAAGACTGTCTGTCCTACAAAATTGTAGGATTCCATAGCTATCTTTCGCTGAAATTTCCTTTAAAATCAATGAGTTCTCTGGCATGGTTTTAGCTAATACATCCTGAAAATACTGGCAAGGAGCGTTTGAGAATGAAAAAATGGATGGCTTTAGCTATTTATGGCATATGTTCGTTTTTCCTGACAGCGCCTGATGTTTTTGCTCAGGAAGCAGGAAAAGTTGACGCAGGGGATACCGCCTTTGTTCTTCTGTCTGCCGCTCTTGTAATGCTTATGACCCCGGGGCTGGCTCTGTTTTACGGCGGTATGGTCAGGCGCAAAAATGTTCTCGGAACAATAATGCAGAGTTTTGTCACGATTGCAATAGTAAGTATTCAGTGGATACTTTTCGGATACAGCCTGTCTTTCGGCCCGGATATCGGCGGTTTCATCGGAGGGCTTGACTGGGCAGGGCTAAGAGGAGTAGGCGGCCTTCCTAACCCGGACTATGCCGCAACAATTCCGCACATTGCGTTCATGATATATCAGGCGATGTTTGCTGTGATAACGCCTGCATTGATTACCGGCGCCTTTGCCGAAAGAATGAAGTTTTCAGCCTTCTTTGTATTTACAATCCTGTGGTCAACAATTGTCTATGACCCTGTTGCGCACTGGATATGGGGCGCTGGCGGATGGTTAAAAAATATGGGCGTTCTGGATTTTGCAGGCGGCCTTGTTGTCCATATAACATCCGGCATATCAGCGCTTGCAGCTGCGTTGATAATTGGCAAAAGAAAAGGCTATATGCACGAAGCATTTACCCCGCATAACCTGCCCATGACAGTGCTCGGCGCAGGGCTTTTGTGGTTCGGGTGGTTCGGGTTCAACGCGGGAAGCGCACTGTCATCAGGCACCTTAAGCGCCATGACGTTTGTTGTGACGCACATATCCGCTGTTTCAGCGACGCTTATATGGGTGATTATAGAATGGCTTCACAGGGGAAAGCCTACAATGTTCGGCGCTGCTACGGGTTCCATTGCCGGCCTCGCTACCATTACGCCAGCCTCGGGATTTGTAGGTCCCATGTCTGCGCTCTGCATAGGCTTGGCCGCCGGGGCGATTTGTTACATTGCGCTGAATATGAAAAACCGTTTCGGGTATGACGACTCGCTTGACGCCTTCGGAGTGCACGGCATCGGCGGCATTTTGGGCACACTCGCAACAGGGCTCCTTGCTCAAAAGATTTTAAATCCCGGAGGCGCTGACGGCCTGTTTTTCGGCAGCGGCAATATGTTGATTTCCCAGATTATCGCGGTATCTGTCACGGCAATATATTCATTTGTAATAACAGTTATTATCTTGAAGGTTATTGACTGGACCATCGGGCTGAGGGTTGATGAAGATGCGGAGTTTGAAGGTCTTGATATATCCCAGCACGGCGAAAGCGGATATACATTGTAAGTAAAAGTTAGAAATTAAAGCTGAGAGGCTCTGGCTGGCTTTCGGCAATATTAAACTACCTCTGCATGAATGCAGGTGTTAGTGCAATATAGAAGTCTCTTGTGAGTTCTCAGGCGGGGCTATCCGCTTCACTTCGTTTCGTCTTCAGCCCCTATTTTGACCGACCCGTGAATCTTGCCTTAATCCAGCCAGAGCCTCTCTACACAGTGTTATGCTATAATCTGCATACATGGCGAAGGTTAAAATATGCGGCATAACAAATCTTGATGACGCAATGGCAGCAGCGGATTTTGGCGCTAATGCGCTGGGTTTTGTATTTTTCAAAAATAGCCCGCGGTATATCTCACCTGCAAATGCGAAAAAAATAATAAAAAAACTCCCTCCATTCATCTCAACAGTCGGCGTGTTTGTAAATGAGAATAAGAACACCATAGAAAAAATTGTTTTACAGACGGAAATAAATATAATCCAGCTTCATGGAGAAGAGCCTCCAAAAGCATGCAGCCTCTCAAAACCTGCCATAAAGGCAATACGCGTTAAATCCGTGGACAGCCTTGAGGTCATTTCTAAATATAAAGATACAGTTTCGGCCTTTCTGCTTGACACATACACGCCTGAGGTATTCGGAGGCACCGGGCAGATATTCAACTGGGACATTGCAGCAGAGGCAAAGAAATTCGGCAGAGTTATCCTTGCCGGGGGGTTGACCCCTGAAAACATAGAGAAGGCGGTACGCTTGGTACATCCTTATGCTGTTGACGTAAGCAGCGGTGTTGAGGCTGAGAAGGGCAGAAAAGACCACAAAAAGATGAAGCTGTTTATAGAAAGGGCGAAGGGGATTAACCGGTTAATCGCTATTCGGTGAATCGGTTAATCGTAAAAACCCATTCACCTATTCACCAATTTACCTGCATTTACTTTGATTTTTGAATTTTGAATTTCTCCTGAGGTTACCTTTATCACTGTCTTCACGTTCCCTCTCGGATTAAAATCGCCGATGACTTCAAGAAACCGGGGTTTTAATTTCTTCTCAAGTTCCGAGTAAATCGTGTTTGCCGCTTCTTCGTGAGAGATATAGAGATTGCGGAAAGAATTAAGATAAAGTTTTAAGGACTTCAATTCAACAATCTTCCTGTCTGGGACATATTTTATGGCTATTGTCGCAAAGTCAGGATAGCCTGAGCGCGGGCAGAGGCATGTAAATTCAGAAAAGCTTATGTTGATTTCATAGTCTTTTTCAGGGCAGGGATTATCCCACAGTTCTATCCGTGCCTTTTTTATAGCCTTTTCTCCATAGCGCATATAAAAATTTAACATGGGGGTATTGACAAAAGCAACTTCTTTTAGTATATTGTTTCTAACAGCAGTTCTTAGTTTCTATTTAAATCCCACGGATAGGCTCAAAAATCCGCTTAAGCGGAAAAGACCTAACGGGTGTTACATAAACACATAAACCACACATAAAAATCCCGATGAGATGAGGAGCTAACTATGGATAATATCTCTATTTCCCAATTGAAAGAAAAGACTATTGACGAGCTTACCACTGTTGCAAAGACCCTGAATGTTGACGGCGCATCAGGCATGAGGAAGCAGGATATCATATTTGCAATACTTCAGGCGCAGGCTGAAAAGACAGGAAATGTATTCGGGGAGGGCGTTCTTGAAATACTGCCTGACGGTTTTGGATTCCTCCGCTCGCCTGATTACAGTTATCTTCCCGGCCCTGACGATATTTATGTTTCGCCTTCCCAGATACGCAGATTTATTTTGAGGACAGGCGACCTCGTTTCAGGCCAGATAAGACCTCCCAAGGAGAGCGAAAGATATTTTGCGCTCCTCAAGGTAGAGGCCGTAAACCATGAATCTCCTGAAGACAGCATAAACAGAACGCTTTTTGACAACCTTATACCGTATTATCCGACAGAAAGAATAAAGCTTGAATATGACGCAAGTGATTATTCAACAAGGGTAATGGATCTTATAGCTCCTGTCGGCAAAGGGCAGAGGGGGATGATAGTTGCTGCGCCGAGAACAGGGAAGACAATGCTGCTTCAGTCAATAGCAAAGGCCACGAAGAAAAACCACAGGGAAATACATCTTATAATCCTCCTGATAGACGAAAGGCCTGAAGAGGTTACCGACTGGAAAAGACAGGTCCCGGAGGCGGAGATAATAAGTTCAACATTTGATGAGCCTCCGCAGAGACACTGTCAGGTTGCAGAGATGGTTATAGAAAGGGCCAAGAGGCTTGTGGAAAGTAAGCGTGATGTCGTTATTCTCCTGGACAGCGTAACCAGGCTTGCAAGAGCGTATAATGCGATTATGCCCACAAGCGGGAAGGTTTTGTCAGGAGGGCTTGACTCAAATGCCCTTCAGAAACCAAAGAGATTTTTCGGAGCTGCCCGGAATATTGAAAACGGCGGCAGCCTTACAATCCTTGCCACCGCGCTTGTTGATACAGGAAGCAGGATGGATGATGTTATCTTTGAAGAATTCAAAGGCACAGGCAATATGGAACTGCACTTAGACAGGAAACTCGTTGATAAGAGAATATTCCCGACCATAGACATAAACGCATCAGGCACAAGAAAAGAGGAGCTGCTTGTTGATAAAGATGTGTTGAATAAGATGTGGATACTGCGTAAGGTCTTAAACCCTCTGAGCACTGTTGAAAGCATGGAGTTTCTGCTTGGCAAGCTCACAGGCACAAAGGGCAACAAGGACTTCCTTGATATGATGAACAAGTAACAGAATACTTTTCAGCCATCCATGTCCATGCCCATGCTGATGCATTTTCCGGTCAGCACACTCTAAACTTTTCCTTGTCAATCTCCATGCGGCATAGCTATAATACATACTATGCGTGTTCCTTTTGATTGGTTAAAAGAGTTTGTTGACATCACTAAAAGCCCCGAAGAAGTAGCGGATATTCTTACAATGGCCGGACTTGAGGTGGAGGCCGTAGAAAAACTTGACGGAGATTTCGTATTTGAGGTGAATGTTACCCCGAACAGGCCTGACTGTCTGAGCATTATCGGTATTGCTCGGGAGATTGCCACAGCAATGAACCTGCCCCTTAAGTATCCTCGGTATGAGATAAAAGAAGAGGCTTCGGACTATGGTTTTAAGGTAGAGATTCTTGCTGACAGCTTATGCCGTAGATATGCCGGAAGGGTTGTAAGGGGAGTAAAAGTTGCGCCGTCTCCGGACTGGATTAGAAACAGAATTACCAAATGCGGCTTAAGAACGATAAATAATATAGTGGATATAACAAACTATGTCCTCATGGAATCAGGCCACCCGTTACATGCGTTTGACCTTAATACGTTGAAGGGGAAATCAATAAAGGTTGCGCTTGCAGAGGAAGACTGTAGTATTGTCACACTTGACGGCATAGAGAGAAAATTGCCGCCGGACGCCCTTCTAATATGGGATGCAAAAAATCCTGTTGCAATTGCGGGTATTATGGGAGGCTCTGAAACAGAGGTTAGCGATTCCACACAGGACGTGTTTCTTGAAAGCGCATATTTTGAACCAACATCAGTCAGAAGGACCTCAAAGGCTTTGGGGCTTAAATCCGAATCATCTTATAGATTTGAAAGGGGCTCAGACATTGAGGCTTTGAGTAATTCACTTGACAGGGCGGCGTCTTTAATCCAGCAAGTTTCCGGCGGCAGGGTTTATAAAAAAGTTGATGTTTATCCAAAAAGGTTTGTCCCCGTAACTGTGGATGTGAGATATGGCAGGGTCAATAAGGTTCTCGGAACAGATATTCCAGACAAAGAAATGGCGGATATAATTAAAAGATTGGGCTTTACTGTGGATTCACATAAGGACTACGCAGCCGTAAAGCCTCAGGCATTCAGAACTGACATTAAGATAGAGGCGGATGTTATTGAGGAGATAGCCAGAGTTTACGGTTATCAGAATATACCGACAACAATTCCAAAAGCGGTTATTTCCGGAGGGAAATCAGACAGAAAACACACTTATGCTGTTAGGATAAAAGATATAGTAAGGAAAGCAGGATTCAACGAGGCGATAAATTACAGCTTTATGGCTGAAACTGACCTGGATATGCTTCATATAGCAGCGGAGGACCGGAGGCGCAAGGCTGTTTCAATAAAAAACCCGTTGAAGAAGGAAAGCTCATTGCTGCGGACGACGCTGATTCCGTCTCTGCTTGAAAATTTTATGCATAATTTTTCAAGAGGTGTAAGAGATATCAGGATTTTTGAGTTATCCAGAGTATTTGAAGATATAGGAAGGCCGCTGCCTCTTGAAATTAAGTGTCTTAGCGGGGTCTATTATAGAGAGAAAAAACCATCTTTGTGGAAAGAAGACGCCGGTGGTTTCTATATAGTCAAAGGAATGCTTGAAGACTTGTTCAATAATCTGCATGTAAATGGGTATGCATTTTATCCTTCAAACGAGCCTTTCCTTCATCCCGGACAGTCGTGCGAGATTCATATCTCAGGTTCAGGCATAGGTTTACTCGGAGCTGTTTCGCCTGTGGTGGTTGATAAGCTGGAGCTGAAAGCGTCAAAACCTGAAATAATTGTATTTGAAATAGACTTTGACAGATTAATTTCTTTGATTCCTGCTTCTCTTGAGTATTCGCCCATACCAAAGTTCCCGTGTATTGAGCGCGATATAGCAATCATTGTGGATGATAAGCTCAACGCCTCTGACATTGAGAATCTCATAAGGGCTTATCCGTCGGAACTAATAGAGGATGTTTCCATCTTTGATTTTTATAAAGGCATAAATATTCCCGATGAAAAGAAAAGCCTGGCCTTTACGGTAAGATACAGGTCGGACAGCAGAACACTTACGGAAGCGGAAGTGGAAGAAATGCATCATAATATTCTTAATTATATCACAGCAGAAACAGGCGGAAAGTTGAGAGTGTGAGGGCCTGTTGAGACCGATTATAGGTATAACAGCAGACATTGAGGACAACCGCTTTAAACTCAACAGGGATTATGCAGCGGCTGTTGAGAAGGCAGGCGCAATTCCAGTATTGCTTGTCCCGTCCAGTAATACCGCAGACATCGCTTCAAGAATAGACGGGTTTCTTATCCCGGGAGGCGAGGACCTCCATCCCTCATATTACAACGAAAATATAGATTGTGAGCTCAAAATTGTTGAAAGGGACAGAAGCGGCTTTGAATTTGCAATAATTCATGAGATAATAAAGCTTAAGAAGCCGGCGCTCGGGATATGTTATGGGATGCAGCTTATCAATGTTGCTTTTGGAGGAAGCCTTTATCAGGATATAAGGCGGCAGGTTCCGGCGGCAATAGAGCACAGAGAGGGTTGGCATACAATTAATATAGACGATAATAAACTTATAGATAGAGGCGAGTTTAAGGTGAACAGTTCTCATCATCAGGCGGTAAAGGGTATCGGGCAGAAATTGAAGGCAATTGCCTTTTCCGCTGACGGCGTCGCAGAGGCAGTATGCGGCAAGGATTATCCGTTTCTTCTTGGAGTGCAGTGGCATCCTGAGCGGCTGCAGGACAGCCTGTCAGAAAAAATTTTCAGGACTTTTGCGGAGGCGGCCGTTGCGGGTAAGACGGGAGTTTTATCGGGTTTGTAATCGGGCCGCTGTTTTTGGCTCTTTTCGTATCGGTATTTGAAATATTCAGAGGCACAGAAGAAGGAGGGACAAATGCTTAATCATGAAGAACTAAAAGAGATTGCAGCGCTTCAGGCGGATGGCAGCTATTTTGTAAGCCTTTACCTGAATGTAAGCCCGGGCACAAAGGGAGATTATGTTATACATCTCAAGAACATGCTTAAAAAATTTTCGGAAGAGAAAGACAGGGGAATATTTAAAAAGATTAAAAATGACATTGAAAAACTTGAGGCTTTTGTTACCGGCAATAAGAGGGAATTCAAAAAAGGATTGGCCATCATCACTTCTTCTGAAAAGTCATTCTGGAAGGAATACCATCTTGCCGTCCCTGTAAAGAACGCAATAATAGCGGATAAGACTCCTTATATACAGCCCCTGCTTGATATGCTTGATAACTATAAACAGTATGCTGTGCTTCTTGTTGACAAGGAATCTGCGCGTTTGTTCCTGGTGCATCTTGGCGAGATAGAGGAATACGGAGAGATTCATACTCAAGATGTGCCGGGGAAACACAAAAGAGGAGGATGGTTTTCTCTGTCAGGACACAGATTTGAACGGCATATAGATTATCATGTCAGCCTGCATATAAAAGACGTTATAAAAAAGCTGGAATCCTTTTTATCCGCCGGACGGATAGAAAGGATAATAACAGGTGGTTCTGATGATGCTGCTGCAAAGGTAAGGGAGCTGCTTCCAAAGTCAGTCAGTGAAAAAATTGTGGGCGTTTTTCATGCCGAGATGTTTGCGAATGTCAATGATATATTTGAAAAAGTCAAACCTGTGATAAGCGAATTTGAGAGCAGGGAAGAGAAAGCTATTGTTTCTGATTTGCTGACAGCAGTTGGTAAAGGGCGGAATGCAGCAATAGGCATAGAGGATGTTCTGAATGCGCTTCAGGAAGGAAGAATAATGAAGCTTGTATTCATAAAGGATTTTGAAGATTCAGGCTATGCCTGCAGGAACTGCAGAAACCTTTCAAAGCAGAAAGTATCTGTCTGCCCTTATTGCAAGGGAGAGATGGAGGCAGTCAATTATCTTGTTGACCTGGCAGGGCAGAGAGCAGTGGAACAAGGCGCAATGATAGAAGTGATAGCAGAGAATAAAGAGCTGTCAGACGCAGGCGGGATAGGGGCGTTTCTGAGATTTTAAGGGAGGTGCAATTGAAGCGTGAGATTTATCTTGAGATAACCCCGCTGAATGAGGCCCTAGAAAAATGGCTCAGAAGGCTTGAATCACAGGGTTTCCTTAAAGCTTTTCCCGGAGAAAAAGTAATGGTCTCGGAATCCCTCGGAAGAATAACAGCAGAACCTGTGATAGCAAGACTCTCATCTCCTTTCTATCATTCATCTGCAATGGACGGCTATGCCGTTAAATATCAGGAAACCTTTGGCGCATCCGAAATATCACCCAAAAAACTTAAACTCGGCGAGCAGGCAGTTTATGTTGACACGGGGGACCCGATGCCCGATGTTTTTAATACAGTGATAATGATAGAAGATGTAAATGTAATCAGGTGTCAGGCGCCGGGTGTCAGGTATCAGGAAGATGAATACATTGAGATTATAAGCCCTGCAACTCCGTGGCAAAATGTAAGGGTAATCGGCGAGGATATTGTTGCCACAGAGCTTATACTTCCGGAAAATCACAGAATAATGCCTGTTGATGTGGGCGCAATGCTTGCAGGTGGATATGTGGATATTAACGTCAGGAGAAAACCAAAAATAGTAATTATCCCCACAGGCACGGAGATTGTAGAGCCGGGAAGCAATTTAAAAAGAGGAGATATTATTGAATACAATTCAAGGGTGCTCGGCGGCCTTGTTTCTGAATGGGGAGGAGAGCCTGTCAGGTTCAGGATTATCCCTGATGACATTAAGAAATTAAAGAATGCGATTTCAGAGGCGCACAAAGTTGGAGACATGATTGTTGTTAATGCAGGGGCGTCTGCTGGTTCCGAGGATTTTACGTCAAGGGCAATAAGCGAAACAGGTGAAATAATATTTCACGGCGTAAGCATTAAGCCCGGCAAGCCTGTTATAGCGGGGATTGTCGGGAATAAGCCTGTGCTCGGTATTCCGGGTTATCCTGTGTCCGCATTCATAACATTTAATCTCTTTGCAAAGCCCGTAATTTACAAATGGCAGGGGATGGAAATGGCTCCTCCTGAGATTTTGCAGGCAGTTCTTTCAAGGCAGGCTGCGTCAACACTCGGGCAGGAAGAATTTCTAAGGGTCAAGATAGGGAAGGTCGGAGATAAATTCATTGCCGCTCCTGTTTCTCGCGGGGCCGGAGTTTTGATGTCGCTTGTGCGCGCAGATGGTTTTGTGAGGATACCTGCTATGTCTGAGGGAATAGGCGCAGGTTCAGAGGTGGATGTAGAACTGCTTAGAACAAAAAATGAAATAGAAAATACAATAGTATGCATCGGAAGCCATGATAATGCTCTGGACCTTCTGTCAAACTCGCTGAAAAAAAAATATCCGAAACTCTCGCTTTCGTCAGCCCATGCCGGTTCAATGGGCGGGTTGTTGGCTTTAAAAAAGAGAGAGGCGCATATTGCGGGGACACATCTGCTTGACGAGGAGACAGGAGAATACAATATCCCGTTCATAAAGAAATTGCTTCCGGATAAAAAAATAATTCTTGTGAATCTCGTTTACAGAGAGCAGGGACTTCTTGTGCTGAAGGGAAATCCCAAAAATATAAAAGGCTTTGAAGACCTGACAAGAAATGATGTTGTTTTTATAAACCGGCAGGCAGGCGCCGGGACCAGGTTATTGACAGACAAACACCTGCGGGAATTGAGAATAAAACCAGAAGATGTGAAAGGATATGAAAGAGAGGAATACACTCACATGGGTGTTGCATCAGCGGCGCTTACAGGCATTGCAGACACGGGGCTTGCGATTCTTGCGTCAGCGAAAGCGCTCGGGCTTGACTTTATCCCAGTTGCAAAGGAGCGCTATGACCTGGCAATTCCGTTTGAATTCTACGATACGGATATGATAAAGGCTCTCTTAAGTATTATCAGGGAAGACAGCGAATTCAGGGCTATGGTTGCAAAGCTCGGAGGCTATGACGTAAGCGACATGGGCAAGGTTATGTATGATGGGTGAGGGGAGGTGAATTTTACCTTGACAGGCAATAACCAATAGTTGTATTTTTTATGCAACATGGGGAAAAGGATATTGGCTTTGAAAATAAGTTAAATGCCGACAATATTTAAGAGACATGGATTTCGTTTCTTATTTTACAGCAATGAAGGATTTGAACCGTGTCATGCCCATGTAATCGGACAGGGCGGTGAGGCAAAGTTCTGGATACCTTCATGCCGGTTGGCATGGAGCTATAATTTGAATGCAAATCAATTGAAGCAAATTTTAGGTATAATAAAGGAAAATAAACAAATGTTTGAGGAGAAATGGGATGAATATTTCCATCGCAGAACAAATTAAAACACCTGCAATTTTGAATGTCAAATTTTCAGAGGATTTCATGCATGTGGGCTTGAGCGATGGAAGGATTGTTGCGATACCATTGGCATGGTATCCAAAACTTTCTGACGCAACAAACGAGCAATTAGAAAACTACGAGATTTCACCATCTGGTTATGGTATCCACTGGCCTGATATAGATGAAGATTTGAGTGTTTTAGGATTCCTTTTCCCTGATAGAAAGTAAGGCTTAAAATAAAGTTTTTTCAGGAGAACAGATGGGATAACTAAGCCTCTGGCATTAATCATGCACAGACAGACAGACAGACAGACTTAAACTGTTTAGAGAGGTCTTTTCAAA
>MNVK01000085.1 GCA_001871685.1 Nitrospirae bacterium CG1_02_44_142
CTTCAATTTTTTCGACGTCGCTCATAAGATGGTCAATATAATGGGAATGAATGAGCTGGTATTGAAATTTTTCTGTAAGTTCCGGTCCTGTTATGAAATCAAAGCCCATATAGTTCTCTATCTTTGTGCTGTCAATCGCCTGACCTCCGAGATCTTTTGTTATAAGAAAGGCATTCATCTTGAGCGTGGCCGCATATACGGCGGCCGTAAGCCCTGCAGGCCCGCCGCCAATTATTATAAGGTCATAAGAGGTGCGTGGAACCCTGCATATCCTCTCTTTCATGAACCTTTCCCTACATCCTTCAGAGCAAAAGTAGAAGGTTTCATCCCCACATTCTGCTGTAAAGGCATCCCTTTCATTCACTTCCATATTGCATACAGGGTCTTTTTTCATAAAATCACTTCATTGCAGCCGCTCCATCGTCCTTATTTTCATCATGGCATCTACCGGATATACAGCAATAAGCCCGTCTCCTGCAAGACCTGTATGGGCATGTTCAAGGATTGTTCCCGAAACCTCTTCAACCCTGTCATCAGGCACGATAATATCAATCCTGTTGTGGATAGTATATGGCTTAAACAACTGAACCTGATCTCCAATCCCCTTAACCTCCGTGATTGTCATGCCCTTGATGCCTATATTCCCCAGAGATTTCACAATACTTTCAAGACTTGTTGTCCTCACAATAGCCGTTACCATCTTCATAAAAGCTCCTTTAATCTTTTAATCGGACATTCTATCCTGCATAATGCCGCGGATCTTTATAAAAATCCGTCACCCATTCTTGTATTACATAATCGCATATAAATTTGAAGGAATTATGAATTTAAATCATCTCACATCCAGCCTTATATGGCAAGGGTGAAAACTCAGCCGGAAATATATTTCAAATTATTTTTATGGCAGGTATTGAGAGAACGCTTTTGTGTTTAAACTACCGCATCGTGCAGTATTCAGCGTCATAATCAAGAAGTTCTGTAATTGTAGGATTTTTACCGCATACAGGACAATCAGGATTTTTAGGGACTTTAACTTTTCTGAAAGTTGTCTTGAGTGCGTTATAAATCAGCAGTTCATTTTTTAAAACATCCCCTTTGCCGAGTATAAGCTTCAACACCTCTGTTGCCTGAAGGCCGCCTACGACTCCGGGCAGCACGCCGAGCACACCGGCTTCCTGACATGACGGCACAAGTCCTGCCGGAGGCATTTCTTCAAACAGGCACCTGTAGCAATGGCCATCTCCGGGAATAATTGTCGTAACCTGCCCTTCAAATCTCAGGATTGCTCCGCTGACAAGCGGTTTTCCAGCCATTACACAGGCGTCGTTTACAAGATACCGCGTCGGAAAATTATCGCTGCCGTCAACCACAATATCGTAGTCTTTTATGAATTCCATAATGTTGTTTTTTGAAATCCTCTGTTTAAGCGCAATAACATTAACATCAGGATTTAAGGACTCAAAGGTATTTTTTGCGGATTCAACTTTAGGTTTTCCAAGCGTCTTAACGCTGTGAGCTATCTGCCTCTGGAGGTTGCTCAACTCAACCTCGTCATTATCTATCATTGCTATAGTCCCGACGCCTGCAGCGGCAAGATAGTAGCCGACCGGGCATCCCAGTCCTCCTGCTCCGATTATAAAAACTTTTGCATTAAGCAGTTTCTTCTGGCCTTTTCCGCCAACCTCAGGAAGGATAATGTGACGGCTGTATCGCTGAAGCTGGTCTTCCGTGAATTCGCTCATTCTTTTTCCTTTCGTATAACAAGCACCCAATCAGTGTCATTTATCTTTTCTACTTTCAAAACTTTCTGCCCGTGGTCTTCCATTGATTTAGGGATGCTTCTGGACGCCTCCTCATAATCAAGGAGTATCTCAAGCGCCTCGCCTACCTCCATGTCCTCAATAGCCAGCTTTGCCTTCACAAAGGTATAAGGGCATATAAGCCCCTTTATGTTAATCTTTTTGTCAGGTTTAATATCTTCTTCCACTGTTTACTGTCCTCTTTGAAATTTCTGCTTACAGTTTATAATATTTTTAACTGCAAAATCTACCCATAAGAATAAAACAAAAACGGGCAAACCGCTGCGCGCTGGAAAAAGTTTTAATTTTATAGTGAACGACATAAATAGCATGTCATTACGAGCGAAGCGAAGTAATCTCGTCTTTTCTGATGAGATTGCCACGCCCCGAGCAGCTCGGGACTCGCAATGACAACTTTTTTTGCCGCTTGCTATAGATGTAAATAATAAAAAGGACTTCTTGTTATCAGACAGGCAGATATTAAGGATAGATAACAGACGTCAGAACTCTTACAACCTCCTATTCTATCGTAAGGACGCCGCCGCTCATTTTAAACTTTTTATGGGCGTTAGCTGTAATCTCCCCGCTGTGAGTAGCTATAATAAAAGTAATATTCCCATCTCTGTTCATCTTTTGAAAAACTTGAATAATTTCTTTTTCTGTCTCTTCGTCAAGGTCTCCCGTAGGCTCATCCGCAAGTATAATGTCCGGCTTGTTTATGAATGCCCTGGCAATGGCAACCCTTCTCTGCTGCCCGCCCGAAAGATGTGAAGGATAAGATTGCATCTTTTCTTCCAAGCCTACAATGTTAATGAGTTCTTTTGCATAGCCGGCAACATCTCCCTCATATTTTCCAAATGCGGTTGGCAGCATAATATTTTCCATGACGGTCAGCGTAGGGATAAGGCTTGAAAACTGATATATAAAGCTGATTTTCTTATTCCTGAATTCCGAAAGACTGTTATCATCCATAGCCCAGATATTGACTTTGTCAATCTGAATCAAACCTGAATCAGGCCTCGTTAATCCACCGATTAAGCTCAACAGTGTTGTCTTCCCGCTGCCGGAATGTCCTACCACCGCCGCTATCTCGCCTTTATTGACAGTAAAAGAAGCCTTGTCAACCGCCTTCAGAACCTGGCCGCCGACAGTATAAATTTTACTGATTTCCTCAACTCTTATCACTTTTCACCTTTTTTCACTGTTTGAGACGGGTTAATTTCTTTAAGCAAGGACTCGGCAGCGCCCGCATCAAATTTTTTTAAAGATTCGTATTCCTGCATCGCAGCCTTCTTGTTTTTCTTTTTCAAATAGACAATGCCCAGGTTATACCTTGCCGCTGAGTACACAGGCCGGAGTTTTGTTGCTCTTTTAAGCGCCGCTATCTCCTCGTCAAGTTTGCCGAGCTTGCCGTAGGCCACCCCCATATTATTATAAAGAACCGGGTGGTCCGGCATGAACTTCGCTGCTTTTTTAAAGGCTGCAACAGCCTCGTCAGCCTTGCCGAGCCTGTCGTATGCCGTCCCCATCTTAAAATATGCGTAGCCCATATCAGGCTTCAGGCTGATTACTTTTTTATAGGCGTCTATCGCCTCATTATATTGGGCGTTGCGGTCATAAAGGTCCGCAAGATGGTACAGCGCATCTATATCATTAGGATTGTTCTGAAGTTTCTTCTTCACTTCGTCAAAAACCGACTCGCTTGAATATATATTCGTCTGAGGCGCAGCTGGTTTTGACGGAAGCTCCTTTTTCCCGCATGAGATAAAAGCTATTATCATACACAAAAGTAACGGCGTAATACGCTGCCCAATTATATCTGTAAATCTCATATACATTCCCCCTATTCCCCCTTCCTGATGGCCTCATAAGGCTCCATCCTGCTCGCAGCTGCGGCAGGAAGCAGCGATGAAAGAATCCCGGACAGCAGGGAAAAGAAAACAGCGCCCAGCATCAGTCTGGCCAAGACCCAGGCAGACGGCAGCAGATAGGGCAATTTCAGGCTTTGCAGTATAAGCCCCTTAAATGAAAAGAGGAGGACCGCGCCGATGATTAACCCGATTACTGCGCCTAAAGCAAATATAGCCGACGCCTCTGCAATTATCATTGCAAAAATGTGTTTCTTCTTTGCGCCCATTGCGCGCAGCAGGCCGAGTTCCCTCTGCCTTTCGTTAACAATCATATAAAATGCAAAGCCTGTCATTAAGAGGGCCAGGCTCCACAGCACCGAGCTTACGGCAATTATCCCCTTCAGAAGCCCGTTCAACTGCCTCCTGACAGTGTTGACTACTTCGTCAGAGGCTATGGCCTTAACTCCGTCTATGTCATGTTCTATTCTTATAGCCACTCTGCCGGGTGTAAAGCTGTCCTGAACCTGAACAAGCACCGCTGATATCCTGTCTTTCTTAAGGTCAATCGGCTGCATTGACTTTTCTTTTGAGGCGTCAGCCATTGAATAAGCCGCATCCATTGTCATAAATACGGATTGGTCAAAAAATTTCATCCCGGTAGGTTCCATTGTTCCTGCAACAACAAAAGGTGTGCCAAAAAATGGAATTGTATCGCCTGTTAAAATCGGCAGCGCGCTGCCCGCAATTACCTCATTTCCCTTAAGGGTTTTTTTCAGCTTCTTTTCAAGCCAGGGGCTTATCGTAAAGTCCGACTCGGGGTCAAAGGCGACAAGAAACGTCTCTACGTTATAACAGCATGTAAACGACGCCGGTTTTATAAAAACCTGAGGCGAGGCATTCTTCACCCCTTCAATATTCCTTACCCTTTCAAAAATATTCCGGTCCATATAAAAACTTACAGGCTCGCCTGCAAGAAGGGCTGTTTTTGCCTGAGCTTCATTCCCGGCCGGCACTATTAGGACGTCGGCTCCAAGCCGGTATGTGCCGATCTTCAGGGCATTCTGCATTCCGCTTATAAAAATAGTGGCGCCGACCAGCGTCCCTGTAACCAGAGCAACTATCAGAAGCAGAATCACAGTGCGCACAGGCCTTCTTTTAAGATTCCTCAATGCGAGGCCAAAAATATTTACCCTTTTCATTCCCTGTTATAAATTCCTTTTGGAAAGATTAAATACTGAAATCGGAAAGGGCATCTTACTGCCGATGCCCTTTCCGAAGAAACTTAACTGCCGTAATAATCTATTTTTTACCGGGATTCCAATCTACCTCTATTCCGCAAAGAAGAGGAGAACCCTTGTCTATGCTTACCGTTACCCCTGCATTCTTATGACATGATGCGCATGCAGAGACCTGCCCTACAATATTGTTAGTCTTTCTCTCAAGCACATTAAGCGTGCTGTCGTCTCCATAGGTCCTTGATGAAAGAAACGCATACTTGCCGTCTTTTGTAAATGCAAAATCATGCGACCTTACATTGTCAGGAAGGATAATGCGCTTTGTGATTTCATCCTTGGCGGTATCTATAACAATGACCTGGCTCTTGTGAGTGCCCGGTTTAAGTCCCGGATCATATTCATTGGGCGCGCTCACCCAGAGTTCCTTACCGTCGGGAGTCATTCTCGCCTGATGTATAAATGTCATCTCAGGGCTGGAGATTTCTTTTATCTTTTCCTTTGTCTTCCAGTCATAGACATACACTATTCCGGTAGGCATGTCTGTAATATATGCCTTCTTGCCGTTCTTGGTCCACTGGATGCCGCAAAGTGCTTTTCCCACAGGCATCTTGTCAACTGTCTTCAGCTTTTTTGAATCCCATATATAAACGTGTCCGTCTGCCATATCCTCAAAATATATATTTCCGTCAGGCCCGGCAATGGCGCCGCAGAACTTTTCTCCTACCTTAAAGGGGCCCTCTTTCTTTCCTGTTGCCACGTCTATTTTATAGACATTCCCGGATAGTGTGCCGGCAACCAGCACCTTTTTGCCTTTTTCCTTAACCAATGCCTGTCCGTGTGTGCCGCCGGCATTTTTAACCTTTTCAAAGTCCATGCCCGCTATCTTGCCTTCCATCTCGGAACCAGCCTCAACAAGCACAATTCTGCCCTTTTCCATGTCAACAGGCGACTTCATCGTCCTCATATCTATAATAGCGATATGTCCGCCGTGGCCTGCTATATAAGCAATAGCATGGAATGTAGGAACCTTATCTTTCAGCATAACCTTTGCTTCTATTGCCTGCTCGGAAGCGGCTGTTACCTGCGCAGGAGTTGCAGCGAACATCACATAGCCGATTACAGCCAACCCAAGAAACAAAATAAATATCAAACTTTTTTTCATCTTTTCTCCCCGTTTATTTGTTTACTGAAATTTATGAAGATATAATAATCTTCACTGCCCGAACCTGAAAGTTTCTCCTCACCTCCCTTTAGCCGGATTATTTTTTAAAGGTTATCATACGCAGTCGCCGTTGTCAACTTAAAATTATAATTTGAGATTCCTTTTATTGCCCGGCCCAAACAGTCTTCATCTTAAAAGCATAATCAGCATATTCGTCTTTCTTCTTAATCAAAAGCCATTCCTTATCTTTGCCCTTCATACGCACAAGCGCAAAGACTCCCTTTAATTTATTTCCATTTAAGGCAAACTCAATTCGCCCTTTCTCCACACTTCCCCCGATAAACTTGTAGGTCCCCTTATCCCATATAACCACCCTGCCCGCGCCGTATTGCCCCTCAGGTATTACCCCTTCAAAAGAGCCGTAAGAAAGCGGATGGTCTTCCACCATTATTGAAAGCCTCTTGTCAACAGGGTTCATTGACGGCCCCTTCGGCACAGCCCAGGACTTGAGAACGCCGCCTACTTCAAGCCTGAAATCAAAATGCAGGCGGCTTGCGTGATGCTCTTGCACTGCAAATAGCGGCATAGCCACAGGATACATTATACAGGATGCAAGACGCAAGTTGAGAGCGCTCCAGTTGACTTATAACATGGCGTTAACTAAAATTATCATTATGCTGCTTTGCGGCATAAATTAGGCGCTGCCTGATAAAACAGGTAACATTCTAAAGGAGGCATCCAATGAAAAAATCTTATATCTTTATGATTATCCTGCTGTCTTGTCTCTCCATAGCAGGCGCTGCAGCTGCGCAAGATGATGTAAAAAAACACCCCGCGTGTAAATACTGTGGGATGGACAGAGAGATGTTCTCTCACAGCAGGGTTTACATAGAATACGATGACGGCACATCGGAAGGAATGTGCAGCATTCACTGCGCAGCCATAGGTTTAGCCGCAGCAACTGATAAGACTCCAAAAACAATATGGGTCGGAGATTACAACACAAAAAAACTCCTTGACGCCGAAAAGGCATTCTGGGTAATCGGAGGCAGCAGGCCCGGGGTAATGACAAAGAGGGCCAAATGGGCTTTTGGTAAAAAAGAAGACGCGGAAAAATTTATACAGGAAAACGGCGGCGGTCTTGCAACCTTTGATGAGATAATAAAGGCTGCATATGAAGATATGCACCAGGACACACAGATGAGCCGCGATAAAAAGAAGAAGATGCTGCACCATAAAATGATGATGGAGTAGAAACACTAAAATGAGTTATGAGTTATGAGCTGAAAGTTAAGGAATTTGTATTTTGCTTCCCTAAGTCAAGACTCACGGCTCTAAACTCTTAACAATTGGAGGCTATATGAGACTCTTAAAATGCGCTGCTGTTTTTTTACTCTTTTTTACTCTTAACTCTGAACTCTTAACTCTAAACTCCTACGCATTTGCAGGAGGGAAAAAAGCCATAAAACCATCGCAAAAAGACAAATGCCCTGTATGCGGCATGTTTGTGGCAAAATATCCAAACTGGACTGCCTGGATAATATTCAAAAACGGCTCTTATGTTTTTTTTGACGGCCCGAAGGATATGCTCAAGTATTATCTCAATGTTACAGGATACGACCCTTCCAGAAAATCTTCCGATATACTTTCCGCCTATGTTACAGAATACTATTCAGCGGAATCAATGCCCGCTGAAAAAATGTTTTTCATTAAGGGAAGCGATATATACGGCCCGATGGGAGATGAACTTATCCCTGTGGGAACTGAAAACAGGGCAAAGGAATTCATGAAAGACCATAACGGCAAAAAGATTCTCAGATTTAACAAAATTACTCTGGAGGACTTAAAATAGTTGCGTAAATCTACGGCGTTTTTTATCTTTATTACAGCAAATCTTGCAGTTATGGCAGCGCTGTATATACATTCACTAACTGCTGTTTCCAAACACCCTGTCTTCAAAAAAGAGATTAAAGAAATCGCAGAAAAACTGCGGCTGACAGATTTGGTTCTATCCACAGACGCCCGTTATACAAGGCATCCGAGCCAGGCAGACCTGTTCTCAGCGTTTCAGGATTTCCCCGGCTCCATAGAACACTTTCCGACAGGCTCGGTCATCCCTCCGCCTGATTTCAGTTATATGCGGACAGAGATTAGGATATATGGCAATTAACAAACACAAAAACATTCTGGATTATACACTCCAGTCGCTTTTAAGGAGAAAGTTCAAAAACACAGGGATTATTTTGGTTTTCACCTTTATAATTTTTGCAGTCAGTTCTATTATCCTTCTTTCGTATTCGCTTAAGAAAGAGGCGGGGATGCTGCTTAAATATTCTCCTGAAATTATTGTGCAGAAGATACTTGCGGGAAGACATGAACTTATATCTACAAAGATAAAGAATGAAATTATGGGAATCCCGGGCGTATCAAAGGTTGAACCGCGTTACTGGGGCTACTACTACGATTCAGGAGTCCGGGCAAATTACACAATCATCGGCATAGGCGTTAGTGGAATAGAAAATAACAGGCTCATAAAAGGCCGCATGCCGTCCGCTAACGAAAAAAATGCCGCCGCAATCGGCAGGGAAATTGCGGATGCAAGAATTATAAAAAAGGATATAGGAGACAGCCTGAACCTTCAGAATTCCGAAGGCAGATGGATGGAATTTAAGATTGTCGGCATCTTTGAATCCGACTCGGAGATATTGACGGCAGACCTCATTATAATAAGCGAAAGCGCTTTTAAATCGCTGGTTGGAATGCCTGAAGACACTGCGACAGACCTTGCAGTGCGCGTGGCTAATGAGACGGAAATTCCCACCGCCGCCAGAAAAATAAAAGAGCTATTCCCTTATTCCCGCCCTATTCTCAGAGATGAGGTTATCAGAACCTATGATGCTGTCTTTGGATGGAGGAGCGGATTAATACTGGCAATGTTTGCAGGCGCCTTGGCGGCTTTTATCATACTGGCGTGGGACAAGGCAACAGGACTCAGCGCGGAAGAAAAACAGGAGATAGGCATTCTAAAGGCAATAGGCTGGGAAACTTCCGATATCCTGGAGATGAAATTCTGGGAAGGACTTGTCATCTCACTGACTTCTTTTATGTGCGGCTTAATTTTAGCTTATCTGCATATATTTTTACTGGATGGATTTTTATTCGCTCCGGCATTAAAGGGCTGGTCCGTAATCTATCCTCACTTCAACCTTGCCCCATTCATAGATTTTTATCAGATTGCAATACTTATGGCAATAACTGTCCTGCCTTATATCGCATCAACGATTATTCCTTCATGGAAGGCTTCGATCACAGACCCCGATACTGTAATGAGGGGATAGGCATGATAAAAACAGAAAATATTACAAAAGATTTCAATAAGGGCATGCGTGATGAGGTCACTGCGGTAAAGGATGTATCCATAGAAATAAATAAGGGGGATTTTGCGGTGCTAAAGGGCCCGAGCGGGTCAGGTAAAACAACCCTATTATCACTCATCGGATGTATGAGCAGGCCTACATCGGGCAGAGTGCTAGTTGAAAACAGAGACGTCTCCCGTCTGCCTGAAAGGTTTATGACTAAGGTCAGAAGAAACACCTTCGGATTCATATTCCAGCAGTTTCATCTTATTAAAGGGCTTACTGTAAGCGACAACGTAATGCTTCCGCTTTATCCCACCGATATAACACCCTCAGAGTTGAGAAAAAGGGCAGAGGATATATTGAACACTCTCGGCATGTCCGATAGAAAGAAATTCCAGGTTCAGAAACTCTCCGGGGGTGAACAGCAGAGAACAGCAATTGCAAGGGCGCTCATAAATAATCCTGCAATAATTCTCGCTGATGAACCGACCGCGCACCTGGACACGCATCTTTCAGAAGAATTCCTATCCATAATGAGAAATCTGCAGCAGCAGGGCAAGACAATTGTAATAGCAACTCACGACCCGCTTGTCTATGAAAAAGAATATGTAAATCTTTACATTGAAATGAGAGATGGAATGGTCAGGGGAGCGGGAAGAAAGCATTAAGAATTAGGAGTTGGGGGAAAAGATGTTTTTGCATCCAGGCATTATTGCATTGACTTTAGGTTCGGTGATTGTGCTCCTTCTCGTCTTTTTTGCCTCAGCGCTCGGCATAAAGATAATTCGGCGGTGGGACATAAAGAGCAGTTCGGAAGAGCAGCTTATGCTTGAAAGAAAGACATATCTCGTATCAACGCTGGTGCAATATGCGCTGCTGTTTGAAGTTGTCTCTATTTTTCTGTTTATATATACCGCGGAAGATATTCACACGCTTCTTGCAGGCGCAATGTGCGCAACAGGCTCGCTGAATGCAAACCCTTTTGGTTTTCCCGCCCTTTATGCAAAGATTGCTGTATTTTTTACCGCCGCTTCATGGATTGCTGTAAACCATCTGGACAACAAGGCAGAGGACTATCCCTTGATAAAGATGAAATACAAACTGCTGCTCGCAGCGCTTGTATTGCTGATAACGGAATTCATCCTCCAGTTTCTATATTTCCTTAAAATAGAGCCAGATGTAATTACATCCTGCTGCGGAGTTATGTTCAGTGAGAAAGGCAAAGGCATTGCAAGCTCTCTCGCTTCCTTTCCGCCTCTGCCCGCTATGATACTTTTTTATTCCCTGTTTGCCGTTACAACAGCAACCGGAGCAGCGGCGTATAAACAACAAAGAAAACCGTTTACATATCTGCTCTCAATATTTACTTTTATGTTTTTTATTTTTTCTATTGCGGCAATCATCTCATTCATCTCGCTCTATTTTTACCAGCTTCCAACCCATCACTGCCCCTTTGACATCCTGCAGAAGGAATACTACTACATAGGGTATCCGCTTTACGCATTTCTTTTCGCAGGAAGTTTTCTGGGAATAATGGCCGGAGTTGTTGAGCGCTTCAAAAAAATTCCTTCAATGAACAGAATAATACCGGCGGCGCAAAAGAGATGGGCGCTTTATTCTATTATATTCCTCACAATATTCACTCTTATTGCATCGGCCCCGATAATCCTGCTGCCGTTCAGGCTGTATTAATTAATTGAATTTATTTGTGCTTTCTGGTATAATTTTCACATTTGTATGGAAGACAGAGATAAGAAACATTTACTTGAAGCAATTCTTTTTCTCTCAGGCGAGCCTGTAACGCTGTCGTCCTTGAAAGACGTTGCGGAGATGCAGGACGCTGAACTCAAAAAACTTATGGATGAACTTATGACAGACTACAGAGAAAGAAACGGAGGCGTCCTTATTGCCGAGATAGCCAACGGCTACCAGATGATAACAAACACTGTATATGCCCCGTGGCTGAAGAAATTCAGGGTCAAGAGCGCCCTGACAAAACTTTCAGCGTCAGCCCTTGAGACACTTGCAATAATCGCATACAGACAGCCTATTATCAAGACCGAGATAGAACAATTAAGAAGCGTAAATTCAGACGGAGTTGTAAAAACGCTGCTTGACAGAAAACTGGTAAAGATACTCGGGAAAAAAGAAGCTCCGGGCAGACCGCTGCTTTACGGAACGACAAAAGAGTTTCTCCAGTATTTTGGGTTAAAAGACCTGACAGAGCTTCCCACCCTTAGAGATATTGAAAGGGAAGAGGCAGCCTGATGACAGGAGGAATAATATGAAAAGATTTTGTCTTGCTGCCGCAATATTCTTAATCTTCTCACCGTATGCACATGCAGATGTGACATACACAATAAAAAAAGGCGACACACTTTCCAGAGTCTCAAAAAAATTCAAGGTCAGCGCTAAAGAAATCCGCAGCCTTAATAATCTTAAAAAATCGGCAAGGCTTAAAATAGGCAAAACCTTAACAGTCAAGAAGACAGGACCGAAGACTTATACAGTCAAAAAAGGCGACAGCATTAACAAGATTGCAAAGAAATTCAATATTGACGCTGAGGAACTGAAAGACATTAATCTGCTTAATTCTGATTCCTTAAAGCGCGGACAGAAACTCCTCCTTGAAGCTCAACCTGAACCTGAAACTGAAACTGCAAAAATAAACTTGGAAGATGAGATAAAGGATATCTCGGAATCAGAAGAAATTGCCGAGATGAGCACAAAAGACCGGGTTATATTATTCGCAAAAAAATTTATTAATATCCCGTATAAATTCGGCGGCAGCAGCATTATGGGCATTGACTGTTCAGCATACGTCCAGAAGGTTTACAGCATTATCGGGATAAACCTTCCGCGTTCGGCAAGGCTTCAGTTCAAAGAAGGAGAAGTCGTTGACCGGGATTCTCTCTCTATCGGCGACCTTGTATTTTTCAAAACTTATGCCTCATTTCCTTCTCATGTGGGTATATATCTCGGGAATGATCTTTTCATACATGCGTCTTCAAAAAACAAAAAAGTCAGTATAGACAGCCTTAAAACTCCATACTACTTCAAGAGGTTTATAGGCGGAAAACGTTTCATCATAGACAATGCGGAAATAGAAATAACAAAACAACTCAACGAAGGATAGCCTCACTGCCAAACTATGCCATTTTTCACTTCCGCACTTCATAGCCTGCTATTTTTTCCGTCCATAAAGAAGCGTCTATCTCAGACAATTCTTTCATAAGGTCTGTGATTGTAACCTCACCAGCCTTTTTATCCGTTAAAAAATCAATCTTCTCTTTTGTGGCTACAATGAGCATGGTTTCAATTGCCCTGCTTATGTTTTTAGGCGTGCGCACTTTTAATTTCAGCCCCAGGTCTCGCTGTTTTTCATTTGGAAAAATAAACTCGGTTTCAGGGGATGTGATCTCTGCCTTAAAATATTCATTCGGATAAAGCTTCGTAACCCAGCCGTCTTGGCTTATATTGAATACATGGATATAAGCATCAGAGTTGGCCTTTGCCCTTATCTGTATCTCATCATTGTCCTGAAAAACTATTGC
>MNVK01000035.1 GCA_001871685.1 Nitrospirae bacterium CG1_02_44_142
AAGTCACATCGCGCAGAACATATGCCAAAAGACAGACACAGCCCCGTAAAAAAATGCTTTAACAAGAGGCGCAGCCGCTATTCTTTAATGTAAAACTGCATCTTGATATTTGCCACGTCAACTATATCGCCGTCTTTAAGCTCATGGCGTCCTTCTACGGCAGCGCCGTTGACTTTAAGTTTCTTACCGCTCTCATCAGACGGGCTGATAAAGTAAAGTCACATCGCGCAGAACATATGCCAAAAGACAGACACAGCCCCGTAAAAAAATGCTTTAACAAGAGGCGCAGCCGCTATTCTTTAATGTAAAACTGCATCTTGATATTTGCCACGTCAACTATATCGCCGTCTTTAAGCTCATGGCGTCCTTCTACGGCAGCGCCGTTGACTTTAAGTTTCTTACCGCTCTCATCAGACGGGCTGATAAAGTAACCGCTCTTGGTCCTGTTAATGAGAGCGGCAACTTTCGGCGCAAATAAGCCCTTTAATTTAATTACTGATGTCTCTGACTTCCCTATTGTCGTAAGCCGGCCCGCAAGTTCGTATTCCCTCTTATCAGTATTCCCCTCAATTATCGCGAACCCGCCGAGCTTTTCTCCAAGTCCTGACTGATCGGCTGCGTGAGCTTCTTCTATCATCGCCCTATGCTTCCTGGGATCAATTATTATGGTCTCGCCCATCGCAGGCTTTTTTATCTTCAATGTCTCTGTCTTGTCCTCCTCGACTGCTTGCGGCGAAATGAATATCAGGGAATGTTTGCCTATGACAATATCATCGTTGTTATTCAATGCACATTCAGAAATCCTTTTCCCGTTTACAAAAGTGCCGTTTGTGCTGTTCAGGTCTTCTATGAAAAACCTTCCTCCCCTGTTTATCAGCTTTGCATGAAAACCTGAGATGGCAAGGTTGTCAATATGGATATCATTGCCGGGATTCCTGCCGATTGTAACTGTATCCTTGTCCAGAGGTATCTCCTTCAAGACTGCCTCTTTAAACTTCAGCATAACCTTTGACATTATTGCCTCCTATGTCATCTGAAGAGATTTTTAATCTTCTTTAAAAAAGTCCTATCCTCAAACAAATATACAAGCGCCACGGTTATATTATCCTTCCCTCCGTTTTTATTGGCAATATCAATAAGCGCGCCGCAGGCGCTGCCGGGTTCATCAGAAGCGGCAACTGTAGAAAGGATAACATTGTCAGAAACCATAGTTGTAAGCCCGTCACTGCACAGGACAACCCTGTCGCCATCCATAAGGTCTATTTCGTCAATATCAATATCCATAGACAAAGTCGTACCGAGCGCCCTGGTAATAATATTTCTTACTTCTGAACCTTCTGCCTCTTCTTTTGTGAGCAGTCCGCTTTTTACCTGCTCCGACACTATTGAATGGTCATCCGTAAGCTGGATAATTGAACTTGTCCTGATAAGATAAATCCTGCTGTCGCCTGCGTGCGCTATGCTCATTTTGCTGCCGTCAAGCAAAGCAGCGGCAACTGTCGTTCCCATGCCGCGCCATTTAACATTGCTCTGCGACGCCTCGTATATCGCCTGATTGGCAAGTCTTATGCCTGATGCAATCCTGTTTGACGCCTCGGAGAATTTTTTGTCATAACCGCCCACAAAAGGCTCATTCCCTGCTCCGCCTAAGGCGGAAGAGCGCTTAATATAATCCCTTATTATCTCAACCGCCATCCGGCTTGCGACCTCTCCTGCTGCGGCCCCGCCCATGCCGTCTGCCACGATAAAAAGTCGCAAATCTTCGTCAACGCAAAAATTATCCTCATTGTTTTGCCTTGAAACGCCCTTGTCTGATTTCCCAGCCGAAAGAAATTTCAATGTTCAACCCGCTTTTTTCGTGCATGAATTAATATCGTTAACCGCATCCCTGCCGCTCTGGTATCTCTTCTCAACATCCTTGGCAAGAAGTTTATTTGTAATATCAACACAGCAGTCAGGGACGTCAGGCAATAATTCCTTTGGAGAGACATGAGGCGTATTGGCTATATTGAACATGAGAGTTGCAATGCTGTCGCCCTGAAAAGGCTTTACTCCTGTAAGGAGTTCAAAAAACACGACGCCGAGAGAAAATAAATCAGAGCGCCCGTCAACTTTCTTGCCGAGCACCTGCTCAGGAGACATATAGCTCGGAGTCCCGAGAATCACGCCTGTCTGTGTTTTAGATGTTGCGATAACCCTGGCTATGCCGAAATCTGTTATCTTCACCTCTCCGCCTTTAAGAAGCATGATGTTAGAGGGTTTTATATCCCTGTGAACAATGCCTCTGCTGTGCGCATAGTCCAATCCGTCGGCAACAGCGGCAATTACCCTTAAGACCTCTTTAAGCGGCAGCTTTCCCCCTGAAGAAGAAACCTCGCTCAGGTCTTTGCCTTCAAGAAGTTCCATAGCCACATACGCAACATCATAATCCTCGCCGGCGTCATAAATCGTCACGATATTAGGATGGGAGAGAGTGCCCGCCGCCTCCGCCTCGCGGAAAAACCGTTTCTTAATCTCATCAAGCTGCTCCGGGTCAATTTCATCAAACCTCATTGTCTTAACGGCAACAAGCCTATTTATTCTGGGGTCCTTGCCTAAAAATACAGTGCCCATTGCTCCATGTCCGAGTTCTTTCTGTATCTCATACCTGCCGAGCGTAGGCCTGGTCTCAGCGCCTTCCATTAATATAGTGGCTTCTTTCTTAGCGCCTGATGCGCCGAATATCATTGTCTCTCCAGCGGTCTTAAGCCTCTTTATCCTCTCTTTTGTATCCTTAAAATCGCCGGACTTTAAGACATGCTCATAAACAGAAACAGCCTTGTTAAACATCCTTTTGCGCTCAAAATCAAGTCCGAGGTTATAGAGCAGTTCCCTTACAGCCTCGTCTTCCACAGGGCATTTCCTGAATTTCTCAAAAGCGAGGTCCAGCATCCCCTGCCCCTGAAATGAGAGTCCGAGCATCTTATTAGTCTCTATGCTGTCAGTCTCAACAAGCTCCTTCCTCCTCTCTGTAACCATATACCTCTTGGACATTATCACAGTATAGCCTGCAAAGAGCAGCAGTGTCGGAGAAAGCATCATAATCCACCAGCCGTTTGCGGCAAAAAGATATGCGGCAGTTCCGTTCCATATCAGCAGTAATATTACAGCGATAACCGCGCTTATGCCTGCCTTGAGCCTCGGGATAATAAAGGAAATAAAGACGCCGAAAAAAATTATTGCGCCCATCTCCGCATATAAAGCCCATTCAGGCCGTGAAATAAAATTCCTATTTAAAAGATTTTCTATCACGTTCGCCTGTATTTCAATAGTCGGAAATGTATATTCAACCGGTGTTACCTGAAACGTTGCAAGCCCTGTTGCAGTGTGCCCGATTAAAACAATCTTATCCTTGAATGCTTCAGGCGAGACCTTGTTGTTCACCACATCAACAAAGGAATAGTAAGGAAACGTGCCGGCCCTGCCGTTATAGCTGATAAGCATTCTCTGCTGCCTGTCAGCGGGGATGTTGATTTGGCCCGCTTTCAAACCACCGGAAATGTGTATATCGGACACGCTATAATTCAGATATTTCATAACCGCATGAAATGCGAATGAAGGGAAGATGCGTCCCTTGTAATTTATAAATAAAGGTTCTCTCCTGATTGTTCCGTCCGCATCTGCGTCAAGGTTTATGTGCCCTAACGCCAAAGAGCCGGACAAAAATTCAGGGATGGGCGGTGCCGCTTCTATGGCATTGATATAGAAACCGTAGGGCGCTTCCTTTGAATTCTTTTTAAGCTGTTCCGGCATATTGCTCTCTGGGCTGCTCACCTGATTGCTGATGGTGAAGTATAGAGGCAGGATGACATTCTTTGCGGCGTCTATTGAGGCTGTCAGTCTCGTATCGCCGTCAAGGCGCTGCTCTGCCTCGCCAAGCAGGCTGTAAATGCCGGATAAATGAGCATTGGCCTGATATTTAGGCAGGGCTTCAACCTCTTTTTTCAGCGCCCTTATCTCAACAAGACCTGAATTCAGGTCCGGCTCTGTATAGAGAATATTCACCCCGATAATCTTGGCCCCATAGCCTGAAAGCAGGTCTATCATCTCAGCGATATAGGACCGGGGCCAGGGCCAGCGCCCGATGCTTGCGATGCTGGCATCGTCTATTGTTACTATGACAACAGGGCTTGATACCTTGCGCTGCCTGAGTTTTGTCATTGAGTCATAGGCCTTGTATTCCAGCAAGCGGAGCGGATACCATTCAAAAAAAAAGCCGCCCAAAACAAGAAGGGTAAGTAAAATGCCGATGAGCCAATCAGGAAATATGGTCTTTTTTAGTTTCATAACCGTATCGTTATGTAAATAGTATCAATTTTCATGAGCAATTGCAATACCGAAATTGCGCGGTGAATTATTCCGTTAACTCATTATTCCCTTGAAGTCATTTTCGCCGACAGGCCCCAGCGCTGTAAGCGCAACCTCACTCTTACTTAACAGGTTCTCTGCAAGTTCTTTAACCTGTGCGAGGCTTATGGAATTTATATCTTTTATTGTTTCCGAAGGCGAGTAATATCTGCCGTAATATATCTCCTGACGCGCAATGCTCTGCATCCTGCCGCTCGTTGATTCCAGGCCGAAGATAAGATTACCTTTAATCTGAGCCTTGGCCCTTTCTACATCAATGCCCGAAAGCGTTTCCGCCAAACCTCTAAGCTCTTTGAGAACAAGCTCTATCACCTGCAATACTTTCTTTTTCCCTGTCCCTGCATAAACAGCCAGCGCCCCTGTATCAGCGTAGGATGATATGTATGAATATATAGAATACACAAGCCCTCTTTTCTCCCTTATCTCCTGAAAAAGCATTGAACTGACGCCTCCGCCGAGAATCGTATTCAGGATGAATAATACATACCTGTCTTTGCTTGCCTGAGGCAAGCCTTCAACGCCGAGGCACAGATGAACTTCAGAGAGTTCTTTGCTGTAAATTTTTATTTTACTGTTAAACAGCGGCTGCTTTTCATTGACAGGCTCCGCTCCTTTCCCGAGAGAACTAAAATTATGATTTAGCGCATCAAGAAGCCTCTCTGTTTCAAAATTCCCGGCGCACGAGATAACAATGCCCTTGGTCCCGTAATGTTTTTTTGTGTGGCCGACCAGGTCTTCCCTTCTGAAGGATTTAATCGTCTCTCTCCTGCCGAGTATGGGCTGTCCTATCCCCCCGCTCCCCCATACCGTCTGGTTGAAGAGGTCATGTATGTAGTCGTCAGGCGTATCCTCAACCATCTTTATTTCTTCTTTAATAATTCCCTTTTCTTTCTCTGCGTCTTCTTCCGGGAATGTAGAGTGCAGGAATATGTCAGACAGGAGTTCTATGCCTTTATCAAAATATTCATCCAGGACTTTGATATAGAAGGTTGTGCTTTCCCTTGAGGTAAATGCATTCAGGTCGCATCCAATTGAATCTGCATCAACGGCAATATCTCTCGCAGAACGCTTTTGTGTGCCTTTGAAAAACATGTGTTCAAGGAAATGCGATATGCCGTTCTTCTCCTGAGGTTCGTTCCTGGAGCCGACCTTAACCCATACGCCAAGGGCGGCGGAACGGACGTCCTTGACCTGTTCCATAACTACCGGTATGCCATTTTCAAGATACGTTTTTTTAAACATAATGTTTGAGAGAAATCGTTCTAATCAAACCACCCCACCCCCCTGTGTCCCCCCTTATTAAGGGGGGAATTAAAGAGGGGTCAGGAGTGGAGTTAGTAAAAAAGCTTCCCTCCTATTTTAGGAGGGGATTAAGGGGTGGTAAGTTAAATGAGAAAGAACCATAATTTTAGAGATTGG
Organism: Nitrospirae bacterium CG1_02_44_142; assembly: GCA_001871685.1. Taxonomy (GTDB): domain Bacteria; phylum Nitrospirota; class Thermodesulfovibrionia; order Thermodesulfovibrionales; family UBA1546; genus UBA1546. The sequence goes on from MNVK01000035.1 coordinate 5,827, forward strand.
AATTTGCTTAGGACTTAAAATTTAAAGGCTATTCCTTTACGGCCTCTTTCTCCCGCATAGCCTCTTTCCTGCTAAGACGGATTTTGCCGGTTGTTCTGTCCACTTCCAAGACCTTTACAGGGACTTCTTCTCCCTCATGAAGCACATCTGTAACCTTATCTATTCTCTTGAAGTCTATCTGCGATATGTGGAGAAGTCCTTCGGTGCCCGGCATTATCTCTACAAATGCTCCAAAATCTACAATGCGCTTCACCGTTCCGAGATATATCTTTCCAATTTCTGCCTCCGCAATAATCCCGTTGATTATCTCTATCGCCTTCTGAGCTGATGTTTCATCAACAGACGCAATGTTTATCACGCCTGCATCATCAATGTTTATCTTAACCCCTGTCTGCTCTATAATTCCCCTTATGACCTTCCCGCCTGTGCCGATAACATCCCGTATCTTTTCCTGCTTTATCTGCATTGTATATATCCTCGGGGCATGAGGAGAGAGTTGTTCTCTCGGAGCCGAAATCGCCTCTTTTATTTTAGAGAGTATAAAAAGCCTCCCCTGTTTTGCCTGCTCAAGCGCCTTCTCCATAATGGAGGAGTTTATCCCGCCTGTCTTCACATCAAGCTGAAAGGCCGTAATGCCGTTCTCTGTTCCTGTAACCTTAAAATCCATATCACCGAGATGGTCTTCCAGCCCGAGAATATCCGTAAGAATAATACTTTTATCGCCTTCCTGCACCAATCCCATCGCAATGCCTGCAACCGGAGCCTTTATCGGAACACCTGCATCCATAAGCGCGAGCGTACCGCCGCATACTGTCGCCATTGAAGACGAGCCGTTTGATTCAAGGATGTCTGAAACGATTCTTATTGTATAAGGGAATGCTTCCTTAGAAGGGATTACAGGCTTAAGCGCCCTTTCTGCGAGATTTCCATGCCCTACCTCGCGTCTTCCGGGGGAACGCAGCGGCTTTACCTCTCCAACGCTGAAAGGAGGGAAATTATAATGGAGCATAAATGTCTTATAGCTCTCTCCCTCAAGCGAGTCAATCTTCTGCTCATCATCCGAGGTGCCAAGCGTTGCCGCAACAAGCGCCTGCGTCTCGCCCCTCACAAAGAGAGCAGAGCCGTGAGCCCTCGGGAGCAGTCCCACCCTTGAGCTTATATGTCTTATCTCATCGGACCTTCTTCCGTCAGACCGTATCCCCTTTTCTATAATCATCTTTCTTACCAGGTCTTTTTCAAATGCAAAAAATGCATCGGCTATATCTTTGGTTATATCTTTTTCCGGAGTATTGAAATGCTTTACAGTCTCAGCCAGAATCAGGTCAAGTGTATCCTGCCTCACCAGTTTGCCCGGTATCTTTACCGCGGCTTCCATCTTTCCAAGCACATGTTCCCTTACCTTAGCCCTCAGCTCTTCATCAACCACAGGAGGAGTTACCACACGTTTCTCCTTACCAACAGCATTCCTGAAGTCTATCTGCACTGCAGCAATGCGCTTAATCTCTGCATGAGCATAATCTATCGCCTTAAGAAGCGCTTCCTCTGAAACCTCAGCTGTCGCTCCCTCAACCATCAGAACAGAGTCTTTGGTTCCCGCGACAACAAGATTCATGTCAAGTTTCTCTAATTCCGATAAGTCCGGATTTATAATGAAATCTCCGCTAATCCTCCCGACCCTAACAGCAGCGACCGGCCCGTCGAACGGGATATCGGAAAGCATCAGCGCAGCAGACATGCCGGTTATTCCAAAGACGTCGGATACATTCTCATCGCCGTATGAAAGAACAGAAACAATACCCTGAGTTTCACAAAAAAACCCTTTAGGGAACAATGGACGTATAGGACGGTCTATAAGACGGGACGTAAGAACTTCTTTTTCGCTCGGCCTGCCTTCCCTTTTAAAAAATCCTCCGGGAATCTTTCCTGCAGAATAAGCCTTTTCCTTATAATCAATAGTCAGCGGGAAAAAATCAAGTCCTTCTCTTGCGCTTTTTGCTGCGACAGCCGTCGCCAGGACAACCGTATCGCCATACCTTAAAACAACCGCTCCATCCGACTGCTTTGCCATCTCACCTGTTTCAATAATCAGCTTCTTCCCTTTAATCTCAATTTCTACTTTAGTCATTAATCCTCTCTTTTCTATTTTCTAAGCCCTAACCGCTCAATCACCTTTGCGTATCGTTCCTTGCTTGAGGACTTCAGATAGTCAAGCAGCTTTCTCCTCTGACTGACAAGTTGAAGAAGTCCGCGGCGTGAATGGTGGTCGCTTTTATGGGTTCTAAAATGTTCTGTTAGATAATTTATCCTCTCACTCAGGATAGCCAGCTGAACTTCCGGAGAGCCGGTGTCCTTTTCGTGAACCTTATACTGCTCTATAATTGTCTGTTTCTTCTCTTTATTGAGAGGCATTAAATCACCACCTTTCTGTATTTAGGTAAGTTAAAGGTTAACATAACGGCTTTAATTCTGTAAACCCTGCAAAACTCAGTGCTCTGCCTTGTCGCCTTATAACAAAAACACTTGACACATTATCGTTAAAATAATCGCCAGTTCAATAATGAAGTGCAACACTTGGGAGAGCAGAAAGGTAAAGGCTATCTTAAGTGTCTATGGGAATCTCTGGATACAAGTTCTTCTGTCGGAAAATATAGGGACACTTCCCATATTTCTTGACAAATTGGAATGTTTTGGATAGCATAATACCTATGCCGAGGATTGCAAGAGTATGTGCTGACGGATACCCTCACCACATAACACAAAGAGGTAACAATAAAGAGAAAGCCTTTTTTGATGATGAGGACAAGAGATTTTATCTTGAGGTGCTTCTCCGATATAAAGACAAATATAACATTAAGATACTCGCATACTGCCTAATGGGAAACCATGTCCATATCCTTGCAGTGCCTGAAAAGGAAACATCGTTTGCCAGAGGCATAGGCGGGACAAATCTGATTTATACTCAATACATAAACCGCAGATATAACAGAAGCGGAAGGCTGTGGCAGAACCGATTCTTTTCGTCAGTAGTGGAGAAAGAGCCTTATTTATGGGCAGTGATGAGGTACATAGAGCAGAATCCGGTAAGGGCAAAACTTGTAAAGAGAGCAGAAGACTATCAGTGGTCAAGCGCAAGGGCACATGTATTAGACATTAAGAACAACCTCCTTTCAAATGAGAGTTGGTTTAATGAGAAAGAAATTAAATCATATAAGGAATTCTTAAGTAAAGATGCTAAGGAGATAAATGCGGCTATAAGGCGTGCGACATCAACTGGCAGACCATTGGGCAGTGAAGGGTTTATAAAAAAACTGGAGAGGATATTGAAGCGAAATCTTTTTCCGAAGAAGGGCGGCAGGCACAAAAAGAAGGGGAAGAAATAATATGGGAAGTGTCCCTATGTTTTTCCTATGTTTTTCGCTATGTTTTTCGCTAGAGCCGATCGCAGCCCGCTGGGCTGCTCCGGCTCAGCTTTTCATCAATATTGACAAAAGGCACACATTGTCGTAAATATATATCATGAAGGTTTTCCGATGGGACAACGATAAAAATGAATTACTGAAGAATAACAGAGGGGTTTGCTTTGAACAAGTAGTTGTTTTGATGGAGCGGGAAGATGTGCTTGAAACAGTTGAACACCCAAATCAAAATAAATATCCTGGACAAAAAATAGCGACAGTCATGATTGATGATTATGCTTATCTTGTCCCTTATGTTCAGAAGAGCGACGAGATATTTTTAAAAACCATAATTCCCAGCAGAAAAGCCACAAACAAATATATGAGGTCAAAAAAATGAAAAAGACAATATTAGATGCAGAAGAAAAAGATATTCTGGATTCATATGAGCGTGGAGAATGGAAACCTATTAAGAATCCAAAAGCAGAAATCAATAAACTACAGGAGTACGCAAGGAATACACTGCAAAAAGACAAGAGAATAAATATTAGAATGTCATCAAAGGATTTAGACCAGGTTCAGGTGATTGCTGCCCAAGAAGGCATCCCTTATCAGACACTAATATCCAGTGTTATTCATAAATATGTCTCAGGATATTTATTAGAAAAAAAGAGGGCTTAACCTAAAAAACTGCTGCAACTGAGAAAACACTTGACACATTATCGTTAAAATTTTATTCTTACAATGTATAAATGAAATAACAATATTTGCCGTCATTGCGAGCCGAAGGCGAAGCAATCTCAAAGTTTAGATCCCTCGCTGCGCTCGGGATGACAGACAGAGGCATTATGAAAAAACCGTGGGCTGGAAGGTTTACTGAAAAGACGGCAATGGTAGTTGAGCATTTCACAGAATCAATATCATTTGACCGGAGGCTGTGGAAATACGATATTGAGGGAAGCGTTGCCCACGCAACGATGCTCGGCAAACAGAAAATCATCTCTCGGAAAGACTCATCAGCAATAATCAACGGGCTCAGAAATATTGCAGAAGAAATTGAAGCAGGCAGCTTTAAATTTGCAGTTGAACTTGAAGATATTCACATGAACATTGAGGCGGCGCTTATAAAAAATATCGGGGACGCCGGCAAAAAACTCCACACAGCGCGTTCAAGAAACGACCAGGTGGCCCTTGACCTGAGACTCTATCTGAGGGCTGAGACAAAAGAAATAATATCGCTCATAAAAAATATTCAGAAGACGATGCTCAATGCCGCAGAAAAGAATACCGACATCATCATGCCGGGCTACACGCATCTGCAGAGGGCTCAGCCTGTTCTCCTATCGCATCATCTCCTTGCCTATATTGAGATGCTCCGGAGGGACAGGGAACGCCTTGAAGACTCTCTGAAGAGGATAAATGTCTTTCCTCTCGGCTCATGCGCTCTGGCAGGGACATCCCTGCCGATTGACAGGGTTTATGCAGCGAAGCTGCTTGGATTTAAAGCCATCGCTGAAAACAGCATTGACGCTGTCTCGGACAGGGACTTCGCAATAGAGTTTTTAACAGATGCAGGCATACTAATGATGCACCTGTCCCGCTTCGCAGAAGAACTTATCCTGTGGTCCACGGAAGAGTTTTCATTTATTGAACTGCCCGATGCATTTACAACAGGCTCAAGTATAATGCCTCAGAAAAAAAATCCTGACGTGGCTGAATTAATAAGAGGGAAAAGCGGAAGAATCTACGGAAATATGATAGCGCTCATGACAGTGATGAAGGGACTGCCCCTTGCATATAACAGGGATATGCAGGAAGACAAGGCGCCTGTTTTTGACACCGTGGACGCCGTTAAATTATGCCTGACAGTCCTTGCGCAGATGATGCCTCAGATAAAATTTATGAAGGAGAGGATGCGTGAGGCTGCAGGAAAGGCATATTCCACTGCTACAGATATCGCAGAATATCTCGTAAGAAAAGGAATTCCGTTCAGACAGGCTCATGAGATAACAGGGAAGATTGTCCGTTACTGCATTAAGAACAAAAAACAGCTTGGAGAAATTTCTGTCACTGAGTTCAGAAATTTTTCTAACATTATTTCAAAAGACATTTACTCGCATCTCAGCGCTGAAAACTCTGTGAAGGCAAAGAACTCAAGAGGCGGGACCTCCCCATCGGAAGTGAAAAAGCAGATAAAGAGACTGAAACGGCTGATAAAATGAAAGCGGTCAGCGCTCGGCAGTTAAAACAGGATTCAGGATACAACCCCCCTCTATCCCCCCTTAGTAAGGGAGGAATTAAAGGGGGGTATCAGGCATCATCATGCATCGTATATCGTGCATCTTTTTTGTTGTTTGCTGCTTGCCTCATACTTACATCTTCCTGCGGCAAAAAAGGGCCTCCTACCCTTAAAGCCTATGAAAAACCACTCGCCCCTGCCGCCCTTAAGGCAACACTCAGAGAGGACAGGATTATCCTCTCATGGGCATACAGTTCTAAAAAGGAGAATCTGAAAGAATTTCATATTCTCAGGGCAGAGGACAGCGGCTTTCAGAAAATAGCGTCTGTGAGCAAGGACGAAAGTTCCTACGCAGATTTTAATTTTAGGACAGGCGTTCCGTATAAATACAAGGTAGTTGCAAGGAGCCTGAAAAAAGTCCTCAGCAATGATTCCAATATAATTGCAATAAAACCCGAAGCCGTCCCTCCGGCTCCAAAGAATATATCATTCAAGGTCGGCAATGACGCCCTGAACATTTCATGGGAAAGCGCAGGCGAAAATGCGCTCTATAATGTTTACAGAAGCTCCGAAAAAGGTAAATACAGCATTAATCCAATCAATAAAGAACCGCTGACCGCGTCCAAATATTCCGACACTCTGGAAACAGGCGGACCTGTTTACTATACAATACGCAGTCTCCTGAACAAGGAATTCAGGAATGAGGGGCGGGCATCAGGGGAAATAGAGGTTAACCCTTCAACCTTTATCCCTACAAAGCCGGAAGGGTTTCAAACAGTCGCAGCAGACGACAAAGCCGTTATTATATGGAAAGAAGCTCCTGAGACCTGGGTAACAAAATACAGGGTTTACGAGAAAGTGAATGAAAAAGACGGATTCAAACTCGTAAGAGAATCCGTAACTCCTGCGTTTACTTTGAGAGAGAAAACAGGGATGAAGCACATATACAGGATAACTGCCGTAGGGCCGCTTAAAGAGAGCGAACCTTCAGAAATGATTGCGGTTGATTTTTAAAGGAGAGATATTTATGCCGAAGACAACCATTCAGGATTTTTTAAAGAAAAAATTAGAGAAGAAAAAAATCACGATGCTGACAGCTTATGACTATCCGTTCGCTCAGATAGTTGATGAGGCGGGCATTGACGCAATACTTGTCGGAGACTCTCTCGGAATGGTGGTTCAGGGATTGGAAAACACGCTTCCCGTCACAATGGATGAGATGATATACCACACAAAGATGGTTTCAAGAGCAGTTAAAAATGCAATGGTCATTGGAGACATGCCATTCATGTCCTATCAGGCAAGCGTAGAAGACGCCGTAAGGAATGCGGGAAGGTTTTTGAAGGAGGCAGGCGCATCAGCAATAAAGATTGAAGGCGGCGCTGAAGTGGCAGAGCACATTAAGACAATGACAAAATCAGATATCCCTGTTATGGCGCACATAGGCCTTACTCCCCAGTCAATACACAGGATGGGAGGATATAAGGTTCAGGGAAAGACAGAGGAAGCGCAGAAAAAACTGATTAAAGAGGCGCACCTTGCAGAGGA
>MNVK01000022.1 GCA_001871685.1 Nitrospirae bacterium CG1_02_44_142
CTTCAGACAATACATAATGAGATTTTCAGGTGCAAGGAGATATTGCAGAGCCTCCTTGAATTTGCAAGGCCGCAAGGAACTACATTCAGAGAGCTTGACATCAATGAAATCATAAAGGAGGTTATACTCCTTGTGAATCATAAAGCTGCGCGGCTTAAGCACCACCTTGAGCTTGAGTTAAAAAGGGATTTGCCTAAGATATACGGCAACCCGGGCAGCCTGAGGCAGCTTTTTATCAATATAATTATTAATTCCATTTACTTTACGCCTGAGGGCGGGAGTATATTTATCAGCACGGAAAAGGATAACGACGCTAACGAAAAGAGATTTGCCGCAAACAGCGGCAGAATCAGGGTCTCTATAAGAGATACAGGCAAAGGGGTTTCAGCACAGAGCCTTGCAAAGATATTTGACCCGTTTTTTACGACAAAGCCTATTGGGGAAGGCACAGGGCTGGGGCTTTCAATCAGCCATAAGATTGTGGAGGAGCATGGGGGCAGCATAGATGTTGAAAGCAAAGAGGGCCGGGGGACCACGTTCATTATAAAATTGGCGGCAAAGATTAAAGAATGATACGCATACTTGTAGTTGATGATGAAGAGCCTTTAAGGAGGCTACTTAAAAAAGAACTCGTCAGGAAGGGGTTTCATGCCGATGCGGCTCCTGACGGAGAGGAAGCCCTTCGCCTGTTAAAAGACAATCCTTTTGATGTTATCCTCCTTGATATTCTGATGCCCGGAATGGACGGAATTACATTTATGAAGAAAATAAAAAAAGACCCTTCTTCTCCTGCGATAATAGTTCTCACAGGCGGAGCTACCATAGAGACAGCAGTTGAGGCAATGAAAAACGGGGCTTATGATTACCTTACAAAGCCGTATAAGCTTGATGAGCTTATAATCCTTATAAACAGGGCGTATGAGTTTGGTCAACTCAAGATTAAGAATCAGCTTCTTGAACAGGAACTCGCAAGGAAAGAATCCCCTTTCGAATTTGTATGCAAGAGCAGACAGCTTAAGGATATACTTGCTCTCATAAAGAAGATTGCTCCGGCCGATTCTCCTGTCTTTATTCAGGGAGAGAGCGGCACCGGGAAGGAACTTGTCGCAAACACAATCTGGCATTACAGCAGGAGGAACAACGCCCCGGTAATTGCCCTTAACTGCGCTAATCTTTCAGAGAACCTCATAGAGTCGGAGATATTCGGACATGAAAAAGGCGCTTTTACCGATGCGTTCCAGACAAAATACGGCCTGGTCGAGGTTGCAGACAAAGGCACTCTTTTTCTTGATGAGATAGCAGAGATGCCGCTGACTCTCCAGGCAAAGCTCCTCAGATTTCTTGATTCAGGCGAGTTCAGAAGGGTAGGAGGCAATAAGATGCTCAATGTAGATGTGAGGGTTATTGCCGCAACCAACAAAGAACTGGAAGACCTTATCAAAGCAGGAAGGTTCAGGGAAGACCTGTACTACAGGCTTAATGTGATAAACATAACAATTCCGCCGCTTCGCGAGAGAAAAGAGGACATCCCCGAGCTTGCAGATTACTTCCTTAAGAAATACAGCCGTAAACTCTCAAAGGATATCACTTCGTTCAATCCGGAAGCTGTCGGGATGCTGCACAACTATCAATGGCCGGGCAATGTGAGAGAGCTTGAAAATGTGATAGAAAGGGCTGTAATTGTTTGCGATTCAAACAAGATACGACATGAAGACCTCTCAATCCCTGCCGCGTATGCTGCAACTGAAAAAGGTTCCACACAGTCGCTGGAGGATATGGAGAAAGAATATATTCTCAGGGTTCTTAAGGACGCAAACGGCAACCAGTCAAAGGCAAGCCAGATGCTGGGCATTGACAGGAAGACCCTTTACCTCAAGCTCAAGAAGTACGGGATAAGCTGAACTTCTTTCATCTGCATTTCTATACCATGAACAAGCCGGAGCCCGTGAGTGAGATAATTGAGGGATTGGGGACGTAACATCAATTAAAATCCGGGATGTGGAGCTAATTATTTTCTTTCCATATGATGCGATAGAATTATTTTTCCGAAAATAATGTCTTTAATTTTTTAGGCAATTTATTCTTCTTGATTTCACATTCCCAAATTCTAATCACATGCCATCCCGCCTGTTTTAAAGCTTTTGTGTTAAATTTGTCTCGCGACTTATTTCGCAGTATTTTCTTTTCCCAATAATCAGCATGCTGTTTGGGTTTAGTATTACGACAGTTATGACCGTGCCAAAAACAACCATCAGCAAAAATAACAATGCGTTTTATGGGAAACACAAAATCTGGGCTCCCCAATAATTTGTAATTTCTGCGCCAACCTTTGATGGAATTATTACGAAAAATATTAATGAGGGAAAGTTCTGTCGATTTATTCCCCTTTGAACGCACTGCGCTCATCACCTGTGAACGCGTCAAGGCAGAAAAACAGTCTATCATCCACTATTCTGAGCGTATTGTCGCTGCTTGCGCAACTCATTTAAAATAGCTATTCTTCTTTTGTTCTTAGGCAACGCTGGAAAAGTAATAACTCTATCTCTGAAGTCGTTCTCTGCAATAAGACCCTGTTGTAAAAAATAGTCCTTCAACCGAAGAGCAACAAATTCAGCCAACTTTACCGGCACAGCATTGCCGATAATTTGCTCAACATCAGTTTTATTGCCGTCGAGAATAAAAGATACTGGAAAAGTTTGTATAATGCTGCGCTCTTTAGTTGTTAATGGACGGATTTTCTCTGTAATCGGCGAAGAGTCTCCGGCATGACCATGGTAGCCGCCAGGAATCGGACGATTGACGCCGCGAACAGTAGGACTTGGTTCATCAATGCTAAAAATGCCGCGCCTTTTATAACTTCTAGGATGCCTGTAATAATGCTCTATACCTAAACTGCCGCCAAAATAATCTCTTAATGTCATCGGCTTGGATGATAACTTGTTATCAAGCAATGAATCTAAAAAGCCGTCGGGACCATCAAGCTGACCAATAACGAAGAGGCGTTTTCTTAGTTGAGGCACGCCGCAAAAACTTGCGTCCAGAATTCTAATGCTTAAGCCATAACCAGCTTTTTTGAAAATGTTCTTTGCCTTTGAAAATGTTTTGCTTTTTAAAGCTCTATCAACATTTTCCATTACAAAAAAAGAAGGAAGGATGTTCTTAATTATACTTGCAAAAGCAATAGTAAGGTCGGCCCTGCCCAAATTTTCATCCCTTTTACCGGCAGAAGAAAAATCCTGACATGGCGGGCCGCCGATAATAATATTGGCATCAAATTGACGAATACTTTCAATGGCCTCTTTGCTTGACAGATTAATGTCGTAAATAGGATGTTTCAAATTGCGCTTATAGAACATGATGGCCGGAAGCCAATTGTCAAATGCCGCCACAAGGTCAAAACCTGCGTTAGTAAAACCTAATGAAAGGCCGCCGCCGCCCGAAAATAAATCTATTGTTGTTAAGCGCATAAACGTTTCCTACTTGCAAACAAATCTGTAGAAAAATAAATAATAGCGTCAAAGCGTCTCTCCGGACTCAAATACTTTTGTCCGCCGCCAAGTATTATTTTCTTTATTTGATTTTTATGGATAATTGGCCTTGTTAATCTTGCGCATTTCATGTATGAATGAGTTTTATTGCCGGAGATGGCAAACTCTTTGTCTGTTTGATTGCCAAGACTCATACCGTCGTAAATAGGTTCTTGATATACTTTCCCCGCTCTTGAAACCTCGAAGAGAAACCTTGCAAGGCGAACTGCCGCTCTTTGCTGACGGCTGATTCTTGCTGAATCATTCTCTAAGGCAGAATCCATAAACAGCCGTGTTAAAGCAAAATCGCTCCAAATAAAGACGTCCAAACAGTTGTCCGCCAAAACAGAGGACTTACCAATAGTTTTCCAAACAGGCTGCATCAAGAACGGTTTCTCATATCGCCTATATTTTGAGATAAACGCTTCAAGCGCCTCAAGAATTGCGGGCAGTTTGTTCCTAATCTCATCAGCGTTATCCCATCCTCGAACTTTCAAACACGCTGGCTCAAAAATTTCTCTTATTTCTTTTGTTTTTTTCTGAAGTGATTGCGCCATCGAAAGAGCCATGTATCGCATGGTTGCAGAGCGGATAACAAGTTCACAGCCATATTCATCCTCAGGAAGACCTTCCGTCGTATCATCAGGTAAAGTTGTTAGCTTGATTTCGAGAGACTGTAAAAAGTCATTAGTTTCGGCATTCATTACAACTAAATCAATTATTTCTAATTCGTCATGAACAAATTGCTTGAATGGTTCAAAACGGGATTCAAAAGAAAAATAGAGCTTGTCATTTGACAACTTCGTGTTAAATAGTGCGCTAACTGCAATTTCTTCATGAAATATTTTCCGGTCGCGATTGAGTCTTAAATATACGGGATTAATGCCGGAATCTCTCATGAAACAGGTCAGGGCAACGGGGAAAGACGAGTTGAACTGATTTTTACCCCAATAATAAGAATCCGAGAAATCACGGTTTGAATGCGTTATTCCATATAAAGATGGCTTAGTCATGGCCGTAACCTTTGCAAATAGTTACTGATTTTCATTGTTCTAATATAACACTTTTAAACTGAGTTTATTTGAAAAAAATGAAACCGTCGCAGAAAGTTTTTTATAACGAAAAAAGTCAAATTTTAAAATGGGGCGGTCTTGGTCTTTAAGCCCGTTAATTATTATTGCCGCCTAACTAATGCTTATCCCACGTTGGTCTTTTCTGCTTTCATGAAAGGAATATAGCACATTTTGGCGTAAAGAGAAAGAGAGAAAACCATTACAGCTTTTTGCTTGAATCAAATATATGGGCTGTGGCATTTTACCCCATCATTGTGAGGCAATTTTCTACTGAAAGTCAGCATTTGAACGCCTGTCTGCCTGAAAACCCTTTATTTTCTTAATGGCATTAAAATTGCTTTTAATACTCTTGTCATGAAGAAAATCCTTTTATGCTGTCATAACCAAATGCTGTTAAAGGGACTCTACGGTATGCTCAGGGATGCGGGATATGAGATAGAGATTGCAGACTATCCTGCTGACGCAGTTCAGAGAGTATTGAAGAGCGCCTATAAGGCATTGATAATGGATTCAGAGCCTTTCGGCCTTTCTCTGGATAATGCGGTAAGCATAGTAAAGAGCGCCCGGCCTGATATGCCGGTGGTGATTATAGGAGAAGCGCCTTATTCTGCGGATGTCTTATCTGTAAAAGAGCCGATTAACCTTGAAGATTTTAAACACGCAATCCATGAAATTGAAAATATGGCGGTTTCAAAATATTAATTTAAGAAGGGGGAACAATGAAGCCCAGAGAAATAATTTTAAGAGCGTTTGAGGGGGGCAAGACCGAGAGGGTTCCGGCAACACTCTTCGGCGCAGGCATGTGGAGCATTAAAACATACGGGAGCACATTTCAGGAGCTTTCTACGGACTCCGTGAAGATGGCGGATATGCTGGTCAGCATGTCGGAGAAATTACTGTGCGATATCGTATATGCAGGTTCAGGTTATAACAATTTTCACGCCTCAGCGCTGGGGGGAAAAATAAAGTTCAGGGAAATGGGCGCTCCGGACTTGGAAGCCCACCTCATTGCCGCAGAGGAAGACCTCAATAAACTTGATATTTCAGGCATAGAGAAAAACGAGGTTATTTCTGTTGTTAAAAAGGCGCTTAAAATGACTAAAGATAAAATAGGCGGCGAGTATGTTATGACAATGACCGCCTGGGGGCCTTTTACTCTCGGAGCGAGGCTGGTCGGAGAGGAGGCGATGATGAAGGCAACCTTCAAAAAACCTGCCTTTGTGGAGAAGGTTGTTGATTTTGCAACAGACCTTTTAATCCGGCTCTATGAACCGCTTGTAAGCGACGGGACTCTTGATGTGATAAGCCTTGCAGACCCAACAGCATCCGGAGATTTAATATCCAAGAAACAATTTGAGAAGTTTGCCGTTCCGTATCTCAAAAAATTTACTGACTGGGCAAAATCAAAGAATGTGCATACGCTTGTACATATCTGCGGCAATACTACGGACCGGCTGGATTTATTTCCTGCTACGGGCGCAAGCTGCATAAGCCTTGACCACAAGACCGACATGACAAAGGCAAAAGAGATTCTCCACGGCAAGATGTGCTTTGCCGGGAATATAGACCCTGTAAAGATTATGCTTCAGGGAAGCGTTCAGGAAGTAGAGAGTGCGTGCAGGCATGTAATTCAGACAGCAGGCGCTGATGGGGGTTTTGTGCTCATGCCGGGGTGTGATATACCGCCAACTGTGCCGTATGACAACATACGCAAGTTTATGCAGACAGCAAGAGAGTGGAAATTTTAAAGAAAGGAGGGGACAGGCATAACAGCTTAAGAGTAAGGGGGAAGCATTATGGGGATATTTGAACAGCTCAAAACAATATTTGGCCTTACAGATGTTCAGGGCCCAAAAGAGGAGAAAAAAATGGCTGAAAAGAAGATGACGGTAGAGGAAGTAAATGAGTATATGAAAAAGCAGTGCGGCTTTGTCCCGAGGATGTTCCAGATAATCAACACTGTAACACCGGAACCCGGAAGGACCTTTGCTGATTTTTATGCAAGCATCTTTGGTGACGGAGCTCTTTCGCGCAAGATTAAGGAATTGATGTTTATGTCAGGCGGCGTTGGATATTGTTCGCCGAGATGCATTATACATGTAATCCCTGCCATCAATGCAGGCGCTACTGACGGCGAGATATTTGAGGCGGCTGCAGTGGGGATGATACTTGCAGGTTTTGTGCCGGGCGGCCCGGGCATCCCTTATGCGTTTGAATATGCGCTTAAATGTATTGACATCGCAGGCAAATACAGAAAAGGCGAGAAGTGGGAGTACTTGCCGCAGCCAAAGTTTGATCACGGCGTATTTTAAAGAGATGCTTTGTGTTCCCCTGTTCCCGGGAGGGCGTCTTAAAACCTTTCCGGGAACTACCCCTGAACCCTTAAGCCGGGCAGGGGAAGTTAGATAATGAATTCAAAGAGAGGCGGAATTAATGTTCAGGATAGAAAAAGAGCAAAAGATTTTTAACCTGGCAGGCATTAAGATAGGCGGACAGCCTGCTGAGAATCCACCGCTTATGATTGCGTCTATGTTTCACAACAAAGACAGGATACTCGGAGACAGAAAAGGCAGTTTTGACAGGGAAAAGGCAAAGGAGCTGATAAAAAAACAGGAAGAACTTTCAGCCTCTACAGGCATTCCGTCAATGGTTGCAATGGTTGCGAACACTCCGGAAGAGGCTGAGATTTATATAGATTTCTTTGTTGAGACAACAGACATGCCTTTCGGGATAGATATGTGGGTTGCCGAGAAAAGGGCCAAGGCAACAGAGCATGTAGCAAGACTTGGACTTCAGGGGAAATTCCTTTACAACAGCATCACTCCGTGGGATAAAGATATAAAAGGGCAGGTGAACAGATTAAAGGATCTGGGCATAAAGCATGTGGTTGTGCAGGCCTTTGATGATGCAGACCAGTCTCCCGCCGGACGCCTAAAGTCTCTTGAGCGGATTCTTGAGCAGGGAGCCGGCAGTTTTGATACCATAATCGTTGATACCTCTGTCATGAATCTGCCGGCGACATCATTTTCGCTTCTTGCCAACAAGATGATTAAGGAAAAACTCGGCCTGCCGTGCGGAGGCGCATATTCTAACGGCACTCATATGTGGAAAGAGTCAAAGGAAATATGGGGGCTTGAGGGATTCAAGGCAATGGATGCAGCGGCGCAAGGAATGTCTTCAGCGCTTTGGAGCGATTTCAATTTCTATGGCCCGATTGTCACAGCGCCGAGGATATTCCCTGCTGTTGCAACAGCCCATATATTGCTTTCAACACTGGTATATGACGAAACAAAAACCATATCTGAAAATCCCGGGCTTCCCATTAGAAAATATTTCTCTGGTTTTTTGGGGAAGCTTGCGGCAGGAGCGGCAAGAAAATGAGAGAACATAAAGTAATAATAGAAGTTGTCATTGCGAGTCCCGAGCAGCTCGGGACTCGCAATGACAGAAAAATATCAGGATAGCATTGAAAGGAGAACGAATAAGTGAGTGATATAACATCAAGGGAAAGGGTATTAAAACTATTTTCAGGCGGAGAAGTGGACAGAACACCGTGTTTCAGCGGTATGGGAAATGTTAGTACAGAAGGGCTAAAGGCTCTTGGTTACAAATTTGCGTCAGTGCATCTTGATGCAAAGAAGATGGCGGACTCCGCAGCCACAAGTTATAAGCTGTTCGGTTATGAGTGCGGGGTGCTTCCCTTTGACCTTTGCGTGGAAGCCGAAGCGCTTGGATGCCGGATAAATGTTTATGCGCATTCAGAAGACCTTCTCTATCCTACAATAAAAGAAAAAGTTATCCATAATGAAAACGAGATGGACATTGCAATCCCGGATAATTTTATAAATAAGGGAAGAATCCCTCTGGTCTGCGAGGCTATAGGGTTAATGAAAAAGGATATCGGCAATGAGGTGGCTGTCGGGTCTTACGTGTTAGGTCCCTTTACTCTGGCAGGACAGATTATGGAGCTTAATGACCTTCTTAAATTGTCTTTTAAAAAACCGGACAAGGTTGGAAAGCTGCTTGATTTGCTGTCTGAGGCAATTATCATGGCTGCAGGAGAGTACGAGAAGGCAGGCGTTGACTATATAACTATAAGGGAAATGGGAGCCACATCAGATGTATTAAGCCCGAGAGTGTTCAAGAGCCTCATATTCCCGTATCTGAAAAAGATAGTAGGGAAATTAAAGGTTCCCGCCGTAATCCATACATGCGGAAAGACAAACGACATAGTTACTTCCATGTTGGAAACAGGCGCAAGGGCCATAAGCGTTGACCAGAAAAATGATGTTCAGGAAAGCCGTAAGAAACTCGGGAAAGACGCTCTGCTTTTCGGCAATTTTGACCCTTACAATGTCCTTGTCACAGGCGCCCCCGAGGCTGTAAAAGAGGCTATGAAGAAATGTATTGATGATGGAGTAAGCGCAGTATGGCCGGGCTGTGATATATGGCCTACCGTACCGGCGGAAAATTTTAAAGCAATGATGGAAGCAGTTAAAAATTACAGGAGGTAACTTTATGTTAACCGAAGAGAAAAAAAAGGAACTTCTTGAGAGGCTGAAAAATGCGGTTATCCAGTATGACGAGGATACGGCAAAAGAGGCCGCACAGGAAGCGCTTGATGTAGGCATGGAAGCCAACGATGCAATTTTTAACGGACTTGTAAGCGGGATGCAAGAGGTCGGCAGGCTTTTTGAGTCGCAGGAATATTTTGTCCCTGAGCTCCTCATGTGCGCCGACGCCCTTTATGCAGGGCTTGATATTTTAAAACCCCATGTGAAGCAGCTGGACCTTGGAGTAAAGGGCTCGGTTGTTATAGGAACTGTTGAGGGCGATGTCCATGATATAGGAAAGAACATAGTGAAAATGATGTTTGATGTTGCAGGGTTTAAGGTCTATGACCTGGGAAGGGATGTGCCTCTGGATAAATTTGTTGAGGAGCAGATGAAGACAGACTCTGACCTGGTCTGTCTTTCAGCCATGATGACTACTACAATGACAGGCATGAAAAAGGTCATTGACGATTTAAGAAAAAAGAATCCAAAGGTAAAAATAATGATAGGCGGGGCTCCTGTCTCACAGGATATTGCTGAGAAATGGGGGGCGGATGGTTACGCAAAGGACGCAACTAATGCGCTTAAAGATGCAATCAATATGATAAGTTCGCTGAAAAAACTCAAAGAAGAGGCAGAGGCTGGGAAAATTGATAGATGATGAGATTGAAAGAGAACTGTTAAACAATGGCGCCGCAATTGTCGGTTTTACTGAAATAAAAGAAAATGCAAGCAGGGATATAGCAGGACTTACAAGGGCTGTATCAATAGGAGTTGACCGGAAACTTAATGAGAATACGGTCAGCCTCCTGGTTATGCTTTATAAAAAAGCAGCTCGGTTTTTAAAAAGCAAAGGGTATAGATATCTATGCATCCCTCCGGACTCAGACAGGATAAAGGATAAATTTATAGCGAAACTCTACCATGTCTTTGACCATAAGATGGCTGCAACCTCAGCGGGCATTGGATGGGTCGGAAAGAACGGCCTTCTTATAAGCCCTGAATATGGGCCGAGACTTTCGCTTGTAACCGTGCTTACAAATGCGCCCTTGAGCGCCGGAGCCCCGATAGAATTCAGCATGTGCGGCGGCTGTTCCCTCTGCGTGGATTTTTGCCCGTCTAATGCGATTACCGGCAGGGAGTGGTCCAGATATGAGCCGTATGTTGAACTTGTAAATAAAGACAACTGCGCTTCACACAAAAAAAAGAGCGTAAAACTAAAGGGCAAGCCAAACTGCGGCATGTGCATAAACATATGCCCCTATGGGAGAAAAAATTTTAAAGGCGCTCAAGTTGTACAAATCATATAATATGAAATTTGTGATTATATTGGAGGAAGTTGGATGAAGAAGCATAGGGTTATTTTTCAACCTGCAGGCAGAAGGGGTGAGATTGAAGAGGGGAAGACACTCCTTGAAGCGGCGCAGGCGTTGGGTGTTGACATTGAGGGTCTCTGCGGAAGCAAGAAGGTATGCGGTAAATGCAAGGTGAGGATAGAAGAAGGTTATTTTGAGAAGGATAATATTGAATCAGGGATGAAACATCTTTCGCCCATCACTGAGGCCGAGAAGAAACACATCAAGCCTGAAGACGGCCCCGGCATTAGATTAGCCTGCACGGCTGAGATTCACGGCGACATAAAAATATTTGTGCCTGAACGGTCACGCGCCGGCAAGCAGGTAGTTCGCAAGGCCGCCAAGGAACTCTCCATCAAACTGGACCCGGCTGTTAAGAAATACAATGTTGAGCTGACGCCTCCGACACTTCATGATATGACTGTTGGTGATTATGAGCGGGTGCTTCAATTCCTGCAGGACGATTACGGCCTGACCGGCCTCTCGTGTGACTTTATAGTCCTTCGCGACCTGCAGAACATTCTCCGTGCGGGAGGGTGGAAAGCAACGGTTACCGTATGGATGGACCAAGAAATAATCAAAGTGGAGCCGGGGTTTGTGGAGATGAGCTATGGCCTTGCTGTGGACATCGGGACCACGACCTGCGTTGGTTACCTGACAGACCTCGGCACCGGGAATGTTGTGAATACTGAGTCCATCATGAACCCGCAGGTGCCTTACGGTGAGGACGTGATGTCAAGGATAACCTATGCAATGTCAAATCCGGATGGACTTGAAATAATGCAGAAAGCCATTATTTCAGGGCTTAATGACATCATTGAGCGTGTAGTTTCGGAGATTATAAAAGACGGCCCCCCCACCCATCCCTCCCCCTCGAGGGGGAGGGCAAGGGAGGGGGGCTTTGTGATAGACGATATGACGATTGTTTTTAATACAGCAATGCACCATATATTCCTCGGGCTTAATCCAGAGTATATCGGCCGCTCGCCGTTCATCCCTGCTGTGCAGAAGTCATTGGATATAAAGGCGAGGGACCTGAGCATAAAAATAAATCCGGCCGCATATATTCATGTGCTGCCCATAGAGGCCGGTTTTGTCGGAGCAGATAATGTAGGTGTTTTAATAGCGGAAGAACCTTACAAGCAAGACGAGATGGTTTTGATTATTGATATAGGAACGAACGGGGAACTGCTTATGGGCAATAGAAATAAAGTATGCTCCACCTCGTGCGCTACAGGCCCTGCGTTTGAGGGCGCTCAGATTAAGTTCGGCATGAGGGCGGCTCCGGGCGCTATTGAAACAGTTCTGATAGACCCTGTTACAAAAGAGCCGAGATACAAGGTAATCGGCAAGGCTGACTGGCATACTCACATGGAGAAGGTAAATGCAAAAGGCCTCTGCGGTTCAGGCATTATAGGTATAGTTGCAGAGCTGTTTAAGGCGGGGATTATAGACAAGTCGGGAAGGTTTGTGATGGATTTAGGCACACGTAGAGTGAGAAAAGGCGTTGACGGAAAACCGGAATATGTGCTTGCCTGGGCTGATGAGACGTCAATCGGGACTGATATAACTGTCACACAGGCAGACGTCAGGGCGCTGCAGCTTGCAAAGGGCGCTCTTTACACAGGCGCCAAACTGATGATGAAGAAACTTGGCATTACGAAACTTGACAGGGTTGTGCTTGCAGGCGCCTTCGGCAGCCACATAGATAAGGAGGCGTCCCTTACGCTCGGGATGTTTCCTGACTGCCCTATTGAGAAGGTTTATGCAGTTGGGAACGCGGCAGGAGATGGAGCCCGCATGGCTCTGATAAACAAATCAAAGAGGACAGAGGCAGATGAAAAAGCCAGATGGGTTGAGTTCCTTGAGATTGCAACGGACCCGGCATTTGAGAGAGAGTTCATGCAGGCAATGCATATCCCCCACATGAAAGACCTTTTCCCGAATCTGAAGACAATGCTTGAGAAGTCAGGCAGCAAAGTGGAGATAAAGGGGTGACAAGGGTTATTGTAAATTCGGGGATATGCGGTTTTTCGGTTACAGTTACTGCGGAAAAAAGGGAAGGAAAAGAAATTCACATATCTCTTGATACGGAATGCGAGATGGTGAAAAAGATGGCTGAAGATATTTCAAGCCTTGAGATGATGGCTGTCTTTACAGGTTTTTTAAACAATCCTGTTTACAAAGCCGCAGAGCGGCATCTGAAGCATGCGGCATGTCCTGTGCCTTCAGGGATTTTAAAGGCGCTTGAAGTGGAGGCGGGCCTATGTTTGCCAAAGGATGTTAAGATGTCTTTTATTAAGGACAAGGAACATTGAAAGGGTGTTTAATTGAATTATTATGGATTGATACTGGCGCTGCTTGTATATACATCCTATGCAGCTTTATTCCTGAGGCTGCTGTGGCGCATTTTATTTTTATTGAAGGCTTCAGAGCTTGCTAATGCAGGGAATAAACCGCCTGCAAAGGCCTCTGCAAAGATAATTACAAATGGCATTTTTGATATTATGTTTCTTGCAAGGCTCTTCAGGGCCAATGAATGCTTATGGCTTGGAGAGTGGCTGTTTCATATCACCTTCTTAATGGTTATGGTCAGGCATCTCCGGTATTTTATAGAGCCTGTTCCGCAGTGGTTAGTGGATTTCCAGAAAGCGGGTATAGGCGCGGGTTATATCTTTCTTTTGGCGCTGGTATATATAATGGCGTTTAAACTTTTTATTGAAAAAAAGAAATACCTGTCCAGCTATAATTTTTTCCTTTTAACCCTTCTTCTTTTGATTGCCGTATCGGGTTTTCTCATGAAAAATTTTATACAGGCAGATATAGTTAACGTAAAGACCTTTATGATGGGAGTATTTTCTTTCAGGATGTATCAAGCGCCGTCAAGCATACTATTTTCCTTCCATCTCATAATGAGTTTAATCTTCCTGATATTCCTGCCTACCCATGTATTTTCCGCTCCATATACCATATTGGAAGCGCATAAACATGATGAAGAGCTAAAGGGGCTTATGTATGAAAGATAGGGACTCATTTATAGAATGCTTATCACCCAAGCAGCTTGCGGAACTTGACGCCTGTACGCAATGCGGCGAATGTCTTAAATACTGCCCTGTGCAGGAGGTTACAGGCAACAAAGCCATTTCTCCACCTGAAAAGATACGCATGTTCAGGGAATTCATAAGGGCTGCTGAAGGCCTAAAGGCAAGGCTTTTCGGAAGCCGGATTGATGACAAGCTCCTGCAGGATTTTGTTAAGGCAGTTTATGAATGCACTACATGCGGGGCATGCGGGCAGGCCTGCACAGTAGGAATATTTACGCAGAGGCTCTGGCCCTTTTTACGCAAGGAGATGGTTAGGCGTGGTCTCGGTCCCATAGGCGCACAGGCAGAGACGCCTGATGCAGTGAAGAATACAGGAAATCCTTATAAGAAACCGGCAGAAGAGAGATTCAAACCCTGGTTTCCTGAGAATGTCAGGGTTTCAGAGAAATCAGAGATTGCTTATTATGCGGGATGTACAGGAGCGTATGAGGCGCAGCCTATGGTAAAGGGCGATGTGATTGTATTAAATGCGATAGGAGTGGAATTCACCATGCTTCCTCCCGAAGAGGAGGTGTGCTGCGGTTTCCCTCTTTTTATAACAGGCCAGCACGATATGCTTGAGGATTTGGTTAAAAGGCTTGTGGATGCATATTCAGACAGAGGGGTTAAGACCCTATTGTGCTCATGTCCGTGCTGTGTGAATATGATGACACGGGACTGGCCGGTTTTCTACGGCAGGGAGCTTCCTTTCAGGATACGGCATATTACGCAATTCGTTGCAGATGCAATAAATAATGGAAGGCTTGTCATTAAAAAGAAGTTAAAGGAAAGGCTTATTTATCATGACCCGTGTTATCTGAGCAGGGGCGTAGGAATAACAGAAGAGCCCCGGATGGTCCTTGAAAGCATTTCAGGCGTTAAACTTCTGGAGTTTGACAGAAACAGGGCTAACTCCAGATGCTGCGGGGCAGGAGGCGCTGCGCGAAAGGTCTATCATGAAAATGCCGTTGCGATAGGAAGATTGACAATTGACGAGGCTGTTGCCAAGAAAGCCGACAGATTGATTCTGAGCTGCCCTGCATGTTATGCAAAAGTTAATGAGGCAATGGAAGGATATGATAAGAAGATTAGGATTGTAGATATAATGGAACTTGTTTCAGGGTTGATTGAGGGGAAATGACATGAGCCATTTTAGTATCAAGTGCAGGAACTGCGGGAAGGAACTGAGAGAGGTTTATTGCGCTTTTTGCGAGCACTGCAAGAACGCTCTTCTAATCACCGAATACAAAGAATCGCAGTTTAAAGAGGACAATAATAAAAAGGGGATATGGAGGTTTAACTGGCTTCCGGCGCATCGGGCGGATTTTGAGCAGTTTGGCGCTGTTGTCTATAAATCAGAACGCCTTTCAAAAAACCTCGGGCTTGAAAACCTTTACATAGCCTTTAATGGGTTCTGGCCTGGAAAAGGCGCTATGCTTCAGACATGCACATTCAAGGAGTTTGAGGCTGCTGTTGTTTTGCAGAATGCCAGGGAGAATAATCTTGAAGGACTCATTGTTGCATCGGCGGGAAATACCGCGAGGGCGTTTGCCCATCTTTCTCTTGTCTCAGATTTTCCTGTTGTGATAGTTGTTCCAACAATGTGTCTTACGGAGATGTGGTATCTTGACAGTTCTTTGCCTGTTCCAACCCTTGCGGTGGGAGATGGTGATTATTCAGATTCTATTGATGTTGCCAGGAGGATTGCCCTTACTCTCGGGTTCCCCTTTGAAGGAGGGGTAAAAAACATCGCAAAAAGGGACGGGCTCGGCATTGTCCTCCTGGAGGCAGTGTCAGTGATGAAAAAACTCCCGGACCATTATTTTCAGGCGGTTGGCAGCGGGACCGGAGCAATAGGCGTATGGGAGATGTCTGAGAGATTTCTTAAGGATGGGAGATTCGGCTCAAAACTCCCTGCGCTTCATCTCGCTCAGAACTCGCCTTTTATTGCTATGAAGAATGCGTGGGAAAAGGGAAGCAGGGAACTTTCTCCTGATGATTTGCGGCCTGAACTTATAGGAAAGATAACTACCAGGGTTTTATCCACACGCTATCCTGCGTATTCCATAAAAGGCGGCGTTTATGACGCCTTAAAGTCTGCGCATGGAAGGATGTATGGAATCAGCAATTCAGAGGTTTATAAGGCTATGGATATTTTTGAGGATGTTGAAGGCGTTGATATTGTGCCTGCGTCAGGAGTTGCGGTAGGAGCGCTGATAAATGCCGTGAGGGATGGTATAGTTAAAAAGGATGAACTGATTCTTCTTAATATCACAGGAGGCGGAGAGAAAAGGCTCAGGATGGAGAAACAGACATTTAATGTTGAGCCGAAAGTAATATCAAAGAAGATTACAGATAAGGAAATAGAGGAGCTTTTATGCCCAATCCTGAAGAAGAACTAATAGGAATATTGAAAAATAGCGGTGTTGATTTCACATCATCCCTTCCATGCGAGAAGATAAAAACACTCCTTGAAATGATTGAAGACAGTTTTTTCCATGTCCCGCTTACAAGAGAAGAGGAAGGGGTTGGAATATCAGCAGGCTCAGCGCTTGCAGGCAAAATGCCTGCAGTATTTGTCCAGAGTTCAGGCATAGGCAATATGATAAATGCCCTATTGTCACTCACCGGCTTCTATGAACTTCCACTTGCGATATTCATAAGCCAGCGCGGAATTTATAATGAAAAGATAGCGGCGCAGGTTCCGATGGGACGGGGGATGCCAAAGATTTTAAAAGGGGCGGGGATATCTCATTCAGTTATAAGCAAAAGAGATGATTTCAAAGTCATAGAAAAAAAGCTCAGGGATGTTTATAAGAAAAATAAAATTCATGTATTTCTTTTGAGCCCGGAGATATGGGAGAGGTCAGGATCCCTGATGCAAGATGCAAGACACAGGATACACCCCCCTCTGTCCCCCCTTAATAAGGGGGGAATTAAAGGGGGGTCATGCATCGTGCATCATGCATCAACTCCAAAGTTCACCCGTTATGAAATACTTGAAATAGTTGCCCCTTATCTTGATAACAAAGTTGTTGTCTGCAATCTTGGTTTTCCTGCAAAGGAGATGTTTCACATAAAACATCAGCCTTCAAATTTCTATATGCTTGGCAGCATGGGCATGGCAGCTTCAATAGGGTTGGGAATAAGCCTTTCAACTGATAAGAAAGTGGTTGTTATAGACGGAGACGGAAGTCTCTTGATGAATCCGGGCACACTTGCAACAGCGGCCTGTCTTTTTCCCGGCAATCTCACTATCCTTGCAATAGATAACAGCGCATACGGCTCAACAGGAAACCAGCCGACTCTTACGGGAACATGCGTTGACCTTGAGATAGTGGCAAGGGGATTCGGGATTAAGGATACTGCGAAGGCGTCTACAAAAAAAGAATTGGTTGATGCGATGAAAGATACAGGCAAAGGACTCAGATTTATTCACGCCCTCGCTATCACAGGAAACAGGGCTGTGCCAAATATCTCGCTGCATCATCTGGAGAATAAAAAACAGGTGATGCGGTTTATAAAAACCTAAAGCCTTCCTGTCTTCTCATACTCTTTGATATAAAGTTTAAGCGCCCTAAGCATCAGCCAGTCAATTGAGGCATTATTTTCTGATGCGATCCTCATGAGCGAGTCAAGGACTTCTTTTTCAGGGGCAGAGAGGGCGGGGGCTTTTTCTTCCTCTTTCTTCTCCATCTCAGCCTCCGGCATTCTCTTTTTATGCTCTCTTTCAAGGAGTCCCATAAGCGCCTTCACATCTCCTGCATGGACAGCGTTGGTGACCTCTTCAGCCGGCATCTGAGGAGAAGGAGTTCCCTCTTCCCTTTCAGTTTTTTCCATAAAGCCCTCAGGCGGCGTCATCCCCGTCATTCCCATCATCATGGAAGCCAGTTTTTTCGCATGTTCACCTTGAGGAAGTTCACTCCGGAAAAAATCTTCTATTCTTCCTGTTGCCATTGCCTCAGCCATCCTGTCAGCAGTAAGGGGAATATCCTTCTGCGCTTCATCATAGAGCCTGTTTCTTCCAAAAGGCGTTTTAGGCGGTATGGGCAAATGCTTCTTTTTCCTTGGCATGTCAGTTCACCTCTTAATAACTATAACACAGAACTGTTAAGCCGAGATTCCATCACTATAATGCTCTTTTTCAGTATGAAGCT
Source organism: Nitrospirae bacterium CG1_02_44_142 (assembly GCA_001871685.1). Lineage (GTDB taxonomy): Bacteria > Nitrospirota > Thermodesulfovibrionia > Thermodesulfovibrionales > UBA1546 > UBA1546. The sequence continues at coordinate 17,749 of MNVK01000022.1, forward strand.
TTTCTATAAGGGATAAATCAAATATCTCATCCTTTGAAATTCCCCGGCTTATGTAACCGAGGCGCTTAAGCGCTTTCACGAATTCCATTGTCGAAGATATATAGCCTTCGGTGATTTTCGCGCAGTATTTGGGAGATATCTTAAGAGTATCAAGGACAAGTTCTTTGTCTATAAAGCCTATATAATCAGCGATTGCCTTTAATGCCTCTTCAGGTTTATTTCTCATAAAAGCTGTCGCCTCTTCGTGGAGAATCAGAAATTGCTCAACTGCAGCCTTTTTTTCTTCCAGAAATTTCTTATCCGCAAGAATCCCATAACTTGGATTATTAGGCCAGAGCATTGAAGGCGGATAAAGTATCTTCCCATCAGCATAGCGTTTTATTGCTGAGGCCAGCGCAGGGGTTCCGAATGCAATAGATATTTCTCCCTTTGCCATCGCCTCAAGAACCATATCAGCCCACTGGAAGTTTATGACTTTTATATCATTTTTTAGATTAAACCTTTCAATGCAGTCTTGAAGGATTATATCATGGATAGAGCCATTTCCGGGAACGCCAATATTTTCCCCTTTAATCTGTCCGATAATGTTTTTAAGGCCGGCTTCCTCCGGAAAGCCCTTCAGTTCTTTTTTGCCTGAAATTACCGTGCCTTCAATATGCCCTCCTGCAACGCATATGATATTTACGCCTCTGCTTATACCTATAATCGCAGGGGGAATGCCGACATATGCGAGGTCAATCTCACCCCTTTCAAAGGCATTTACAATTGCAGGGCCTGTGCCGAAGAGCCTCCATTCTATCTCTGCGCCGAGCCTTTTATTTGTTTCTGTGCTTGCCATTAAGAGTATGGCGGTGTGATAAAAAGTAGAGAGGTGTCCTATTCTAATCCGCATAATTATATGCGCTTAAAATTTTTCATCATGTATCTTGCCTTCATCAAACTCTTTGTCTTTATGCGGCTCAGGCTGTTTTTCCGGATAACCTATCGGCATGAGGCATTGCACACGGTATTGCTCAGGAATGGAAAGTAGATTTTTGACAAATGCCTCCGGCTCTCCGACACTGCCTTCTGTCCCTTCAGCTATCTGTATAAAGCAGGCGCCGAGTCCCTGATTTGCGGCTTCAAGGTAAATGTTCTCAGCGCAGATAGAACAGTCCTCTTTAAAACGGTTCCCTTTTGTCGTGTCATAGCAGATTACAATGACAACAGGGGCTTCTTTAGCGAAACCGGCATACGGCGTTGCTGTTGATAGCTGCTGCTTGGCCTCATTATTTGTGACTAATATAAACTCCCACGGCCTTAATCCTCTTGCTGTCGGAGAAAACATAGCTGCTTTCAGAATTTCATTAAGCCTTTCCTTTTCTATGTCCTTCCGAATATACTTTCTTATGCTTCGTCTTTGCCTGATGACCTCTAACATATGCGCCTCCTCAATTTTAACGACCTGATAATATTTTAACTTTTTTCTCCCTTTATCACAAAAATAGGATTAAGCGCTGAAAAACAGTTGCCCTCTCCAATCTTTTTCATGCGGGAAACAGAGACCTGTGAGACATCAACCAGAAAACCGTTTCTTTGAAGTTCAGCGACAGCAATGTTCAAAGTCTCAACTGTTGCGGCGTTTATTACAATAATTGCAGTTTGCATCTTGGCGATTAAATCTATTATCTCCTTGAGTTTCCCCCCGCTGCCGCCAATAAAAACCCTGTGAGGGGCCGGAAGATTTAT